>NZ_JAINDY010000030.1:0-456352 GCF_026191755.1 Agrobacterium sp. InxBP2
TAAAGCAACGACGTAACCGCGACATTCGGCCTTGCCGAATGCGCTGGACGCGGGGTGGAGCAGCCCGGTAGCTCGTCAGGCTCATAACCTGAAGGCCGCAGGTTCAAATCCTGCCCCCGCAACCAAAATTACGAAGAAAGCCAACACGAAAGCCCTCTCCCAAAAGAGGGCTTTCTTGCGTTTTGGGCATAGCTCTACGACAGCACAAATCCGCCCCCGAGCACGCGCGCAAGTGGATGCACCCAAACACAGTCGAACACTCCGAAAACAACCCGGCTTCACAAAGTCTCGGATGCACCCTGGCCCGAAGCCGTGCAATCTGAAGCCATACAGGAAGCCGCTCGTTCCAAGCGTCCCTCCGGGGAGGACCCGACCGGATGGCTTGTGATGTTGGCGTGCCTCAAGCGGTTTCTGTACGCCAACGCCTGACGCAGCTTCTGTCTCTGTGGCCAATTCCACATTCGGGATTGCCATGGAACCGAAACTGGCGATGATGCGCCATCCTCCAGACACAGAAGAAGAAGCCGTGAACGACGATCCGTTGCAAATCCTCAAGGCCGTTTACGGCTATGACAGCTTCCGTGGGCGACAGGCGGAAATCATTCGGCATGTCACGTCCGGAAACAACGCCTTCGTGCTGATGCCGACGGGTGGCGGAAAGTCACTGTGTTACCAGATTCCGGCGCTCGCCCGCAAAGGCATGGGGCTGATCGTCTCGCCGCTGATCGCGTTGATGGTCGATCAGGTGGCGGCGCTTCGGCAGGCCGGCGTGCGGGCCGAGGCACTCAACTCCGACCTTTCGCCAGAAGAGCGGCGTGCGCTCTGGCAGGCCATGCGCTCCGGAAATGTCGATATTCTCTATGCTGCGCCGGAAACCCTTCTCAAACCGGAGGTTCTGGAGGCACTTCAATCCATTGATCTGTCGCTGATCGCTGTCGACGAGGCTCACTGCCTTTCGCAATGGGGGCACGACTTCCGTCCGCCCTATCGCCAACTCGATCTGCTTATCGAGCGTTTTCCGAATACGCCGCGCATGGCGCTGACGGCAACAGCCGACGAACCTACCCGCGCCGAGATCCTCGGCCATCTGGATATCAAAGAGGACGATGCCTTCATCGCGGGTTTCGATCGTCCCAATATCCGCTACGCGATCATGGAAAAGGATAATCCCCGCGCTCAACTCAGACGTTTTCTGAAAGACCGGGAAGACCAAAGCGGCATCGTTTACTGCCTGTCGAAACGCAAGGTCGAGGAAACGGCCGCCTGGCTGCGCGAAGAAGGACGTGACGCACTGCCTTATCATGCAGGCATGGACAAAGCCGCGCGGGAGGAGAACCAGACCCGTTTCCAGCACGGCGAAGCCGTCATCATCGTCGCGACGGTTGCCTTCGGCATGGGCATCGACAAACCGGACGTACGTTTTGTCGTCCATATTGATCTGCCCGGCAGCATTGAAGCCTATTATCAGGAGACCGGCCGCGCAGGCCGTGATGGTCTCCCGTCCGACGTGCTCATGCTCTACGGTTATGAAGACATTGCGTTGCGTAATCGTTTCATCGAGGAATCGGACGCCGCGGATCAGCGCAAACATATGGAGCGGCAGAAGCTCGACGCGCTGCTCGGTCTTGCGGAGACGGCAAGCTGCCGCAGGCAGATATTGCTTTCCTATTTCGGCGACAGATGCGAGCCATGCGGTAATTGCGATACATGCGCGGAGCCGCCGGATCTGTTCGACGGCGCCATAGCCGCCCAAAAACTGCTTTCCTGTATTTACCGCACCGGAGAAAGATTCGGACAAGCCTATGTCATCCGCGTCCTGCTGGGCCTCGAAGACGAAAGGATTTCCCGATTCGGGCATGATCGCATAACCACTTATGGCATCGGTAAGGAGCACGACAATCGCACCTGGCGCGCCATTCTTCGCCAGCTGGTCGCGTTGCGACTGATTGATGTCGATTTGTCCGGACATGGCGGATTGTCCATTTCCGCCGACGGGAGGCAGTTCCTGCGTGAAAAACCGTCGCTGATGCTGAGAATACCATCTGCGCCCCGTGCAGCCCGGCAGCAGGCGCCGCGAAACGCCGCATCTGCCGCCCTGCCAGACGCTGACCGCGGCCTCTTCGAGGTTCTGCGCGCAAAACGCATGGAAATTGCCCGCGCACAGAACGTTCCGCCTTATGTGATTTTTCACGATAAGACGCTCATCGAGCTTGCCGCCGCAAAACCTGTCTCCGTGAAGGATATGGCGCAGATTCCAGGCGTGGGGGATACCAAACTGGAACGTTACGGTCCGGCCTTTCTTGAGGCGATCATGCAGCATGCCGCCAGCGACTGACCGGCCGACACCCAGAGGAAATCCCGTCGGAATAAGTCACATAAGCCGGGTCAACCGGTCGTGTCTTTAAATAGAACGTTCTGATCGATGAGGTAACGGGAAAACAAGGGCAGGCTGGCGCCACCGATTGCACGCGCCTGGCTGCCGACGGCGCCTTCGACGATCTCCGGCAGCGTGACGCCCTGAAGATCGTGGCGTTTGAGCGCCTCCCGGGTGGCGGCAACGATCCTTGTCCTGACCCAGTCCGGAAAGCCGCCATCAATGATGACGCTGGAAAAATCGATGATGGATGCTGCGGCGATGACAGCCTGGGCTAGGGCTGCCGCAGTTTTTCCGATCCAGCTTTCCAGCGGCTCGCCAAAATCGATCCATTCGTCGGGCGAGAACCAGAGGGGGCGCGGATCGATGCCCCTTTCGCGCAGCATGTTCTCAAGAACGAAGATGGATGCGATTTTGAGGAGCTGAACGGTATTACCATCCTCCCCCTGGACGGGCAGTGGGCCGATTGCGCCTGCGGTACCGGTCTTTCCGGAAAACAGCGCTGAATTCAGGACCACGCCGCCGCCTATGAAGGAGCCGATAAAGACGTAGAGAAAATCGGTATAGTTCTGGCCGGCGCCAAATACCAGTTCAGCACCGCAGGCGCTGGTTGCGTCATTCTGCAGGAACACCGGGTAGCTGACGTTTTCGGCAATGCCCGCCCGAATATCGACATCCCGCCACCGTTCCATCTCAATCTGCGGCGCCCCGACCTCCTGCGCCCAGTTCCAGAGTTCGAACGGGGCGGCGATACCCACACCGGCTATTTTCTGCCGTTCTGCGGGGGAAAGCTTCGATTCCAGTTCGGCCATACCCTCGATCACGAAGGGCAATATCCATTCCGGCAGCGGATAGGGGTAGGTCCTGCGAAGCTTGAGCCTGATGTGGCCGACAAAATCCATCAACACCAGATCGACGCTGCGCCGGCCGATCTTGACACCGAAGGAGAACACGGCGTCGGGATTGAGGCGCATTGGGGTCGATGGTTGGCCGACCCTGCCGCGCAGCCTTTCGCCGCGGATGAGAAGTCCGTCCTTTTCGAGTGAGCGCATGATAACCGAAACGGTCTGCGCGGAGAGACCACAAAGTCTGGCAATTTCGGCTTTTGACAACCCGCCATGGCGGCGAACGAGGGAGAGCACAAGCCGCTCGTTATAAGCGCGCACACCGATCTGGTTGGCGCCACCGCTCATATCCATGGTAGTGGGCGGCGCTTGCTGCGCCGTCTCGACAGATTGTCTCATAATGTCATCCTCCCGCCTTCCATATCTGCCGCGGCCGATACAGCTGGCTTTATGGCAATCTTGCTATCGCAACGTAAACGTCATTGGCGATATTCCTCCATGCCGGGCCTCAGAATGCCACACAGAATTAATAATTCAATCGGATTTATTTATTGACAGCCGTTTCCTTTGGTGGTTCCATCGGAGCTAACGATCATTGTTCTCGGAGGAGACGAGATCGTCGGGTAGCCGAATAGGTGCTCAAATATCCATTGGGAGGATCTCATGAAGACCACTGTTTCCGCTCTTCTGGGCGCGCTTGCGCTTGGCGTTTCTTTCGCTTCCGCCGCTTCCGCCGCCGACACATCTGTTTGCCTCATCACCAAGACCGACACCAATCCATTCTTCGTCAAGATGAAGGAAGGCGCGACTGCCAAGGCCAAGGAGCTTGGTGTGACGCTGAAATCCTACGCAGGCAAGATCGACGGCGATTCCGAAAGCCAGGTCGCAGCGATCGAGACCTGCATCGCCGATGGCGCCAAAGGTATTCTGATCACAGCATCGGATACCAAAGGCATCGTTCCGGCCGTGCAGAAGGCACGTGATGCGGGGCTTCTGGTCATTGCCCTCGACACGCCTCTGGAGCCTGTCGATGCCGCTGATTCCACCTTTGCCACCGACAATCTTCTGGCTGGCGAGCTGATCGGTAAGTGGGCCGCCGGCACGCTGGGCGACAAGGCCAAGGACGCAAAAATCGCCTTCCTCAACCTCACTCCTTCCCAGCCGACTGTGGATGTGCTGCGCAACCAGGGCTTCATGAAGGGCTTTGGCATTGATGTGAAGGACATCAACAAGATCGGTGACGAGAACGACCCGCGTATCGTCGGCCACGATGTCACCAATGGTAACGAGGAAGGCGGCCGTGCGGCGATGGAGAATTTGCTGCAGAAGGACCCGACCATCAATGTCGTCCACACCATCAACGAACCTGCGGCTGCCGGCGCTTATGAGGCGCTGAAGGCCGTCGGCCGTGAAAAGGACGTGCTGATCGTTTCCGTCGATGGTGGTTGCCCGGGCGTCAAGAACGTCGCGGAGGGCGTTATCGGCGCGACCTCGCAGCAATATCCGCTGCTGATGGCGGCGCTTGGCGTCGAAGCCGTCAAGAAGTTTGCGGACACGGGTGAAAAGCCGAAGCCGACAGCAGGCAAGAACTTTGTCGACACCGGCGTGACGCTGGTAACCGACAAGCCGGTCAAGGGCCTCGACTCGATCGATACGAAGGAAGGTCTCAACAAATGCTGGGGCTGATGCATCACCGTTGAAACCCGCGGGGGCATTCGTGCCCCCGCCCTTGGGCCAGAATGAATATCAGGCACGATCCGGGGGATCGGACAAAGGAACAAACGAGCGCGTTGCGCGCCCTTCGGGGATGACAAAGGCCGCTTCAACACTTTGAAATCTACGCATCACTCTCTTTGGAGATAGACCTCGGTGTCAGGGCGGATGCGATGGAGCGATCGGGAGGAAAATCCATGAGCGATCAGCCGGTGCGGGCTCAGCCGCATAATGAATTTGAAAAAGTGCTCTCCGGAAGTTCGACGCAGGTCGCCGCTTTCGATACGCACGACAAGAGCGCGCTGGAAAAATTCCAGCACTTTCTCCATTCCAGCCCGGCGGCAGTGCCGCTTATCGTTCTGGTGCTGTCGCTGATTATTTTCGGCCTGCTCCTTGGAGGCAAGTTTTTCTCGGCCTTCTCGCTGACCCTCATCCTGCAGCAGGTCGCGATCGTCGGCATAGTCGGCGCGGCACAGTCGCTGGTCATCCTGACGGCGGGCATCGACCTTTCGGTCGGCGCGATCATGGTTCTGTCCTCGGTCGTCATGGGGCAGTTCACTTTCCGTTACGGTCTGCCAGCGGAGCTCTCCATTCTCTGTGGTCTCGCCGTTGGCGCATTTTGCGGCTTCATAAACGGCGTTCTGGTTTCGCGCATGCGCCTGCCGCCTTTTATCGTCACGCTTGGCATGTGGCAGATCGTGCTCGCGACCAACTTCCTCTATTCCGCAAATGAGACGATCCGGGCTCAGGACATTGCCCAGCAGGCACCGATCCTGCAATTTTTCGGCGCCAATCTTCGTATAGGCAATGCGGTGTTCACTTACGGCGTCATCGCCATGGTTCTGCTTGTTGCTCTGCTCTGGTATGTCCTGAACCGCACCGCCTGGGGCCGCCATCTTTATGCCGTGGGTGACGATCCGGATGCCGCAGAGCTCGCCGGTGTCAACGTCAAACGTATGCTGACCACTGTTTACACCCTGTCAGGCCTCATCTGCGCCTTTGCCGGTTGGGCTCTCATCGGCCGCATCGGGTCGGTTTCACCGACTGCTGGCCAATTCGCCAACATCGAATCCATCACGGCGGTGGTTATCGGCGGTCTGTCACTGTTCGGTGGACGCGGCTCCATCATGGGCATGATCTTCGGCGCCCTGATCGTCGGCGTCTTTTCGCTCGGCCTCAGGCTTATCGGGACAGACCCGCAATGGACCTATCTGTTGATCGGCGTCCTCATCATCTTGGCTGTCGCAATCGACCAGTGGATCAGAAAGGTAGCAGGCTGATGACAAAAGAACCCATTCTCACAGCACGCAATCTCGTTAAGCGCTATGGCCGTGTGACCGCCCTGGATCACGCCGATTTCGATCTCTACCCGGGCGAAATCCTGGCCGTGATCGGCGACAACGGCGCCGGAAAATCCTCTCTCATCAAGGCGATTTCAGGCGCGGTTACGCCCGATGAGGGGGAAATCCGGCTGGAGGGCCAGCCTGTGCAGTTCCGTTCGCCGATTGAGGCGCGCAAGGCGGGTATTGAGACCGTCTATCAAAACCTGGCCTTGTCTCCTGCACTTTCCATAGCCGACAATATGTTTCTTGGCCGGGAAATCCGTAAGCCCGGCATACAGGGCAGCCTCTTCCGCGCGCTGGATCGTCCGGCAATGGAAAAATTCGCCCGCGAAAAACTGTCGGAACTCGGCCTGATGACGATCCAGAACATCAATCAGGCGGTGGAAACCCTCTCGGGCGGTCAGCGCCAGGGCGTCGCGGTGGCACGTGCAGCCGCCTTCGGTTCCAAGGTCGTGATCCTCGACGAACCGACTGCCGCGCTTGGGGTAAAGGAAAGCCGCCGTGTCCTGGAACTTATTCTCGACGTGCGTTCCCGCGGCCTGCCGATCGTTCTGATCTCGCATAACATGCCGCATGTTTTCGAGGTTGCCGACCGCATCCATATCCATCGGCTTGGCAAGCGCCTGTGCGTCATCAACCCGAAGGACTATTCCATGTCGGATGCCGTCGCCTTCATGACCGGTGCCAAGGAAGCACCGAAGGAAACGCTCGCCGCATGACGCTGAAGCTTGAGACGATCGTCGAAGAGGTTCTTCAGCGGGCAGAAGGCCACTCCCGTTTCATCGTCGCGATTGCCGGTCCCCCTGGGGCCGGCAAATCCACGTTGGCGGATGCTCTTTGCGACGCCTTGCGCGCACGGGGCGAAACGGCCGCCATTCTGCCCATGGACGGCTTCCATATGGACAATGGCATCCTCGAAGAGCGAGGACTGCTGCCAAGGAAGGGTGCGCCGGAAACATTCGATGTGCGTGGCTTCCTCGATATCGTCTCCGCCGTTCGCAAGGGTGGGCAGGAGGTGCTTGTCCCGGTGTTTGATCGCTCCCGTGAAATCGCCATTGCGTCTGCCCGTGCGATTGCTCCGGAAACACGCTTCATCCTCGCCGAGGGCAATTATCTGTTGCTGAACGAAGCGCCCTGGACAAACCTTTCCGGGAGCTTTGATCTCACTATCTTCGTGGGTCCGTCCGTCGCGGTGCTGGAAGAGAGGCTGCGAAACAGATGGCTGGGTTATGGTCTCGATGCAGCTCAGATCCACGCCAAGCTTTTCGCAAACGATCTTCCCAACGGGAAAAGGGTGATCGAAAACGCCCGTCCCGCCGATATCCACATCGATATCTGGGAATAGATTAACATCTTCATCTCCCACGCGGTGTGTCCGGCCCGCCGTTAAGTCATTGTTGACCATGTGTTGAATCTTTTTGATCCACAGGGCGGGGCTTTTGTGTGTCTATTTATTGACGAGAAAATTTCCTCATATACTATATGTGGTGTTCGAGGTTCTTCCGATTCGCAAGGATTGGGAGCTAAGACGGGAATTCGGTGCGTGACGCCATCGTGGTGAAGCAAGGCCGAAACTGCCCCCGCAACTGTAAGCGGCGAGCATCGTTCCGATTTGAGTCACTGGAGCTGAGCGCTCCGGGAAGGCCGGAATAGATGTTGTGACCCGCAAGTCAGGAGACCTGCCTTGAGCGCAAACGTCCACGGGCGGGGTGTCCGGAGGAAGGTGTAGACGCAGATGATTTGCGTGCGCCCTTTTCTGCCCCCCTCCAGAACAAGCTTCGGGGTGAAGTCATGCAAGTGCATATTTTTGAGTTGCTACGCTCGTCTGCGTAGGGAGTGATTTTCTGCGGCTTTCAGCAGTTCCAGGAGAACCAGTCGGAGTTCCCGAGAAAACTCCGAGAGAGCACGCCCCACCTGAATGACAAAACCACCGCCGCCCGATTGCGATTGCAATCGGCAACGCATTGCCGCGTCCAAAATAGCTTCGAAAGGGAAATTATGACCATCACCGTTTACAGCAAACCCGCCTGCGTCCAGTGCACCGCCACCTATCGCGCGCTTGACCGTATGGGCGTTCCCTATGAGATCGTCGATATTTCCGAAGATGCTGACGCTCTCGATCATGTCCGTGGTCTCGGTTACATGCAGGTTCCGGTGGTGGTTGCCGGCGAACGCCATTGGGCGGGGTTCCGGCCGGACATGATCGGCTCGATCGGCTGAGGCGGCAGGCGATGGGTCTGATCGTCTATTATTCCAGTCGTTCCGAAAACACCCATCGTTTCCTTCTGAAACTGGGGCGGCGGTTGCTTCGCCTGCCGCTCGGCGCTGAGGATGACGTGCCTCAGGTGTCGGAACCCTATGTGCTCGTCACGCCCACCTATGGCGGCGGCGGCACCAAGGGTGCCGTGCCGAAGCCGGTCATCCGGTTTTTAAACGAGCCCTCCAACCGCAATCTCATTCGCGGCGTCATCGCGGCGGGAAACACTAATTTTGGCGCAGCTTTCGCATCCGCCGGAGATATCGTCTCGCGCAAATGCGCAGTGCCGTTTCTCTATCGCTTCGAGCTTCTCGGCACTGAGGAGGATGTCGCCAACGTCAAACATGGATTGGAACGATTTTGGACACGCTGACCGCTAACGCGCTGCGCAAGGACACCAAACAGCCAACAGCCGCAAGCCAGACGCCGCTCGATGCAGGCCTGGACTACCACGCGCTGAACGCGATGTTGAACCTTTATGACGAGAACGGAAAAATCCAGCTCGACAAGGATCGTCTTGCTGCCCGTCAATATTTCCTCCAGCACGTCAACCAGAACACGGTGTTTTTCCATAACCTCAGGGAAAAGCTCGATTATCTGGTAGCGGAGGGCTACTACGAACAGGAGGTGCTGGACCAGTACTCCTTCAATTTCGTTCGTGACCTCTATGACGAGGCCTATGCCCGGAAGTTTCGCTTTCCGACCTTCCTCGGTGCGTTCAAATATTACACCTCCTACACGCTGAAGACCTTCGACGGAAAACGTTATCTGGAGCGTTACGAGGATCGCGTCTGCATGGTGGCGCTTTCCCTTGCGCGCGGTGATGAGCAGCTGGCACGCAATCTGGTCGACGAGATCATTTCCGGCCGCTTCCAGCCGGCGACCCCGACGTTCCTGAACGCGGGCAAGAAGAGCCGCGGCGAGCTGGTCTCCTGTTTCCTGCTGCGCGTGGAAGACAATATGGAAAGCATCGGCCGCTCCATCAATTCGGCGCTGCAGCTCTCCAAGCGCGGTGGCGGCGTTGCCCTTTCACTGACCAATATTCGCGAGGCTGGCGCGCCGATCAAACAGATCGAAAACCAGTCCTCCGGTGTCATACCCGTGATGAAGCTGCTGGAAGATTCGTTTTCCTATGCCAACCAGCTCGGCGCCCGCCAGGGTGCGGGTGCTGTCTATCTGCATGCCCACCATCCCGACATCATGCGTTTCCTCGATACCAAGCGTGAAAACGCCGACGAAAAAATCCGCATCAAGACCCTGTCGCTCGGCGTCGTCATCCCCGACATCACCTTCGAGCTCGCCCGTAACAACGAGGATATGTATCTGTTCTCTCCCTATGATGTGGAGCGGGTCTACGGCGTGCCCTTCACCGAAATCTCGGTGACGGAAAAATACCACGAGATGGTCGCCGACAGCCGCATCCGCAAGAAGAAGATCAAGGCGCGCGAATTCTTCCAGGTGATCGCCGAAATCCAGTTCGAGAGCGGTTATCCCTACATCATGTTTGAGGATACGGTGAACCGCGCCAATCCGATTGCCGGTCGCATCAGCATGAGCAATCTCTGCTCGGAAATCCTGCAGGTCAGCGAAGCGAGCGCGTTCAACGCCGATCTCTCCTATAGTCACATGGGCAAGGATATTTCCTGCAATCTCGGTTCATTGAATATCGCCGCGGCAATGGATTCGGCCGATTTCGGGAAGACCATTGAAACCTCCATCAGGGCACTGACGGCGGTGTCGGACATGAGCCACATCTCCTCCGTTCCGTCTGTTGAAAAGGGAAATGACGAAAGCCATGCCATCGGGCTCGGTCAGATGAACCTGCACGGTTATCTGGCGCGCGAGCGCATCTTTTATGGCTCGGAGGAAGGCATAGATTTCACCAACATCTATTTCTACACCGTGACGTATCACGCTATCCGCGCCAGCAACCGGCTGGCGGTGGAAAGAGGCCAGAGCTTCAAGGGCTTTGAAAACTCCAAATATGCCTCGGGCGAATATTTCGCCAAATATACCGACCGGGAATGGTTGCCCGCGACGGAAAAGGTCCGCGACTTGTTCGAAAAGGCCGGTATCGCCATTCCGACCCAGGAAGACTGGAAGATCTTGAAGCAGGAGGTCATGGCATCAGGCCTCTATAACCAGAACCTTCAGGCCGTGCCGCCGACAGGCTCGATCTCCTATATCAACCACTCCACATCCTCCATACATCCAATCGTTTCGAAGATCGAAATCCGTAAAGAGGGCAAGATCGGCCGAGTTTATTACCCGGCTTCTTATCTCTCGAACGACAATCTCGAATATTATCAGGATGCCTACGAGATCGGTCCTGAAAAGATCATCGACACCTATGCGGCGGCCACCCAGCATGTCGATCAGGGCCTGTCTCTGACGCTGTTCTTCCGTGATACGGCCACGACCCGCGACATCAACCGGGCACAGATTTATGCCTGGAAGAAGGGCATCAAGACCATCTACTACATCCGTTTGCGCCAGATGGCGCTGGAAGGCACGCAGGTTCAGGGCTGCGTTTCCTGCACGCTCTGATTTGAGGGAAAAGTCCATGAACATCGCCGTAAAACCCGTGTCCCGCATCCGCGCGGTCAACTGGAACCGCATCGAGGACGACAAGGACCTGGAAGTCTGGAACCGCCTGACCTCGAATTTCTGGCTGCCGGAAAAGGTGCCGCTTTCCAACGACATCCCCTCCTGGGGAACACTGAGGCCCGAGGAGCAGAAACTGACGATCCGTGTCTTCACCGGCCTGACATTGCTGGACACAATCCAGAACGGCGTCGGCGCGGTGCGCCTGATGGCAGATTCGGCAACACCGCATGAGGAGGCGGTTCTCTCCAACATTACATTCATGGAAGCGGTGCACGCCCGTTCCTATTCGTCGATCTTCTCGACGCTGTGCCTCACGCCTGACGTCGATGATGCCTATCGCTGGTCGGAGGAAAACGAGTTCCTGCAGCGCAAATCCGCGCTGATCATGCGGGAATATGACAGCGGCGATCCGCTGAAGAAAAAGATCGCCAGCGTGTTTCTGGAGAGCTTCCTGTTCTATTCCGGCTTCTATCTGCCGATGTTCTGGTCAAGCCGCGCCAAGCTTACCAACACGGCGGACCTGATCCGCCTCATCATCCGCGACGAGGCCGTGCACGGCTATTATATCGGCTACAAGTTCCAAAGGGCGGTAGACCGCCTTAATGAAAACGAAAGGCAGGAGATCAAGGATTTCGCCTTCGACCTGCTTCTTGAGCTTTACGATAACGAGGCAAAATATACCGAGGACCTCTATGACGGCGTCGGCCTGACCGAGGACGTCAAGCAGTTCCTGCACTACAACGCCAATAAGGCCCTGATGAATCTGGGTTACGAGGCACTGTTTCCCGCCGAGGCTTGCCGGGTCAATCCGGCGATCCTTTCAGCGCTCTCGCCCAATGCAGATGAGAACCACGACTTCTTCTCCGGCTCCGGCTCGTCCTACGTCATCGGCAAGGCGGTCGCGACCGAGGACGAAGACTGGGACTTTTGAAACCTTTGGGCAACCCGCAGTATTTTCACTGCGGGTTCACCACTTGGCTGGCAAGCCGGAAGGGGCTCGATACGGTCGCGCCGATGGCATCGAACACGAAAGCGCCCGCACGGCCGATGCCGTTTTGTCCATTGCCGTTGCGGCTTGCCTCCAGCTGCGGCACGAGTGACGCCAAAGCAGCATAGCGGTCGTGGTTGAGCGGGTCAGACGCCTTCAGCTTGGAAATATCCACGAACTGAACGCCCTCCTTGAGGGCGGCGTCCTGCACCTTCGGATCCGTGACGTCAAGTGCGCCGATCCGCGTGACGTCTGCGCCCAGTATGGAGGAGGCTTTCAGGGCGCGGTCGTCCTTGGAAACCAGAACGGTGAGCGGCGGGTTGAGCCGGCCAACCACCTCGATCTGTTTGCGGAAGACATCGGCATCGATGTCGGGCGCGGCAAGAACCACCTGCAGCTTGGCAATAACGTCGCTTCGCCCCTCGAAACGCAATTGGCGTAGCGCTTCCATGACCAGCCAGCCGCCCATGCTATGGCCGAAAACGACAATGTTCTTGCGTGGAGAACGGCGTGTGAGGTCTGTCAGCAGATTGGCGAGTGCGTCACGGGAGTAGGTCGCCGATTCCTTGTCGGCAACGTAGCCGGCGACATTCGCCTGCGAGGGCCAGGAAAATACCAGCGGCACACCATCCAGATTGGCATCGGCTGCCATCTGCGCTGCCCGGAAAAGCGCTTCCTGATAGCTGTAATTATAGCCATGCACGAAAAGCGCAATCTGCTTGCCGGAGCGGGTGATATCTCCGAGGTCATCGTTGAAACGAGCCTTGCTCAACATCTGCGCCTGCGTGACGACAAAATCCTTCTTCGCGTCGGGTTTGCCGGTCGACCACTCAATTTTTCCGCTCTTGTGGGTGGGTGGTATCGAAATGTCGAAGCGGGCATAATTCGGTTCGGCCGCTCTGAGCGCACTGAAGCCCTTTTTGGCCTCCTCGCTTTTTTCGCGCGTGCTTGCCACATAGGCGGTCACGATTTTGGCATCCTTCGCCCTGGTGTCGACCGCTTGCAGCACGTCCGCTCCCGGCCGTCCGGCGCAGGAGGAAAGAAGACCGAGCATGATGAAAAGAGGCAGAAGGAGACGCATGGAAGAGTTACCGGTGATAACGAACCGGCTATAAATAGCCGCCCGCTAAAAAAGTTGCCACTACTGAATAATTCGCATGGTTTCGGCGCTAGGCAATAAACATGGACAAGAGCCGCCTTGCCATCGGGGCAGCTTCGTTTTAGGCCGTAACCATGACGAACAAGGTCTCGCTTTCCCGACTGAAACTCACGGACTTCCGCAACTACGCGGTGGCGTCGCTTTCCCTGGATGACCGCCATGTGGTGCTGACCGGCGACAATGGGTCCGGCAAGACCAACCTTCTGGAGGCGGTGTCGTTTCTGTCGCCCGGACGCGGACTTCGCCGCGCGGTCCTGTCCGACGTCACGCGCGTGGGTGCGCAAGCCACCGGCTTTTCGATTTTCGCAGATGTCGATGGCATGGATGGCGAGGTCGCGATCGGCACGGGGATTGAAGGCGACGGCGAGGTGGTGTCGCGCCGGCTGCGGCTGAACGGCACGGCAGTCAAATCGGTCGATGAATTGACCGACCATCTACGTGTCCTGTGGCTCACCCCCGCCATGGACGGCCTTTTTACAGGCTCATCGTCTGACCGCCGGCGTTTCCTTGACCGACTTGTGCTATCGCTTGATCCCGCCCATGGTCGACGCGCCAGCGATTTTGACAAAGCTATGCGTGGGCGTAACAGACTGCTTTCCGAGGGCCGTTTTGATCCGGTCTGGCTGGATGGTATCGAAAAGCAGATGGCTGAACTCGGCATCTCCATGGCAGTTGCCCGTTATGAGATGCTCGGCCTGCTCCGGAGTTTGATCGAAGGGCGGACGGGCGATGCGGCCTTTCCCTCTGCGACGCTGTCGCTTTCCGGCTTTATGGATGATGGCCTGAACCGTCCCGCCGTCGATCTGGAAGACGAATATGGCTTGATGCTGCGTGAAGGTCGCTACCGGGACGCCGCCGCCGGGCGCACGCTTGATGGGCCGCACCGTGTCGATCTCTTCGTGCGGCATGCGGAAAAGGACATGGAAGCCGAACGCTGTTCGACGGGGGAGCAGAAGGCGCTGCTGGTGGGTCTGGTGCTCGCGCATGCGCAGCTGACCGCCAACATGACGGGTTATGCACCGGTTCTGCTGCTGGACGAGATTGCCGCTCATCTGGACGAGGGCAGGCGGGCGGCCCTGTTCGATCTCATCCACGCGCTGGGGGGACAGAGTTTCATGACTGGAACGGATGCGGCCATGTTCTCCGCCCTTGGCGAGCGGGCACAATTCTTCAATGTATCCCACGGGAGCATCACCGCATGAAGGCAAAGAGAGGGAGTGCGACATGGACCCGCTGAGCCCGGAAGAAATAGAACGCTACAAACGCCATATCCTGCTGCCGGAAATCGGCGGTGCAGGCCAGCAACGGCTGAAGGCCGCGCGCGTGCTGGTCATCGGGGCGGGTGGTCTTGGCGCGCCGGTGCTTCATTATCTCGCCGCCGCCGGCGTCGGCACACTCGGCATGATCGACGATGACGTCGTGTCTCTCTCCAACCTTCAGCGCCAGGTGATCCACGATAGCGGGACGATAGGCGAGCAGAAGACGGAAAGTGCCCGAAAGGCCATTGCTCGCCTCAATCCTCATGTGCGTACAATCGTGTATGAAGACCGCTTTTCGCAGGTCTGGGCGCATGATCATTTGCAATCTTTCGATCTCCTGATTGACGGATCGGACAATTTCGACACTCGATATTCCGCAGCGGACGCGGCGGAAACGGCAAAAAGGCCGCTGGTGACGGGCGCCGTTGGCCGTTTTGATGGTTCTGTGACGGTGCTGAAGCCCTATGAAACAAATGCCGAAGGCACTTTGCTGCCCGGCTATCGTGACCTGTTTCCCGAGCCGCCGCCGCAGGGGCTCATCCCGAATTGTGCGGAAACAGGGATTGTCGGCGCGCTGACCGGCGTTATCGGCACGCTGATGGCCATGGAGGCGATCAAGCTGATCACCGGTGCCGGCGAACCGCTGATTGGCCGTCTGCTCCTCTATGACGCCCTGTCGGCGCGTTTCGAAACAGTGCGATACAAGCGGCGTTAAGGGACAAAGAAAACATGATGGAAATCAAAAGAATTGGCGACGACTTCGACCGCTGGCATGAATTGCTGGCGCTTATCATGACGTCCTTCGCTTACATGGATGGCGTCATCGACCCACCATCTTCAGCCCATCGCTTGACGCCTGAAAATCTTGCCGAAAAGGCAAGGGCGGAGATTGCTTTCGTAGTTTTGGACGGGAATGACCCGCTGGGCTGCCTTTTCTGCAGGCCGGAGCTGCCATCCTGTCTTTACGTCGGTAAATTGTGCGTTTCCCCGAAAGCGCAGGGAAAGGGCATCGGTAAAATGTTGCTGGCGCAAGCCGAGGCCCTGGCCCGTGAACTGGCGCTGCCGGCGCTACGGCTGGAAACCCGGATTGAGCTTGTCGCCAATCATGCAAAGTTCGGGGCTTGGGGTTTCGTCAAGACGGCAGAAAATGCCCATGCGGGATATGATCGCACGACCTCGATCGAGATGACCAAGATCCTCGGCTGAAGCGACTTCCCTCCGGCGCGATTGACAAGAACCGGGAGGTCCGATCTTCGGGCCTCTGTTTCAGTTTCGCCCGGGCAACACCCGGTTCGGCGGGCGGTGACCATCGAACAGCGTGCGGATATTGATGATGACCTTGTCACCCATCTCGATGCGGCCTTCGATTGTCGCTGAACCCATATGTGGAAGCAGCACCACCTTGCCTTCCTTGGCAAGCTTGATGAGCTTGGGGTTCACCGCAGGCTCGTTCTCGTAGACATCCAGTCCAGCGCCGGCGATCTTGCCCTCGCGCAGGCACTGGATCATCGCTGCCTCATCGATGATGTCGCCCCGCGCGGTATTGACGATGTAGCTCGTCGGCTGCATCAGCGCGAGCCGCCGGGCGGAAATAAGGTGATAGGTCGCGGGCGTCGAGGGGCAGTTGACCGAAACGATGTCCACCCGCGCGAGCATCTGGTCGAGACTGTCCCAATAGGTCGCTTCGAGCTCCGCCTCCGTCGCCGGATTGACGCGTTTGCGGTTGTGATAGTGAATGGAAAGCCCGAAAGCCTTGGCGCGCCGTGCCACCGCGGTGCCGATGCGGCCCATCCCGACAATACCGATACGCTTGCCGGAAATGCGCCGTCCCAGCATCCAGGTTGGTGACCAGCCGAGCCACTCATCCGCGCCATTGGCAAGCACGCGTGTGCCCTCGATCATGCGGCGCGGTACGGCCAGCACCAGCGCCATGGTGATATCGGCGCTGTCCTCGGTCAGTACGTTGGGCGTGTTCGTCACGGTGATGCCCTTGCGGGCCGCGGCGTCCACATCCACATGGTCGATGCCGTTGGAGAAACTCGCGATCAGCTTCAGCTGCGGTCCAGCCTGCTCGATCATCGGGGCGGTAATGCGATCGGTGACCGTTGGCACCAGCACGTCCACCCGCTGCATGGCGGCGACCAGTTCTTCCTCGCTGCGCGGGGTGTCATCGATATTGAGTTCTGCGTCGAAAAGTTCGCGCATTCGGGTTTCGACGACATCAGGCAATTTGCGGGTGATATAGACTGTCGGTCTCTTCTTGGGGGTCATCGTTTGCCGCTGCCTTGTTCAGAAGTCATTAACCAGAAAGAGCGATAATTTCTTTCAATCAGGGCGTTTCTACCAGACCCACCGGCGAAGACAAACAAAACTCGCTGAAGCTTGAGGCATGTGGAAACGGGCCTCCTTAAATATCATCCGGTTTGCAGAAGGCGGGAAACGGAAATGGGCATGCGCAGTGTGGTTTCTATTGTTTGCATTGCATTGTCTTTGGGCCTCCTCGGTGCGGCAACCGACGCCATGGCGCAGGGCGCCGCGAAAGGCGCCAGCGGCCTGCCGCTGCCGCGTTTCGTCAGCCTGAAATCCAAACGCGTGAACATGCGCATCGGTCCGAGCACGGATTACGCCGTGTCATGGATGTATCTGAAATCCGGGATGCCGGTCGAGATCATCCAGGAATATGAAAACTGGCGGCGCATCCGTGATGCCGATGGGACGGAAGGCTGGGTCAACCAGGCCCTTCTCTCCGGTGAGCGCACGGCCGTCGCTGCCCCATGGATGCGCGGCAAGGGCAAGGAAGTCTATGTCAACATGCGTCGCGAGGCGCAGTCCGGCGCAGCCGTCGTGGCACGGCTTGAGCCGGGCGTGGTCTTCAGGATCGGCGAATGCAATGGGGACTGGTGTCGCGCCGAGGCCGGTCAGGCCTCGGGCTGGGTTTCGCAGGGCGAAATCTGGGGTGCTTACCCGGGTGAAGCCTTTAAATAAGGCCGTGCTTCTCGCCAAGCGCCTTCAGCGATGACATGGGACGAGGCCCGACCTGCTGAATGACAGCGGCAGCCGCAAGGCAGCCAAGCTTGCCGCAATCTTCGAGCGACCGGTCCTGCGTATAACCGAACAGGAAGCCGGCGGCGAAAAGATCGCCCGCACCCGTCGTGTCGACCACGTCATGCACGGGATAGGCATCCACCTTCACGCGTTCCGTGCCGCGCAGGATAACCGCGCCTTCTTCGCTCATCGTCACCGCCGCGATCTTGCAGTCGGCGGCGATCCTGGTCAGCGCAAGCTCGAAGTCGTCGGTTTCATAAAGGGAAAGCGCTTCCTGCTTGTTGGCGAAAACGATATCCACTGTGCCGGAGCGCATCAGATCGAGAAACTCCTCACGGTAACGGCCGACGCAGAAACTGTCGGAAAGCGTCATGGAAACTTCGCGGCCGTTTTCATGAGCAATGCGGGCGCATTCGCGGATCGCATCCTTGGCGCGCGGCGGATCCCACAGATAACCCTCGAAATAGGTGACCTTGGTCTGCGCCACCACGTCATCTTCCACATCCTCAGGGCCCAGATCGACGCAGGCGCCGAGATAGGTGTTCATCGAACGCTCGCCATCTTCAGTCACGAAGATCATCGAACGGGCCGTTGGCGGAAAGGTGCCTTGCGGTTTGGTTTCGAAGTAAACGCCCTGAGCGCGGATGTCGTGCTGGAAGATTTCGCCGAGCTGGTCTTCCGCCACCTTGCCGAAATAGGCAGCCTTACCGCCGAAATTCGCCACACCCGCCGCCGTATTGCCAGCGCTGCCGCCGGAGGCTTCGAGAGCCGGCCCCATCAGCGAATAAAGCAGCTCTGCCCGTTCTGCGTCTATGAGGTTCATCGCCCCTTTGGTAATGGCATTGTCGTTGAGAAAGCGGTCATCGCAGCGGGAAATGATGTCGACGATGGCATTGCCGACAGTCAGTACGTCAAATTTCGTCATTGGCCCTATCCGGTTCGCACGGGGTGTGCGTCTTTTCTCAAAGGTCTTAAACATTTCTGGCTGCAAGAAAAGCCTAAAGCGGAAATATGCGGTCCTGCGCGAAAGAAGAAAACGCGTCATTTGCCTGTAATATGGTTAAGCTATCTCTGCGACCAGAGCAGAGGTGTGTGAATGCGTACCGAAGTGGAAGACATGAGGTCTTCTGGCTCAGCCGTTATCTCCGCCACGGATGTACTGGCGGCATATAACGGACATAAAAGGCGGGGGAGACCCCGCTTTTTCTTTTAGGCAGACGTCACCATCGCATGGGCCGGACGCCCGCCCGGTAGATGTGGTGCGAAGGCTGCCCAGCCTTCCATGCCGCCATTAAAACCGGAACATGAAGCGTTTTCGCGATTCCATTCCGGCCGAAAAGGCTCTAAAGCGGAGTATCCTCCCGCAAAAGCCGCGAAAGCTTTCCCTCCATGTCTGCCGTTGCCGCGAATGTCGCCCCGATTTTCATTCTCATCCTGATCGGCTGGTTGACCGTGAGAGCTGGCCTCTTCCGGGCAGACGCAGGAGAGATCTTGAGCGACTTCGTCTTCAAGATCGCCGTGCCGACCTTGATTTTCCGTACCCTTGCGGAAGCGAATTTCCACGGTGCCTCGCCGTTCCGGCTCTGGCTCACTTATTTTGCTGGCGTGGCCGTCACCTGGACAGTCGGGCATATCGTCACCCGCCATGTGTTCAAGCAGGATGTCCGCATCGCCGTCATTGCCGGCATCTCCTCGGCCTTTGCGAACAATATCTTCATTGGCCTGCCTCTTGTCGGTCGCTCCGTGGGCGACGAAGGGCTGGTTGCCCTTTCCATCCTGCTCGCCATCCACCTGCCGGTCATGATGATCGCCGGCACGATCCTGATGGAAAATGCAACGCACAAGGCAATCGGTGGAGAAAAGCGCAGCACGGCCGCGGTCTTCAAGCAGGTTGGCAGAAATCTCGTCACCAATCCTCTTGTGATTGGCCTCGTCATAGGGCTTTCGACCAATGTTTCCGGTCTGGCGCTGACGCCTGTCCTGAAAACAGTGGTGGATCAGATCGCCTCCATGGCAGGACCCGCAGCCCTGATCTCGCTGGGCATGGCGCTGACGAAATACACCATCCGCGGCAATATGGGCATTGCCGTCACCATGACTTTTTTTAAACTGCTGCTCCTGCCAGCCTGTGTCTGGGCCATGGGCCACGTACTTGGGCTAAGCCGTGAATGGACGGCGGCGCTTGTCCTCACCTCGTCGGTGCCAACGGGCGTGAATGCCTGGCTCATCGCCAACCGTTTCGGCATCGGCCACAGCGTTGCGGCCTCAACCATCAGCATATCCACGGCGACCGGTGTCCTTTCCGTGTCGCTATGGGCCTGGCTATTGAGCTGATTTTCTTACTTCTGGGCGCTCAGAATCTTGAAGCGGGCATTTCGGCATACTTCCGTGCTGGTGCGGAATTCTGCTGCCAGCACCGGCTCATAGGGCAGGCCGCGATTGGCGACCATCAGCAACTTGCCACCGCTGCGCAACGCCCCGGCCGCGGCCTTGATGAAGGCCTGACCCAGCGCCGGCTCCGCCGCCTGTCCACTTGAATGGAAAGGCGGGTTCATGATGATGAGGTCGTATTTCTCCTTCGGCGGCTCGTTTGCCAGATCCTGCCAGAAGAAACGCGCCGTCAGGCGAGGGTTGTTTTCGAGAAGATTGGTCTTGGCGAATTCGAGCGCATTCCAATCCGCTTCGAACAGATCGATACGGGCCGTGCGCGGCGATTTTCCCGCAAGCATGATGGAGAGATAACCCCAGCCGGCACCGAAATCGGCAGCATTGCCGTCGAAATCGGTCGGCAGGCGTGATGCGAGCAGTTCCGAACCATCATCCACGCGGTCATGCGAGAACATGCCGGCAAGGGCGGTGAAGCGGCCATCCACCGTCACGGGGTTCTGAGCAAGTTTCGACACGACGGCAGAGATATCGTCCGGCCGTTTGAACCACAGGGCGACGCCGTGATATTTCGGCGTCGAGTCCACCTCGATGCCGAGCTTTGTCAGCGTCTTACGCAGCGTCAGAATACCGTCTTCCTTCGATCCGGCTGCGACGATCAGGCCGCCGGCCTTCACCCGGGAAAGCGCTTCAGCGACACGGTTTTCATTTTCGCCGCGGTGTTTGCCGCAAAGCAGCAGCGCCGCATCGTAATCTTCGCCCGAAATATCCGGAGTGACCTTTGCGCCCTGAGCTTCAAGAGCGCGATAGAGCGGCCGAAGATGCTGAACCGCGACGATCTCCGCGTCGAAACCGTCGAGCCGCGGACCCGCCTCCGCTCCCAGAAAAAGAACGCGTTCGCCGTCTTTCGGCATGGCAAGCATGTCAGAGGCAAAGGGATGGAAAAGGGTTTTTACGGCGTCACGGCTCATGGGAGCATCCTCACGGTAGAATAGAAAAAAGGCGCGGGCAAAACCCGCGCCTCGACAGGATCTGGTGGCGCGGCCTTATTCGGCAGCGGCTTCACCGTCTTCCTTCTTCTTGTCGGCAACGATTTCCTTGCCGCTTTCCTGGTCGACAACCTTCATGGACAGGCGAACCTTGCCACGCTCGTCAAAGCCCATCAGTTTGACCCAGACCTTGTCGCCTTCCTTGACGACGTCGGAGGTCTTGGCAACACGCTCGGAAGCGAGCTGCGAGATGTGGACGAGGCCGTCACGGGCGCCGAAGAAGTTGACGAAAGCGCCGAAGTCGGCGGTCTTGACAACCGTGCCTTCATAGATGGCGCCGACTTCCGGTTCTGCAACGATCGAGTGGATCCACTTGCGGGCCGCTTCGATTTCCTTGCCGGAAGAAGAAGCGATCTTGACGGTGCCGTCGTCTTCGATGTTGATCTTCGCACCGGTCTTTTCGACGATTTCGCGAATGACTTTGCCGCCGGAGCCGATGACTTCACGGATCTTGTCGACCGGGATGTTCATCACTTCGATGCGCGGCGCAAATTCGCCGAGCTGACCGCGGCTCTCGGTGATGGCGTTGGCCATTTCGCCGAGAATGTGCTTGCGGCCACCCTGTGCCTGCTCCAGAGCGATCTTCATGATCTCTTCGGTGATACCGGCGATCTTGATGTCCATCTGCAGCGAGGTGATGCCGTCAGCCGTACCTGCGACCTTGAAGTCCATGTCGCCGAGGTGGTCTTCGTCACCGAGGATGTCGGAGAGAACCGCGAAGCGGTCGCCTTCAAGGATGAGGCCCATGGCGATACCGGCAACCGGCTTGGCAAGCGGAACGCCTGCGTCCATCAGCGCCAGCGAGGTGCCGCAAACCGTTGCCATCGACGAGGAGCCGTTGGATTCGGTGATTTCGGAAACGACGCGCAGCGTGTAGGGGAACTGTTCGGCAGTCGGCAGCATCGGACGGATAGCGCGCCATGCGAGCTTGCCGTGGCCGATTTCACGACGGCCCGGGGAGCCCATGCGGCCTGTTTCACCGACCGAGTAGGGCGGGAAGTTGTAATGCAGCAGGAAGCGTTCCTTGTACATGCCGGTGAGGCTGTCGACATACTGTTCGTCTTCGCCGGTGCCGAGGGTCGCAACAACGATCGCCTGGGTTTCACCGCGGGTGAAGAGCGCCGAACCGTGCGTGCGCGGCAGAATGCCGACTTCGGAAACGATCGGGCGAACGGTCGACAGGTCGCGGCCGTCGATGCGGCTCTTGGTGTCGAGAACGTTCCAGCGAACAATCTTGGCCTGAAGGTGCTTGAAGACAGCGCCGATTTCTTCCGGCGTGTACTTGGCTTCGCCTTCTTCCGGCAGGAAGTGCGCCTTCACCTTAGCCTTGACGGCGTCGACGGCGGCGTAACGGGCGGCCTTTTCGGTGATCTTGTAAGCGTCGCGCAGTTCAGCTTCGGCGAGTGCCAGCATCTCGTTTTCGAGAGCGGAAAAATCTTCCGGTTCGAATTCGCGCGGTTCCTTGGCGGCAACCTCGGCGAGCTTGATGATCGCGTCGATAACGGGCTGGAAACCGCGGTGACCGAACATGACCGCGCCGAGCATGACGTCTTCATTCAGTTCCTTGGCTTCCGATTCCACCATCAGGACGGCGTCCTGCGTGCCGGCAACAACCAGGTCCAGAACCGACTCATCCATCTCGTCGAGATGCGGGTTCAGAACATATTCGCCGTTGATGTAGCCAACGCGCGCGCCGCCGACCGGGCCCATGAAGGGAACGCCGGAAAGCGTGAGCGCCGCGGATGTGGCGATCATGGAGAGGATGTCAGGATTGTTTTCCAGGTCGTGCTGGATAACGGTGACGACAACCTGGGTGTCGTTCTTGTAACCTTCAGGGAAGAGCGGACGGATCGGGCGGTCGATCAGGCGCGAGACCAGCGTTTCGTTTTCGCTCGGACGGCCTTCACGCTTGAAGTAACCACCGGGGATCTTGCCGGCTGCGTAGGTCTTTTCCTGATAGTTGACGGTGAGCGGGAAGAAATCCTGACCCGGCTTCGGAGACTTAGCGGAAACCACAGTCGCGAGAACCATGGTCTCGCCGTAGGTTGCGATGACGGCGCCATCAGCCTGACGGGCAACCTTGCCGGTCTCGAGCTTCAGCGGGCGGCCTGCCCATTCGATTTCCACGGAGTGTTGATTGAACATATCTTGTCCTTGGTTGTGGCTGCCAGCTCGGTCATCGTGACCGGCCGTGGCAGCGCTGTGACTCAATCACGGGCAAGACAGCGGGAGGCTTGGACGGGCAAGCATCCGGCAATCCTGCCCCATGACAGGTCTGCGGTTGAAAAAGGCGGCACCGGCCCATCCGGTTCACCCTTATCGCCCGGGGGCCACATCTGCGGCAAACGCCCGGAAAATCATGCGGCCTGAAGGGCCGGAATTAAAAACCGGCGGGCATCATTGAGAAACCCGCCGGAAACCTTATTAGCGGCGAATGCCGAGAGCACCGATCAGCTTGGTGTAACGGGCTTCGTCCTTCTTCTTGAGATAGTCGAGAAGCGAACGACGGCTCGAAACCAGGGTCAGAAGGCCACGACGCGAGTGGTTGTCCTTCTTGTGATCCTTGAAGTGACCGGTCAGGTTGTTGATCCGCTCGGTAAGGATTGCGACCTGAACTTCCGGCGAACCGGTGTCGCCTTCCTTCGTTGCATATTCCTTGATGAGGGCGGCTTTACGCTCTGCAGTAATCGACATCGGACGATCCTTTCAGTTTTAAGGAAAACGGGACGCCTAGAGCCGGGATGTCGTCCAGCTCTGGCCATGAAAAGCGAAGGCAAAGCCCAAGCTGGCGCTGCCTATAAACTATTCCGGGTGCAATGGAAAGAGGCGATTGACAGCGCTCCGCCACGCGTCAGCAAACGCGTGACGGTCCGACTCAGCCGAAAACCCTCTTCGGGCGAAACTCGCCTTCGCCGATTTCGCCAATGGCGACCAGCTTGCCATGTGCCGTAGCGTAGGCTTCCGGATGGCTGGCCGGCGCATCGCGCCCGCGCAGCAGGATAGGGTTACCCATCTTCAGCCGGTGCGCCTGGTCGTCATTGATAATAAGGCGGGGAAGGGCGGAAAGCGCTTCGGCCGTGTCGATCAGATAGGCGTCCAGCGCTTCCAGCCGCTCGTCGCGGTCTTCAACGGCTTCCAGCGCGGTGAGCGTTTCGAGCGGCACCATCATGTCTTCGCCGAATGGAGCGACCATGGTGCGGCGCAGTTCCGAGATATGGCCGAAACAGCCGAGATCGCGGCCCATGTCACGCGCAAGCGCCCGCACATAAGTGCCTTTGCCACATTCCACTTCGAAATGGGCCGTATCGGCATCCGGGCAGGCCAGCAACGTCAAGCGATGGATTTCCACCTCGCGTGCGGGAATTTCCACGGTCTCGCCGTCACGTGCCAGATCATAAGCGCGTTCACCGGCGATCTTGATAGCGGAGAATTGCGGCGGGGTCTGCATGATCACGCCGGTATAATTGGGCAGAAGATCGCGGATCGCCTGCTCGTCCGGGCGCTGATCGGAAGATTCGACCACTTCGCCTTCCAGATCGTCGGTCGTGCGCTGCTCGCCCCAGGTCACTGTGAATTCGTAGATTTTCCGGCCGTCCATGACGTAAGGCACGGTCTTGGTGGCGTCACCAAGCGCGATCGGCAACATGCCGGAGGCCAGCGGATCAAGCGTGCCCGCATGGCCTGCCTTCTGGGCATTGAACAGCCACTTGATCTTGGAGACGGCCTCGGTAGAGCCGAAATCGAGCGGCTTGTCGAGGATCAGCCAACCGGAAATCGGACGGCCCTTGGGTTTGCGGTTCTGCTGTTTGCGTGGTTTGGACATGCTTCAGTTCTGTTCGTCGTCTTTTTCGTTTGAAGGTCCAAGATCGCGCTGCACTTCGGGCGAGCGTAGAAGCGCGTCGATCTTCTGATAATTGTCGAAACTCGTATCGTCGCGGAAACGCAGTTCCGGCATGTATTTCATCTGCCGGAGCTGCGGGCCGAGGCGGCCGCGCATGAACTTGGCATGGCGGTTGAGTGCCGTGATGATATCGGTGTGGTCGGCAACGCCGAGCGGCGTCACGTAAGCGGTGGCGATCTTAAGATCGGGAGACATGCGCACTTCCGAAATGGAAATGACGGTGCTTTCGATCAGATCGTCGCGGACTTCCCCGCGCTGGAGAATCTGGGTCAGGGCGGCGCGCACCTGTTCGCCGACGCGCAGCATGCGTTGGGAAGGGGCCGATGATGTAGCTTTTGCCATGGGTTATGCCTCAAACGGAGCGAGCGCCGGTAAGCCGGCGCCCGACAGTAAAGTCCTGTTTTGCGGCGAGAACGCTCTTTGTTCTATCGCATTTCCGGACGGAAAACCGGGGGTCCACTTTTCCTGGAAATGCTTTAGAGCGTTCTCGTGATGTGTTCGACGCGGAAGCACTCAATGGTGTCGCCGGCGCGGATGTCTTCGTAGTTTTCGAAGGCCATACCGCATTCCTGACCAACAGGCACTTCGTTGACTTCGTCCTTGAAGCGCTTGAGGGTCTTGAGCTTGCCTTCGTGGATAACGACGTTGTCGCGTACCAGACGAACACCCGCACCACGTTCCACCTTGCCTTCGACGACGCGGCAACCCGCGACCTTGCCGACCTTGGTGATGTTGAACACCTCGAGGATTTCGGCATTGCCGAGGAAGGTCTCGCGACGTTCCGGCGAAAGCAGACCCGACATCGCCGCCTTCACATCATCCACCAGATCGTAGATGATGTTGTAGTAGCGGATCTCGATACCGGCGCGTTCGGAAGCCGTACGTGCCTGTGCATTGGCGCGAACGTTGAAGCCGATGATTGCGGCGTTGGAGGCCTCGGCAAGCGAGATATCCGATTCCGTGATGGCACCAGCACCCGAATGAACGATACGAGCGCGGACTTCGTCGGTGCCGAGCTTGTCGAGCGAAGCGATAATGGCTTCGACCGAACCCTGCACGTCTGCCTTGATGACCAGCGGGAATTCCTTCATTCCCGACGTCTGCAACTGGCTCATCATCTGTTCCAGCGAACCGCGCTGGCCGGTCTGACGTGCGACAGCCTTGTCGCGTGCCAGACGCTGGCGGTACTCGGAAATCTCGCGAGCACGGCTTTCGTTTTCGACAACCGCGAAACGGTCACCCGCCGACGGCGTGCCGGAAAGGCCGAGAATCTCGACCGGCATGGCCGGACCGGCTTCCTTGACATGTTCGCCCTTGTCGTTGACGAGCGCGCGCACACGGCCCCACTGATCACCGGCAACGATGATCTGGCCGGGCTTCAGCGTGCCCTTCTGAACCAGAACCGTGGCAACGGCGCCGCGGCCGCGGTCGAGCTCGGCTTCGATGACCGTACCTTCCGCCGTGCGGTTCGGGTCCGCCTTGAGGTCAAGGATTTCGGCCTGCAGCAGGATCGCTTCAAGCAGCTTGTCGAGGTTGAGCTTGTTCTTGGCCGAAACTTCGACGTCAAGAACTTCACCACCCATCGATTCCACGAAGACTTCGTGCTGCAGAAGCTGCTGGCGAACCTTTTCAGGGTTGGCCTCATGCTTGTCGATCTTGTTGATCGCAACGACGATTGGAACACCCGCCGCCTTGGCGTGGTTGATGGACTCGATCGTCTGCGGCATCACGCTGTCGTCTGCGGCAACCACCAGAACGGCGATATCCGTCGCCTGCGCACCACGGGCACGCATGGCGGTGAAGGCGGCGTGGCCGGGGGTGTCGATGAAGGTGATCTTCTGACCGTTCTTCTCGACCTGATAGGCGCCGATATGCTGGGTGATGCCACCGGCTTCGCCGGCAACAACGTTCGCCTGACGGATGGCGTCGAGAAGCGAGGTCTTGCCGTGGTCGACGTGACCCATGATCGTCACGACGGGCGGACGCGGCAGCATTTCGCCTTCGTCGTCCGCCTGGTTGAAGATGCCTTCTTCCACGTCGGATTCGGAAACGCGCTTGACTGTGTGGCCGAATTCGACCGCAATCAGTTCCGCCAGATCGGCGTCGATCACGTCACCCGGCTTCATCATCTGGCCTTCCTTCATCAGGAACTTGATGACGTCGACGGCACGTTCCGACATGCGCTGCGACAGTTCCTGAATGGTGATAGTTTCCGGCAGGATCACTTCGCGCATTACCTTTTCACGGGTCTCCTGCATCTGGCTGCGGCGGAACTTTTCCTGCCGGCGGCGCATGGATGCCATGGAGCGGCCACGTGGCGTACCGTCTTCATCCAGGTTGGACGAGGTTACGGTCAGCTTGCCACGGCGGCGTTCTTCTTCTGTCTTCAGGCGTGCAGCCGGCTTGGCCGGCGCCGGCGCTGCAACCTTGCCACGGACTGGCAGGTTACCACGGCGTGCACCGCGATCGTCCTCCTCGTCGCCGTCAGTGCGGCGACCGCGCGGAGCGGCGGTTTCGGTTGCCGGGCGGGCAGGGGCAGCGGCGGGCTGAGGACGAGCCTCGGCGCGGGGCGCCGGCTGAGCGGCAGAAACCGGCTTCTCAGCGGCCGGTTCGGATTTCGCTTCCGCGGCCGGCTGGCTTGCCGCGAGCTTTGCTGCTTCAGCCTCCTCGGCGGCGCGGCGGGCGGCCTCTTCCTTTTCCGCGGCAATGCGGCGTTCTTCTTCCACCTTGCGGCGAGCCTCTTCTTCGGCGCGCTGCTTGGCTTCAATGACGTCACGGGCCTGCGCTTCCATCAATGCGCGGCGACGGGCTTCCATTTCACCGGCGGAAAGGTCATGCAGAACATTGCCGCGCGGACGTTCCGGCTGGCGCTGCTGGGGCGCAGACGAGCCGGGACGCTGCTGCTGCGAAGGGGAAGAACCCGGACGCTGCTGCTGGTTGCTGGGCTGGTGGATGCGTGGCTGCGGAGCCTGTGGACGCGGTGCTGCTGCGGCGGGAGCCGCTGGCTTCGGAGCGGGGGCCGCAGCCGAATGTACCTGCTTCTCGTCTTCGGGACGCATGGGGCGGCGCTTGCGTGTTTCCACGACAACCGCGTTGGTGCGACCTCGACCCATATCCTGCCGCACGGTGCCCTGATTCATCCCGCCCGGCTTCAGGGTAAGAGTCTTCTTGGCAGGCGCGTTGAGTGTCTTGTCGTCGTTGTTGTCGGTCATTCCGTTCCCGTTCCTTCGGACGAGAACCGGATGACGTTCATCAGGTCTCGTCGTTCAATTGCTGCATCGGAACGCGGCGACCGTTCATATCGGGCAACCGCGTCATTGTTCTGTCCGGGCAGCGTCGCGTTCCGCATGAGCCCGACCGCCATTGCGGTACTGCTCAAGCATCGTTGCGCGCTTCACTACACCCTCACCCGCCTGCCCTGCAAGCGCGCAGGCATGGATAAAAGCATTCTGGCCCATCAACTCGTCCATTTCGGCTTCGCTAAAGAGCCGGAAGGACGGAATTTCATTGCCGGCATCGCTGCCGAGTGCCCAGGCCTTGCGGGCCTGGTCCAGTTTTCTGACGCCATCGGCCGCAGCGTCGGTCGCGTGAAACACGGCGATCGCGTTCCCGGACCGGACGGCAGCATCGACCTTCGTCGCGCCGCTGATGAACTGGCCCGCCTTGCGCGCCATGTTCATCATGCCAGCCACATGCTGCGCCATCAGACGGTCGAGAAGAGCGAGAAGCTCAGGCCCGGCCTTGACGTCACGTTTCAGAGCCCGCGCGAAGAGCTTCTTCGCGATGGCTTTCTCGATCAGGGCGCGCTCGGGTGTCACCCAGCAGCCGCGTCCCGGCAATTGGCGTTTCAGGTCCGGAACGACGTTGCCGTCCGGGCCTGCGACGAAGCGGATCAGCTCATCTGGCGATCCGCTCTGCCGTGTCACAATGCACATACGTCCATTGACGTCGCCTTTGATCCGCCCGTCATCGTCAGTCTCGGGCAGCTCGTCCGGCTCATGCGCCTGCGATGTCATTCCTGCTCGGCGGTATCCGCCTCCTCGGCAGCTTCCGCATCGGCTTCCTGTTCGGAAGCGAGCTCTTCGGCGGTGATCCAGCCTGCCAGAAGGCGAGCCTGCACCACCATGTTCTCGGCCTCGACGCGCGAAACATCGAGCTTGGAGAAGATGCCTTCGAACTTCTTCGTCTCGCCGTCCTTGCGCTCGCTCCAGCCAACGAGATCGTCCGCTGCACAGCCGGCAAAGTCTTCGATGGTCTTGATGCCGTCTTCGCCGAGCGCAACCATCATCTGCGAGGTCAGGCCGTCGATCTGGCGCAATTCGTCGGAAACGCCGAGTTCCTTGCGCTTGGCGTCCATTTCGGCTTCCAGGCGTTCCAGATATTCGCGGGCGCGGGTCTGGATTTCATCGGCGGTGTCTTCGTCGAAGCCATCGATCGAGGAGATTTCGTCGAGATCCACATAAGCCAGTTCTTCAACCTGCGCGAAGCCTTCCGAAGCCAGAACCTGGCCGACCATTTCGTCGACGTCGAGCGCTTCCATGAACAGGGCCGTACGCTCGTTGAATTCCTTCTGACGGCGCTCGGATTCTTCCTGCTCGGTCATGATGTCGATGTCCCAGCCGGTCAGCTGCGATGCCAGACGCACGTTCTGACCGCGGCGGCCGATGGCGAGCGACAGCTGCTCGTCGGGAACGACCACTTCGATACGCTCGGATTCTTCATCCAGAACGACCTTGGCGACTTCCGCCGGCTGCAGGGCGTTGACGATGAACGACGCCGGCTCCTGGCTCCACGGAATGATGTCGATCTTCTCACCCTGGAGTTCGCCGACGACGGCCTGAACGCGCGAACCGCGCATACCGACGCAGGCGCCGACCGGATCGATCGAGCTGTCGTTCGAGATGACGGCGATCTTGGCGCGTGAGCCAGGATCACGGGCAACCGATTTGATCTGGATGATGCCGTCGTAAATTTCCGGAACTTCCATGGTGAAGAGCTTCACCATGAACTGCGGATGGGTACGCGACAGGAAAATCTGCGGGCCACGCTGTTCGCGGCGAACGTCGTAGACGTAGGCGCGTACGCGATCGCCGTAGCGCATGTTTTCGCGCGGGATCATCTCGTCACGACGGATAATGCCTTCGCCACGGCCGAGATCGACGATGACGTTGCCGTATTCGACGCGCTTGACGGTGCCGTTGACGATTTCGCCGATACGGTCCTTGAACTCGTCATACTGGCGGTCACGCTCGGCCTCGCGCACCTTCTGCACGATGACCTGCTTGGCGGACTGGGCAGCGATACGGCCGAAATCCATTGGCGGCAGCGGATCGGCAATGAAGTCGCCCAGCTTGGCGTCCGGGTTGCGGTCGCGGGCAAGCTCCAGCGGGATCTGGGTCGAATAGTCCTCAGCCGCTTCGACAACTTCCAGAAGACGCTGCAGGCGGATTTCGCCGGTCTTGGAGTTGATATCAGCGCGGATGTTGGTTTCCGAACCATAGCGCGAGCGGGCGGCTTTCTGGATAGCGTCGGCCATTGCGGCAAGCACGATTTCGCGGTCGATGACCTTTTCGCGCGCCACAGCATCGGCGATCTGCAGAAGCTCAAGCCGGTTAGCACTCACTGCCATTTTTTTATCTCCGTAAGTCGCATAATTGCGGGGATCGCCCGTTTTCCGGGCTTTACGTTGGAATTAGTCTTCGTCTGCTTCGTTTTCGTCGTTCTGGTTTGCGGCAGCGGCCTTGGCCGCCTTGTCTGCCCGCAGCGCATCACGAATAAGGTCGTCCGTCAGAATGAGCTTCGCATCGGAAAGCGCAGTGAACGGAATAACGACTGTCGGCTCTTCGCCATAAGCGATCTGGTCGCGTTCCAGCTTGAAACCGTCAGCATCAACCTCAACGATCTTGCCGCGAAACCGCTTGCGGTTCTCGACCAGAATGGAGGTTTCGACCTTCACCAGATGGCCCTGCCAACGGGTGAAATCCGATTTGCGAACCATCGGCCGGTCGATGCCGGGCGAGGAAACTTCAAGATGATACGCTTTATCGACCGGATCTTCCACATCAAGAACCGGTGAAATGGCCATGGAAATGGCTTCACAGTCCTCAACGGTCATCGTGCCGTCTTCCCGTTCCGCCATCACCTGCAGCGTCATGCCGTTCTGATTGGAAAGCCGCACGCGCACCAGAACATAGCCCATACCCGTCAGAACGGGTTCGATGATCTCGGCAATACGCTGGTCGATGCCGGTTTCGGTTATAAGTCGCGGTTCGTGTGCGGTGTCTGCCATCTGGCCTTCCGGTTTTGGATTGTCGCCGGGCTTTCAGCCCTCTGTTTCCGGTTCGCCTAACGAAAAAGAGCGGAGCCTTGCGGCCCCACTCTTCATCAAGCGATCAAGAATTTCAGTGGTCATATAGACCCATCGGTGCAGGATTGCAAGGTTTTCGCGGGTAGACTCGCTTCCGCTGCGCCCTCGGCCATATTTTCACCCTTCCCGTGCGGGAAAGGCTGGCATGATTTTCGGCACTGTCTATAGTTGCCGTTTAATAAATCGCAGTTGCATCAAGTGGACAGAGCGTGCCTGACCGTAAATCGCCACTCGCGCCTTTAAGGCATTTGACTTACAGACGAATCTGGATCGCGAGCCTTGCCTCGAATTTCGGCGGATTGATCCAGGCGGTGGGCGCCGCATGGATGATGACGTCGCTCTCCAGTTCGGAAAACATGATCGCGCTGGTGCAGGCCTCCACCTCTTTGCCGATCATGCTGTTCTCGCTGATTTCAGGCGCGCTGGCCGATAGTTTCGACCGCCGCCGCATCATGATTTCGGCGCAGCTGCTGATGCTGACGGCGTCCGTGCTGCTGACGGTCTTTGCCTGGTCCGGCTGGCTCACGCCCTGGCTGCTGCTCTTCTTCACCTTTATGATCGGCTGTGGCACGGCCCTCAACAATCCGTCCTGGCAGGCCTCCGTCGGCGAAATGGTGCCGCGCGAGGATTTGCCCGCCGCCGTCACGCTGAACAGTGTCGGCTTCAATATTACCCGCAGTGTCGGCCCGGCCATCGGCGGTATCATCGTCGCCGCCGCCGGTGCGGCCGCCGCATTTTTCGTGAATGCGCTGAGCTATTTCACGCTGATCTACGCCCTGTTTCGCTGGCAGCCGCCCAAATATGCCTCGACCCTGCCGCGGGAGCAGCTTTTGGCCGCCATTTCGGCCGGCATGCGTTATGTGGCGATGTCGCCCAATATCGGCAAGGTGCTGGTGCGCGGCTTCCTTTTCGGCCTTTCAGCCAGCGCCATCCTCGCCTTGATGCCCATCGTCGCCCGCGACCTGGTGGAGGGCGGCCCGCTGACCTATGGCGTCATGCTGGGTGCCTTCGGCGTCGGCGCGATTGGCGGTGCGCTGATCAGCGCGAGATTGCGCGAGGTGCTGTCCAGCGAATGGATCGTGCGCGTCGCATTTCTAGGCTTCGCCTTCAGCGCCGGCGTAACGGCGGTGAGCACGAGCGCGATCATCACGTCACTGGTGCTGACCGTTGCCGGCGCCTGCTGGGTGCTGGCACTGTCGCTCTTCAATACCATTGTCCAGCTCTCCACCCCGCGATGGGTGGTTGGCAGGGCGCTCTCGCTTTACCAGACGCTCACCTTCGGCGGCATTGCGGTCGGCAGCTGGCTGTGGGGTGAGCTGGCGGAAGATTACGGCATTTCCTATTCGCTGCTCTGTTCCTGCGCACTGATGCTGCTCGGTGTCGTCGTCGGCCTCAAACTCGCCATGCCAGCCTTCGCCTCGCTCAATCTTGATCCGCTCAACCGTTTCGTGGAGCCGCCGCTGAGACTGGACATCAAGCCGCGCAGCGGGCCCATCGCCATTCTCATCGATTATGAAATCCATGACGAGGATCTCGGCGAATTCCTGCCGCTGATGGCCGAGCGCCGCCGCATTCGCATTCGTGACGGCGCGCGCAACTGGAACCTGATGCGGGATCTCGAAAACCCCGACATCTGGACGGAAAGCTACCACGTGCCGACCTGGGTGGAATATGTCCGCCATAATCACCGCCGCACCCAGGCAGATGCAGAGGCCTGGGACCGGCTGCTGGAGCTTCACCGCGGCAAGACGCGGCCACGGGTGCACCGGATGATCGAACGTCAGACCATCCCGCCGACCGACGATATCTTTCACAAGCCTCATACCGATCAGCATTGAGAGACGATGGATAAGTGAGTGGCGATGCCCTTCCCACTCACTCCCCGTCATCCTCTGGCCTGTCCCGAGGATCCAAACACCTATCATTAAATCAATCGGTTGCAGATGCTCGGGACAGGCCCGAGCATGACGGAGGAGAGTTTTCACACGCTGCCAGCAACGCTACTTCATCTTCGCCTTCAACGTCGCATCGGGAAAGCAGGTTGGAGCGAGCCCGTTTTTCAACTGCCAGTCCCCGAGTGAGCGGCGCGTCTTGAAACCTGCGAGGCCATCTGCCTTGCCGACATCATAGCCCTTGGCAACCAACGCCTTCTGCATTGCCAGAACATCCGAGCGCAGCATCGATCCAACATTGCCCCATTCCCCCTGGAACGGCCCCGCGCCGTGGGCGATGCGATCGGCGAGATTGCCGATGAAAAGCGCATAGAGATCGGAATTATTATATTCCTTGATGACGTAGAAATTCGGCGTCACCACAAATTCCGGCCCGTGTCGCCCAGCCGGGACCAGCATCATGCCATCGGCAGAGAGGTCATTGGCCGGGAAGGCTTTTCCGGAAATGCGCGTGATGCCCATTTTCGCCCAGTCCGCCACAGGTCGTGCGAGATCAGGCCCTTCCTGCGCGCAGGAAACATTGGCGGGGATCGAGACTTCGAAACCCCAGTCGCGATTGCGTTGCCAGCCGCGCTGAGAAAGATAGTTAGCTATGGATGCCAACGCGTCCGGCACGGAGTTCCAGATGTCACGGTGGCCGTCGCCATCAAAGTCCACGGCATATTTGAGATAGCTCGATGGCATGAACTGCGGCTGGCCGAGCGCGCCGGCCCAGGAGCCCATCATGCGAGAGGCCGCGATATCGCCACTGTCGACGATCTTCAGCGCATCGATCAGCTCGGTGCGGAACATCTCCTTGCGGGTGGACATATAGGCTTTCGTTGCCAGCACATCGACCACGGAATGCGGCAGCTTGGCTCGGCCGAAACCGGATTCACGGCCCCAGATCGCAACGACGATATCACCCGGCACACCGTATTTCGCCTCTATCCGGCGCAGCGTCGCCCGGTGGGTGGAAGCAAGCGAACGCCCGGTGGCGGCAAGACCCTGCAGCCGCTTTTCCGAGAAATAGGCGCCGGGCGAGGAAAATTCCGCCTGGCTCTGGCTCTGCTCCTTCGGCGGCTTCTGGCCGGGAATGACGAGATCGGGCAGGTTCCAGCTGATGGAGAGACCGCTGAGCGTGGCCTCAAGCGTCCTTTGCGAAATGCCGGCCTTGCGCGCTTCCGGCCAGATTTCCTTTTTCAGCCAGGCATTAAATTCGGCATCATATCGGGCTGCCGCTGCTCCTGTCGGTGCCGATTGCGCCAACGCCGTCGTTGCTGAAAAAACGGAAAGAAGGGCAGCCAGTGCCTTCGGGGCAAAACGGTTTCGCATTCGGTCTCCTCTTTGAATGACGGGGAGGGAGGGGGACTTCAGATTGTCGTTCGCGCCCGAAGCGCGGCCGTCAAAGTGCCCTCGTCGAGATAATCGAGCTCACCGCCCACCGGCACGCCATGCGCAAGCCGGGTGATCTTGATGTCGAGACCGGAGAGGCGGTCGGTGATGTAATGGGCGGTTGCCTGCCCTTCCACCGTCGCATTGACGGCGATGATGAGCTCGCGGATGCCGCCGGCGCTCACACGGTCGATCAGGCCCTTGATGTTCAGGTCCTCGGGCCCGACCCCGTCGAGCGGCGACAGCGTGCCCCCCAGCACGTGATAGGCAGTGTTCATCGCACCCGTCCGCTCCAGCGCCCAGAGATCAGACACATCTTCCACCACGATGATGACCGACTGGTCGCGCCGGTCGTCGGCGCAGACGGTGCAGGGGTCTATCGTATCGACGTTGCCGCAGCAGGAGCAAATCTTCACCTTGTCATAGGCCTCGCCCATGGCATGGCCCAGCGGCCCGAGAAGCTGTTCCTTCTTCTTGATGAGATGCAGTGCTGCCCGTCGCGCCGAGCGGGGCCCAAGTCCCGGCACTTTTGCCAGGAGCTGGATCAGTTTTTCGATTTCGGGGCCGGTGACTCGTTTTGCCATGAGCGCTTTCTACTGCATAAATCGGGAAACGGGAATCATGAAGCGCAAAGGGTTGTTCATGAAAATCAGGGCGGTGTGCCGGGGCGAGGCGAAAAGGCTGCAGGGAAAGACCACGAAGACGGGCATCTTCAAACACGCCGTGCAGGGTCCCGTCATGGTCGATGCGGAAGGCATCGTCAGTGACGCCGTCTGCAATCGCAAACATCACGGCGGGCCGGATCAGGCGATTTACGTCATGGGCTCCGCCGATCTCGACTTCTGGTCCCGCTCTCTGGGCTTTGCGGTCGAACCCGGGTTTTTTGGTGAGAACCTCGTTCTTGATGGTGTCGACAGCGCAAAACTCCACGTTGGCGACAGGTTCTCGGCAAATGACGTTGAGCTGGAAGTGACTGCCGCCCGCATTCCCTGCGCCACCCTGTCGGTTCGCATCGGCGATCCCGATTTCGCACTGCGTTTCCGTCGGGCGGGCCAACCGGGGTTCTACTGCCGGGTGCTGAAAGGCGGCATGTTGGCTGCCGGGGAGGATATCGTGTTCAAACCCTATCGAGGATTGAAGCTGCCAATACCGACCATCTTGCAGCGCTTTCGCCCCATGCAGCTCAATGCAGCCGAACGCCGGGCCTTTCTGGAAACGCCGCTGGCGAGCCGGTTTCGCGCGATGCTGGAAGCTTGAAGCCGTCATGGGACAAGGAGGGCGCCCGCTCCATGCGCTTCGCCCTCTCTTCAGATCGGTTATATCAGAACGGCAGCTTCATGCCGGGCGGCAGCGGCAGGCCGGCGGTCAGCCCAGCCATCTTTTCCTGCGCCTGCGCTTCGCCTTTTTGCTTGGCGTCCTTATGCGCTGCGACGATCAGGTCCTCAAGGATTTCCACCTCGTCTTCCTTCAACAGCGAGGGATCGATTTTCAGGCCGCGCATTTCGCCCTTGCCGTTCAGAATGACGGTTACCAGACCGCCGCCAGCACGCCCCTCGATTTCGAGCGCAGCGATTTCTTCCTGCACCTTCTCCATCTTGGCCTGCATTTCCTTGACCTTGCCCATCATGCCCATGATGTCACGCATGTGCCAATCTCCTGTTCTTTTTGTTTAAAACTCGATATCGTCGCCAGGAAGGATGTCGCCTTCGCTCGATTCGGCAACCGATGGCGGCGCGATCTCTTCAGCCTCATCCTGTGCGGCGGCGCGGATGCGCACGTCGGTAATTTTTGCGCCGGGAAACTGCGCCAGGATGGCAGCCACATCAGGGTCCTGGCGTGCATCGACGAGACGCGCGTCCCGTGCGTTGCCCTCAGCCTCGACAAGGGTCGGTTCCCCTTGCTCCTTGCTGAGGCTGATGATCCAGTGGATGCCGGTCCATTCCTTGAGCTTGACGCCAAGTTCGCCGGGCAGGGAGCCGGGGGCACCTTCCCCGAGGCGCATATCGAGCCGGCCGGGCTCCAGCCGTACCAGCCGTACGAAGTTGCGCACTTTCGCCCGCATGACGGGATCGCGGTTCTTCTGGCACAGATCGGCAATATCCTGCACGGAACTGACGGGAACTTTCGGCTCCGGCCGCTCCTCCGTTTTCGGTGCTGCGACCTGCATTTCCTGCGGGCGGCTATCTGGAATGGCGCGCAGTATGGCGGAGGTCTGTGGCGTTGCCTGGCGCTGGTTGGGAAGATCGACAGGTCGTCCCGCGGCCACGGTCTGTGCTGACGAATAGGCGCGCGCACCGCCGCCATTGCCACCGCCGGAAGGTCCGCCATTGGCGTAACCCCCGTCACCGTTCGAAAGCTCCAGCAAGCGCCGGGCAGCATCTTCGGGTGCGGGAAGATTGGCAGCGTGCGCCAGCCGGATGAGAACCATTTCGGCAGCGCCGGCCGGGCGCGAGGCATTTTCCGTTTCCGGTATGCCCTTCAGCAACATCTGCCAGATGCGCGAAAGCGCGGTGACCGCAATCGTGTCGGCAAATTCCGCACCGCGCACGCGTTCTATTTCAGAAAGCGAGGGATCTTCCGCTGCATCCGGCACATATTTCATGCGGGTCACGAGATGGGTGAAATCGGCGAGATCGTTAAGGACCACAACCGGGTTCGCGCCCGCCTCATATTGACCGTTGAATTCCGACAGAGCGGCCGCGACATCGCCTTTGACGACATGCTGGAAGAGATCGACGATGCGGGCCCGGTCGGCAAGACCGAGCATGCCGCGTACCGCTTCAGCTTCCACCCGGCCACCACCATGGGCGATTGCCTGATCGAGCAGCGACAGGCCGTCACGGGCAGACCCTTCCGCCGCGCGGGCGATCATCGAAAGCGCCTGCGGTTCGGCTTCGAAACCTTCCTTGCCGGCGATGGCGGTAAAAAGGCCGACGAGATCGGCGGCGCTGATGCGGCGCAGGTCGAAACGCTGGCATCGTGACAGAACCGTGATGGGAACCTTGCGGATTTCCGTTGTGGCGAAGATGAACTTCACATGCTCCGGCGGCTCTTCCAGCGTCTTGAGCAGGCCGTTGAAAGCCTGCGTCGACAGCATGTGCACTTCGTCGATGATATAGACCTTGTAACGCGCCGAGACAGGGCGATAACGCACCTGTTCGATGATTTCGCGAATATCGTCGATGCCGGTATGGGAGGCGGCATCCATCTCGATCACGTCGACATGGCGACCTTCCATGATCGCCTGACAATGTTCACCGGGAATGCGCAGATCGATGGTCGGCTTGTCGATGGTGTCGGTTTTGTAATTCAGCGCTCGGGCGAGAATGCGGGCCGTGGTCGTTTTGCCCACGCCGCGGACGCCGGTCAGCATATAGGCCTGCGCAATACGTCCGGTCTCGAACGCGTTTGTCAGCGTGCGGACCATCGGCTCCTGTCCGACCATCAGATCGGAAAAATCCTTCGGGCGATATTTGCGCGCCAGTACCCGATAGCCGGTCCCGACCTGGGATTCGCTTGATATGGTGGGTACGCTGTCGTTCATCGCCTCGCCAGTTTGTTTTGCCAGTTTGTCTTGGGGCGCTGAACTGGCCCGGCGAAAGCTGAGCACGTCTTTTAAAAGGTGGGAGGCTGGCACGGCGACCCGTGCCGGGCTCGTTAGGGCTGCTTCCTTCCGGACCTGACCCGGTTGGCGAGTGGCTCGTCCACCACCAACCTCCCGGGGCCACATATCGGCAATATCGACAGCAAATGCAAGCCAAGCATTCAAAAAACTGCTATCACAATGAAAACAAACATGGAGGACACCTTGGAGACATTCCAGCTGGACGAAAGACTGGCGCGCGATAGCGTGCTCGTGACGCGTTTGGGGCTATGTGAACTGCGTTTGCAAAATGACAGCCGCTGGCCATGGCTGGTGCTGGTGCCGCAGCGAGAGGGCGTCAGCGAGCTGTTCGATCTTACTCCGCTTGATCAGGCCGTTCTGACATTCGAGACCAATCTTGTCGCGTCCGCCTTGAAAGAAATTACCGCGGCCACCAAGATCAATGTGGGCGCTCTGGGAAACATCGTCCGGCAACTGCATGTCCATATTATCGCCCGCAATGAAGGCGACACCTGCTGGCCCGGCCCCATCTGGGGTCACGGGACGCCCGTGCCTTATGCCGCGGGCGAAAAGGAAACTTTGATGAAAAAAATCTCCGGCGCACTCTGATGATTTCCATGAAAATTTTTGAAACCACTGCCCCCCATCCCGAAGCAAGTCTGCTGACGGCTTTTTCCAAAAATGCCCTCGATCGTTTCGCGGAAAAGCGGACGGAGGAATGCGTTGCCGATGCCCTGAAAGTCGACGGCACTCATATTTTTGCCTTTTCGGGCAGCCGGCTTGTCCTGAAGCATGACGAGCAGGTCATCGACCCCCTGTTTTCCGCCTATGAGCTGGCCGAATTGCAGCCGGATTTCGACAATGCCGTCCTGCTTGGATATCGGGAGACCGGCGAACCGCGAATCGCCGTTCCGGTTGCCGTGGCCGAAGACCAACTGGCGAGCCACTACAAGCTCGCCGACGCCCGCACGCTTTATCGCGATCACCTGCTGGAAGAGGAATTGCTGAGCGAGGTCGCCCAGGCCGTCAGCCTCACACATTGGAACGCCGACAACCGCTTTTGCGGGAAATGCGGTGGGGCCATGGAGCTGCGAATCGGCGGCTACAAGCGCATCTGCGCCGCCTGCAGCCACACTATTTTTCCACGCACCGATCCCGTCGTCATCATGATGACGATCGATATCGAGCGCGATCTGTGCCTGCTTGGCCGCGGAGCGCATTTTGCGCCGGGCATGTATTCGTGCCTCGCCGGTTTTGTGGAACCGGGTGAGACCATCGAACAGGCTGTTCGCCGTGAAACGCACGAGGAATCCGGCGTCGAAATCGGCCGCGTCCGTTATCACGCCTCCCAGCCTTGGCCGATGCCGCATACGCTGATGATCGGCTGTTATGCCGAGGCGTTGTCTTTTGAGATCGCACGCGATGAGGTCGAGCTTGAGGATTGCCGCTGGTTCACGCGGGAAGAGGTGGCAAAGATGCTGGAGGCCCCGGCGGGCGAAGGTCTTTCTGCGCCGCCCATGGGAGCCATAGCGCATCGCCTGATGCGCGACTGGGTGGAATGGCCGAAGTAGGAGATCGCGGCAGGCTCAGCTCTGGTTGAGCTTGCCGCGCATCGCATGGCCCTTGTAGACGCCGAGAATGCGGACTTTTTCAGAGAAGAAGCGCAGCTCGTCCAGCGCATGCCGCACGGGTTCGTCATCGGGATGGCCTTCAATGTCGGCATAAAATTGCGTCGCCACGAATTTGCCGCCGAGCTGGTAGCTTTCGAGCTTCGTCATATTGATGCCGTTCGTCGCAAAGCCACCCATGGCCTTGTAGAGTGCCGCGGGAATGTTGCGGACGTTGAAAACGAAGGTCGTGACGACGATTTCTTCGCTCGACTGGCGCTTGGCCCAGTTTTCATCGCGGGACAGCACTACGAAGCGCGTGACGTTGTTTTCCGAATCCTCGACATTCTCGGCGAGAATATCGAGACCGTAAAGGCTGGCGGCAAGACGCGGCGCAAGCGCCGCCATGCTGCGGTCGCCCGTTTCGGAAACGAGCCTTGCCGATCCTGCCGTATCGCCGGCGATGACGGGTTTCCAGCCGTTGGAACGAATGATCTTGCGGCACTGGCCAAGTGCGTGGATGTGGCTGTGGACGGTGCGGATTTCGTCCTTTTTCACGCCCGGCATCACCATCAGCTGAAAGCGGATCGGCATGAAATATTCGCCGATGATATGCAGGCGCGATTCCGGCAGCAGGTGATGAATATCCGCCACGCGGCCGGCCAGAGTGTTTTCGATCGGGATCATGCCGAGATCGGCTTCGCCGTTTTCAATGGCGTTGAACGCGTCCTCGAATGTCGGACACGGCAATGGTTCCATGTTCGGAAACATGTCGCGGCAGGCCATGTCGGAGTTCGCGCCGAATTCGCCCTGAAAGGCAATGCGATTGGTGATCAAGCTCATGGGACTGTCCGTTAAAGGGTTCTGCTTGCAAGAATTTTGCGGGCTTTTTCGAGATCGTGCGGCGTATCGACACCGAGCGGCACGGAGCGGACGATCTCGGCATCAATGCGCATGCCCGCTTCGAGAGCACGCAGCTGCTCCAGCCGCTCGCGCTTTTCCAGCGGTGAGGGCGGTAGACTCACGAATGTCTCGAGCGCAGCACGGCGATACGTGTAAAGCCCGATATGATGATAAAGCGGCCCCTCGCCGTAAGGCGCGGTGGTGCGGGTGAAATAAAGCGCGCGCAGACGTGTTTCGGAAAGTGGGCTGCCCACAACTTTCACTACGTTCGGATTGGTTTTTTCTTCCTCGTCGGTGATTTCGACCGTCAGTGTCGCAATGTCGACGGCGGCGTTCTCCAGCGGGCGCAACGAGGCGCGTATAGTTTCCGCCTCGATGGTTGGAAGGTCGCCCTGAACATTGATGACATATTCCGCCTTGCCATAGGGGTCGGCCTTCTGCAGCGCTTCGAAAATGCGATCCGAACCGGATTGATGGTCGTCACGCGTCATCATCACGTCGAAACCGGCATTTTGAACCGCCGAAAATACCTGTTCGTCATCGACCGCGACGACGATTCGCTCCGCGCCGGCCTCACGTGCCCGCTGCGCAACCTGCACGATCATCGGCTTGCCACCAATGTCGGCAAGCGGCTTGCCGGGCAGGCGCGTGGAGGCCATTCGCGCCGGTATGAGGACGACAGCTTTCTCGAAATCCCGATTATTCATCCGACACCCTTCAAATCCCGCCCGAAAAGTGTCAAAACGTCACGGTGTGGGGAGCATTATTCAAGTTGCGCAGGCTGTGCAAAAGCCATAGCTTTCGAGCAATTTCAAGATGCCCGTTATATCGAGCGGATGCGAGGGAGCGCGTTTAGATGAATTCTTATGTTAATATGGGCGTTGGGGCGTTTCTGGGTACAGTATTCGTCCTGATGTCGGTGTCGATTGCGTCCGAGGGCATTTTCCATGCGCCCGCGCCCGAAAAGGAAGGTTACGCCATCGTCGCGGAAGAAAGCAGCGGCGGAACGGGCGGCGGAGAAGCGGCGGCTGCGGCCACCCCGATCGCACAGTTGCTCGCCAGCGCGGACGCCGCCAAGGGCGAAGCGGTCTTCAAGAAATGTACGAGCTGTCATACCGGAGAGAGTGGTGGTGCAAACAAGGTCGGCCCCAATCTCTTCGATGTCGTCAACCGGCCGATCGCCAGCCACGAAGGTTTCAGCTACTCCGCAGCGATGAAGGATTTCTCCAAGGGTGGAGCCGAGCACTGGGATTACGATCATCTCAACTATTTTCTCGAAGCCCCGAAAAAGCACGTTCCAGGCACGGCCATGGGCTTTGCGGGTGTGAAGAAAGAAACGGAAAGAGCAGATCTTATTGCCTATCTCCGCACGCTGTCTGCGAACCCGGCGCCGCTGCCGGATCCGGCTGCAGCTCCCGCGCCGACAAATTGAAGGTGACGACAGTTCATGAGAAAAGCCCGGCAGAGATGCCGGGCTTTTCTTTTCGCAATCTTGCCTTGCCTCTTGAAGATCAGAAGCCCTTGCCGCCCCGCAACTCGGAAATCACCGTTCCGACCATGATCCTGACATCCAGCCAGACCGAAAAGTTTTCGACATAATAAAGATCGGATACGATGCGTGCCCTTGCCTTGTCGCTGCGATCCGTTGGCCCGCGCAGGCCCCGCATCTGGGCAAGTCCCGTGATGCCTGGCCGCATCCGGTGCCGCAGGTGATAGTGCGGAACCAGCTCCTCGTAGAGACGGCCGGCCGCCAGCATGCCGATGGCATGGCAGCGCGGTCCGACCAGCGACATGTCACCCTTGAGCACATTGATGAGCTGTGGCAGCTCATCAATATTCGTGCGCCGGAGAATGGCGCCGATGCGGGTTATTCTCGGGTCATTCTTCACTGTTTGCGCCACGCCGGTGGCGTCGCACATGTCTGTTCTCATTGAGCGAAATTTATAGACGCGAATCTTCCGTCCATTCATGCCCCAGCGGACCTGCGAGAACAGGACCGGCCCGCGGCTGTCGAGTTTGACGAGCGCTGCCACCGTCAGCAGGACGGGAGCCAGTGCGACGAGGGCGATGGACGCCCCCGCAATGTCCATCGTTCTTTTGAGCGCGAACTGGCCGCGTTGTAGTGGAGATACCCGTTTCTCAAAAGTGCAGGGCTGCGTTTCCGGTGTCTCGAAAGTGATGGCCGAGGAATAGGGATCGCCGAAAAAAACGGCATGGGATGAGCCTTTAGTACCCAACATAATATAGGATCCTGAAAAACTTATTTTGATAGAAGAAATTTAATTTATATGAACGATTAATAATTCATTTACCCTAAAAAGTCATCCGAAATGTAGCCGCGTCTGGGCAAATATCAATCTAAAGTTAACGTATGCACGCAGGTGTTGCGCTTCAGGCACCGATTCGCCGCCGTGGATGGGGCGGCGGCCGGTTCGGCCACCGAAAAGCGTGAAACGAAAGGGGTGAAGGACGTGGACCTCGGTCGCTTCGTCCTTCGTTCCCGGGACTTGGCGACGATTTAAAAACCTGTCAGCGCCCCATCAGAATGTCGAGCAGGGTGGTTTGTTTCGGTCCCGACACGTCAGGCGCTTCACCGCCAATATCGGCCGGCGGCACAGGGCCGTTGCCGGCGGAATAACGGGGTTCGATATCCCGCGAAGGAATATTGGCCGGCGGCGTCAGCCCTCCCGGCTGCCCATCTGGCTGATTCGGGGTGGGTGATGCCGGCGCCGCGGGATAGGCGCGGTTATCAGTCGTTCCGCCGCCCAGCGCGTTGGAAATGATGTCGCCAATGGAGGAGGGCGCATTCTCCGGCGCCGGTTGCTGCATATCCATGAGCGGCGGCACGCCGCCTGCACCAAGACCGAAGAGGGGCGAAGGCGAAAGACCGGAATGAGCCGCGGTCATGAACTCTTTCCACGCCCTTGCAGGAAGGCCGCCGCCCGTGACCTTTTTCATGGAGGTGCCGTCGTCGTTTCCAAACCAGACGCCGGTCGTCAGATTGCTCGTATAGCCAACAAAGAGCGCATCGCGGAAAGACTGAGTGGTGCCGGATTTCCCCGCTGCCTGCCAGCCCTGCAGGCGCGCGGCCTTGCCGGTACCTTCGGTGATGACGCGCGACAGCATGCCGTTCATCGTGGCGGCAATTTCTTCGCTCAGCACCCGTGGCGGATTGTCATATTTGTTTTCATAAAGCACCTTGCCATCGGCATCGGTGATACGCTTCACGATGTGCGGCGTGGCTTTATATCCGCCATTCATGAAGGGAGCATAAGAAGCTGTCAGTTCCATCAGCGACACTTCCGAAGTGCCGAGCGCGATGGAGGCATTATTCTGCAGCTCCGATTCGATGCCCATGCGATGCGCCACCTGTGTCACCCGCTCGGGACCGACCTCCATCACCAGCTGGGCGGCGATGGTGTTCAGGGAGTTGGCCAGCGCTGTGGCCAGTGTCACTTCGCCGCGAAATTTCTTCTCATAATTTTCCGGGGTCCAGTTGCCGATACGAACAGGCCCATCGTTACGAATGGTATAGGGCGTGAGCCCGGATTCGAGGGCGGCGACGTAGACGAAGGGCTTGAATGCCGAGCCGGGTTGGCGTTTTGCCTTGGCAGCGCGGTTAAACTGGCTTTCGGCATAATCCGCACCGCCCACCACGGCCCTGATCGCGCCCGTACCATCGATGGAAACCAGTGCCGCCTGGGAGGCGCCCTGTTTTTTGCCGTCGCCCTGCAGCACGTGGGTCAGTGCCTTTTCGGCATCGCGCTCGAGATCGGGATCGATTGTCGTATCGACGACGATATCCTGCTTGACCTCGCCAACCAGGCCGCGCACCTCTTCCAGCACCATGTCGGCGGCGTAATGTTCGGCACCCGACCAGAAGCGTTTCGCTTTGGTCGGCGGCTGCGACATGGCGGTCTTGATCTCATCATCGGTAATGAAACCGACGTCGCGCATGGATTGCAGCACGACCTGCGCCCGTTCTTCCGCTGCCTGTGGGTCCCGTGCCGGCGAAAGGCGCGAGGGCGCTTTGAGAAGCCCGGCAAGCATTGCCGCTTCGCCCAGATTGACGTCGCGGGCGGACTTGTTGAAGTAGCGCCGCGAGGCCGCCTCGACGCCATAGGCGTTGGATCCGAAATAGACGCGATTGAGGTACATCGCCAGGATCTGATCCTTGGTGAACTTGTGCTCCAGCCAGAAGGACAGCAGCACTTCCTGAACCTTGCGTTCCAGGGTCCTGTCCGGCGAAAGGAAAAGGTTTTTCGCCAGCTGTTGCGTCAGTGTCGAGCCGCCCTGCACGGTTCGCCCCGTCAGCACATTCGTGACGATGGCACGTCCGAGACCAAGCGGATCGACCCCGAAATGGGAATAAAACCGCCGGTCCTCAATCGCCATCACAGCCTGTGGAATATAGGGCGACATGTCTTCCAGCGCGAGCGCCTCGCCGCCGGTCGTGCCGCGGTTTGCAAGCACGCTGCCATTCACGGAAACGATCTTCACATTCGGCGGACGTTCTGGAATGGACCAGCTGCTGGCACTCGGCATGCGCGCGCCATAATAAAGCACAAGTCCGGCAATCCCGATACCGCCCCAAATGCCCAGCACGATGCACCAATAGACGAGGGACCGGATGAAACCCGTCGCCCCCCGACCTGTGCCGCGGGCGCGCTTTTCGTTTTTCGTCTTGGGTCGGCGTGAAGCCTGTTTCGGTTTCTTCGGCGACTGTTTTGCAGTGCCGCTGATGCGCTCGCTGGCGTCAAGACGCAGATCGTCACCGGACTCGTGGAAATCCCCGAAGGAGGGTTCTACCCGTTCGCGTGATTTACCCTTGCCTGCCATCCAGCCGAAATCGCTCCTTTTGCGGGACCGCCTGTGCCTTGTCGGCCTCAGGCGTCTATGCCTGCGCGATCCTTAATCCAGGATGAAGAGTTTAAATGCGGCAATTTAAGGCGGGGTTAAGCCCAGGCCGGATCAAATCGGCGTCATTGGCAGACGTCGACCCATTCAGCTTTAGTCAGTTCGGCCATCACATGGGGAGAAATCCGCACCGCTGCATTGGTAGCGCCGGCTGCCGGAACCACTTCAAGATAATCTCTCAGCGATATGTCGCAAAACACCGGCAAAGGCGACGGCAAGCCGAAGGGGCATACGCCGCCGACAGGATGGCTGGTCACCGCAACCACCTCGTCCGCCCCCAGCATGCGCGGTTTCGTTCCGAAATGATCACGGAATTTCCTGTTGTCGAGGCGTTTCGTACCCGCGGTGACAACGAGCAGAATGGCATCGCCCGCCTTGAGGCAGATCGTTTTGGCGATCTGGTCTGGCTCGACGCCATGTGCTTCAGCGGCGAGCGCAACGGTTGCCGAACTGGCTTCCGTTTCAATGATCGTCACCTCGGGTGATTTTTCGGCAAAAAATGCTCTGACGGATTGAATAGACATGCGTATTTGTTAGGCGGTTAGAAATGGTTGTTCAAGATGTCACGCTTAAGCTATGCAATAATCGCAATGCTGCGCTGCGATAGAATGTCTGTTTTTTGAGCGGCGATGTTGTATGTTCAAAACATCGAAGCGACGCACTCCTCCTCCCAGCGTCGCCCGATTGGACTGGCAATACTCCTCCTCCCAATTGTCAGTCAGTTTCAAGAACCCGGCGCACCTCCTCCCGCGCCGGGTTTTTGCTATTTGGCGCTTCCTTTTTCGAGCCCTGGCGGACCCCTGATGCGATAGTTTCGTTCAAAGAAACTTGACTTTCAGCCCCTTCCAACCTAGGTACTTCGCCATCGATATTTGTTTGACGACCAGAGCTTCGGCGTCTTTCCAGACGCTCACGACGATCTTTTCCTTCAAATTCGACCCCAAGACCGCGCTGCTCGCAGCGCAAATACAATTGCCAACGGAAGGAAATCGTTATGGCGACTGGTACAGTAAAGTGGTTCAACGCAACCAAGGGCTACGGCTTCATTCAGCCGGACGACGGTTCGCAGGACGTTTTCGTTCACATCTCGGCTGTTGAGCGCGCAGGTCTGACCGCCCTCAACGACGGCCAGAAGCTTTCTTACGAGCTGATGCAGGACCGCCGCTCTGGCAAGATGTCCGCAGGCAACCTCGTCGCTGCCTGATACGCAACAGGCCCGAAAGGGTTTCTTGCATGAACTGAAAGGCCGGATTTTTCCGGCCTTTTTCTTTGGAAGGAAGTCCGGCGGGCGGGGTCTTGAAAACGGCGGTACGTATACCGATATAGGGTTCAACAGTGTTTCAGATGAAAACTGTCAGGGGCGTCTTAAGATGCCGCTGTTGTTGCGTTAACCAAAGATTAACCAAAACAGATGATCCTGATTGTGAAAGCAGCGTCGGAAATCGACGCGCTCTGAAACATCAGACCGTTGAACCGCTTTGACCACGGATGTACTGGCATTGACGGAAAACGGATGGAAAGGTCGGGCTTGCCCGGCCTTTTTGTTTTTGGAGTGAGCGGAGGCGCCCGACCAGTGGCGCCTCCTCTTTTTTATTTCGCGGCCAGTGCGTCGAGAATGCGGATCCAGGAGCGAATGCCCTTGTGGAAGGACTGCAGGTCGTATTTTTCATTCGGCGAATGAATGCGATCGTCCGTCAAGCCGAAACCGACGAGCAGCGAATCCATGCCGAGCATTTTCTGGAAATCGCCCACGATCGGGATAGAGCCGCCCATGCCGATCACGACGGCCGGTTTGGGCCACTCTTCCGAAAGGGCGTTCTTCGCCTTGGTCAGGACGGGTGAATCGTATGAAAGCTGGATCGCCGGCGATGCGCCATGCTCGTGGAATTCCACGGAGCAATCAGCCGGAATTTTCGAGCGTACATAGGCCCGGAAGTTTTCGCGAATGGCGGCGGGGTTCTGTTCGCCGACAAGGCGGAACGACACCTTGGCGGAAGCTTTTGCTGCAATAACGGTCTTGAAGCCATCACCGGTGTACCCGCCTATGATGCCGTTGACCTCCGCTGTCGGCCGCGCCCAGGTCTGTTCCAGCACGGAGCGGCCCTTTTCACCCGAGGGAACCGAAAGGCCCACTTCACCGAGGAAGGTTTCTGCGGTGCGGCCCAGCGTTTCCCAGGCAGCCTTGATATTGGCGGGCGTTTCTTCCACGCCGTCATAGAAGCCGTCGAGCGTCACGCGGCCGGTCTCGTCATGCAGGCCAGAGAGAATGTCGGTCAGGATGTGGATGGGATTTGCGGCGGCGCCACCGAAAAGACCCGAATGCAGATCGCGATCGGCGGCGGTGATGACGATTTCTTCGCCGACCAGACCACGCAGCGCCGCGGCAATGGCGGGCGTATCCCGGTCCCACATGCCGGTATCGCAGACCAGCGCATAATCCGCCTTCAGCTCTTCCGCATTCGCTTCGAGGAACGGCTTCAGCGAGGGCGAACCGGATTCTTCTTCACCTTCAAAAAGAATGGTGACGCGCACCGGCAGGCCGCCATTCACGGCCTTGTAGGCGCGGCAGGCCTCCACGAAGGTCATCAGCTGGCCCTTGTCATCCGCCGTACCGCGTCCTGTAATCACCTGACGGCCTGCGCCGATATCCTTGACGGCGGGTTCGAAAGGATCGTTTTCCCAGAGATCGAGCGGATCGACCGGCTGTACATCATAATGGCCGTAGAAAAGCACATGTGGGGCGTCTTCATTGGCCGCATCGTGATGCGCCACCACCATGGGGTGACCGGCTGTATCGCGAACGGAGGCGGTAAAGCCGAGCGCTGAAAGCGTTCTCACGAGCCATTCCGCCGCCTTGCGGCACTCGGCCTTGTAAGCGGGGTCCGTGGAAATCGACGGAATGCGAACGAGTTCGAACAGTCGCTCGAGGCTGGAGGTGAGATTGTCATCGGCAGTGGAAAGAATGGGGGAAACGTCTGTCATCGCTGATCCTGTCATGTCTGTCGTGACCCGGCGATAAGACGAAACTTCCGGGCATCGCGCATCGCGGGAAACAAGGGCCGGCGTGTCGTGAATCGGCAAACGCGCGGCCGTGGGAACGATAGAGCAGTTCAGGAAAACTGCGAAGCGGTTTCGAGTTGGAAGCGCTATTTTGCTTTTTTTGCGCTCTCGATGGCGCGACGCATATATTCCAGCAGAAGCTGGCGTTCAAAACGCCGGAAATCCGCAAGCAACATGTCTTCGGTGGCCTCAGAAGCGGCAATGGCATTCGCTTCCAGGTCCCTGCCGCGCTGCGTCAATTTGATGATCTGAGCGCGGCGGTCACCGGGATGCGTCTTTCGCACGATCAGCCCGTCGCGCTCCATGCGTGAGAGCGTGTTAGCAAGCGTTGCCTGTTCGACATCGATTCTGTCGAGCAACTGCCTTTGCGTCAGCCCTTCTTCATGCCAGAGCTCGATGAGAATGGGGAATTGGCCGGGAGAGAAGCCCAATGCGGCGGCTCTTTTCTGCAGCGCCATAGTGAACTCCCGCGCCATTTTGGCGGCGAGATAGATGGCCGATTCATCCCGGGAAAATCCCATTCCTCCGTCCCTCAGACAGTTTGGCCAGACGGCGCCGGCAATTCAATAGTGCGATATATATCGCACGATATGTTTTTGCCAGCCGGTAACAGGCGCAAAATAAAACCGCCATGGCCTGGAGGGGACGGCCATGGCGGTCATATTGGAGGACAAAGGCCCGGAGAGGGGGAAAGGCCTTTGTCCGGTCTGACGCGGCGGGGGACGAGCCAGCTATCAGACTACGGCGTGATCAGGCGCCGTCCTCTAAGAAATGTGTCTGCAAATGCGGCTTTTCAAGGGAAAGATGGATTACAAATCGGTAAGGTATGAGCCGGCGTTTCAAAACTCTCGCCTTCTGCGCTCCACGTAAACAATCAGCGCAAAACCCACTCCAGCAAGTCCAGCTGTTGTACATAAAAAAAAGAGTGCCTGGCGGCCGACGCCAAGCTCTGAGGGCAAAATGGCCAGAACGAGAAACGCGGTAAAAAGTGCTGCGTTGGCGACACGATAAAGGGCCGTTCCAGCGGGGCTTTGCAATGCGACGGCGGAAAAACTGCTGAGCCCTTGGATAGCCGCGCAATACATCATGGCTAGCAGCCCGTGATGAAAAATCTCCGTTGCATCACTCCCTCCAAACCAAGAGAGGAGAACAGTGGCGGCGGTCAATGAGATCCCACCTGTTAATGCTGATACTATACGGTCGCGCAAGGTAGGCTCCCTAACTCCGGGAAATTTTAAAGTGATATCTATTTAACGGTTCTCACCATGTCTGCTTCTCTGAAGCGTTCCCAAAGCAAAATTCGCGCCGCCTACGACTATGACGAACAGGCAGAAATAGAGGATCTGACCGCGCAGATCGTTGGGCAATGGATCAATGACAATTAGCAAGAATATACCGAGAACTGCCGCTTCGAGAGCATGATACTCGAGCATCGTCAAAATGCCACGGCGGTGGTCTCGTTCTCTTGGAAAAAAATGGCGCAGTCCCGTCGTCGCCAGAAGATAAAGTGGTGCAAGCAGGGACTTCTGAAAAATAGCAACCCCATCCTCACCATTGAACCACACGAAAAGACCTGTGGCAGTGGCGAATAAAAGCGCTCCAAAATAAGTTTGTAAGATAGCATTTTTCGACATCGGCTTTTCCCTAGAAATCATCAAAGATATAGCCTCGCATCCGATCTCGACGATAGACCTTTCGCCTCTGGCGCGCTATCCATGCTACCCATGAAAAAAGGCGATCATCTCTTCCTCGTTGACGGGTCCGGTTTCATTTTCCGGGCCTTCCATGCCATCCCGCCGCTGAACCGCAAGTCGGACGGGCTGCCGGTCAACGCCGTTTCCGGCTTCTGCAACATGTTGTGGAAGCTCCTGAAGGATGCGCGCAACACCGATGTCGGCGTGACGCCCACGCATTTTGCGGTAATTTTTGATTATTCGTCAAAGACATTCCGCAATGAGCTTTATGATCTCTATAAAGCCAATCGCACGGCGCCGCCGGAAGATCTGGTGCCGCAATTCGGGCTGATACGGGAGGCGACGCGCGCCTTCAACCTTCCCTGCATCGAGACGGAAGGCTTCGAGGCGGACGATATCATCGCCACCTATGCCCGGCAGGCGGAGGCCATTGGGGCCGATGTCACCATCATCTCCTCCGACAAGGATCTGATGCAGCTCGTCACTGCCAATGTCCACATGTACGATGCGATGAAGGACAAGCAGATCGGCATCCCCGATGTCATAGAGAAATGGGGCGTGGGTCCCGAAAAGATGATCGACCTGCAGGCCATGACCGGCGATTCGACCGACAATGTTCCGGGCATCCCCGGCATCGGTCCAAAGACGGCCGCGCAATTGCTGGAAGAATACGGCGATCTCGATACGCTGCTCGCCCGGGCAGGTGAGATCAAGCAGCAGAAGCGTCGGGAAAATATCATCGCCAATGCGGAACTTGCTCGTATTTCCAGACAGCTCGTGGCCCTGAGAACCGACGTGCCGCTGGATCAGCCGCTTGAAGCACTGGTGCTGGAACCTCAGAACGGCCCGAAACTCATTGCCTTCCTGAAGGCGATGGAATTCACCACGCTGACGCGGCGGGTTGCCGAAGCGACAGAGACCGATGCTTCCGCCATTGAGTCCGCCAATGTGCCGGTTCAGTGGGGCGCTGACGCCCATGGTCCTGATCTCGATGCGCCGGCCGCTCCGGCTGCGGGTGAAGCGGCTGCTGGCGTAACGGGCACTGCGGTTTCGCCCGCTATTCCGGCGCGGAAAGGTGTCGGGGAGGGCAGCGCGCCGGCTGATCTTGCCACCGCCCGCCAGACGCTTTTTGCCGCCGCCAAGATCGACACGAGCGCCTACACGACGATCAGGGATCTTGCGACGCTGGACCTCTGGGTTGCGGCGGCGCGGGAAACGGGGGTCGTCGCGTTCGATACGGAAACGACCTCGCTTGATCCGATGCAGGCGGAGTTCGTCGGGTTTTCGCTGGCAATCGCCGATAATGGCAAGGATGCCTCGGGCAGCGATATACGCGCCGCCTACATTCCCTTGACGCACAAGACTGGCTCCGGCGGCGATCTATTCAGCGATGGTATCAGGCTCGCCGAAGGCCAGGTGCCCTTTGACGAAGCACTGGTCCGTCTCAAGGACTTGCTTGAAGACGAGGCCGTGCTGAAGGTCGCGCAAAATCTCAAATATGACTATCTGCTCATGAAACGCCATGGCGTCGTCATGCAGAGTTTCGACGATACGATGCTGATCTCCTATGTGCTTGAGGCTGGCAAAGCGACGCACGGCATGGATTCGCTGTCCGAACGTTGGCTCGGCCATACGCCGATCCCCTATAAGGACGTGGCGGGATCGGGCAAGTCGAGCGTTACCTTCGATTTTGTCGACATCGACAAGGCGACGGCATATGCAGCGGAGGACGCTGACGTCACCTTGCGGCTGTGGATGGCGCTGAAGCCGCGGCTTGTTTCAGAACGGCTGACCAAGGTTTACGAGCGGCTGGAGCGTCCGCTGGTGCCTGTTCTGGCGCATATGGAGGAGCGTGGCATCACCGTCGACCGGCAAATCCTCTCACGTCTTTCCGGCGAACTCGCCCAGAAGGCGGCAGCGTTTGAAGAGGAAATCTACGAGCTGGCCGGCGAGCGTTTCAACATCGGCTCGCCAAAGCAGCTCGGCGACATCCTGTTCGGCAAGATGGGCCTGCCGGGCGGCTCCAAGACCAAGACCGGCCAATGGTCGACCTCGGCACAGGTGCTGGAGGATTTGGCGGCTGAAGGTATTGAACTGCCCCGCAAGATCGTCGACTGGCGGCAGCTGACGAAGCTGAAATCCACCTATACGGATGCTCTGCCGGGATATATCCACCCGGAGACGAAACGTGTGCATACATCCTATGCGCTGGCCTCCACCACAACAGGCCGTCTGTCGTCCTCGGAACCGAACCTTCAGAACATCCCCGTCCGCACGGCGGAAGGGCGAAAAATCCGCACGGCTTTCATCTCCACGCCCGGCCACAAGCTTCTTTCCGCCGACTACAGCCAGATCGAACTGCGCGTGCTGGCCCATGTCGCCGATATTCCGCAGCTTCGCAACGCCTTCGAAAACGGCATCGACATTCATGCCATGACGGCTTCGGAAATGTTTGGTGTGCCTGTCGAAGGCATGCCCTCGGAAGTGCGCCGCCGCGCCAAGGCCATCAATTTCGGCATTATCTACGGTATTTCGGCTTTCGGTCTCGCCAACCAGCTCGGTATCGCCCGTTCTGAAGCCGGCGAATATATCAAGAAATATTTCGAGCGTTTTCCCGGCATCCGCGACTACATGGAGGCGACAAAGGCTTTCGCCCGTGAGAACGGTTATGTCGAGACGATTTTCGGCCGCCGCGCCCATTATCCGGAAATCCGCTCGTCCAACCCTTCCGTGAAGGCCTTCAATGAGCGCGCCGCCATTAACGCCCCGATCCAGGGCTCCGCGGCGGATATAATACGGCGCGCCATGGTCCGTATCGAACCGGCGCTGGAGGCTGAAAACCTTTCCGCCCGCATGCTGTTGCAGGTGCATGACGAACTCATCTTCGAGGTCGATGAAGCGGAAATCGAGAAAACTCTGCCCGTCGTCGTCTCGGTCATGGAAAATGCGGCCATGCCGGCAATCTCCATGAAGGTGCCATTGCAGGTGGATGCCCGCGCGGCTGACAACTGGGACGAGGCGCATTGACCGGCTTTTGGCCGGTCCATGTCATGGCTGTGTCGCGTGCACGGATTAGAGGAAACCCTTCACGAGGAGTTTCCCATGCACGCCCCGCTCGTCTCGAAAGATCTCGGCTATATTTCTGCTGCCTGTCATGATCAGCCGCCGCGCCATCTCGGCAGCCGCTTTAATGAGAATGGTGAGTTTCTGCCTGAGCCGGGCAATACGGTCGTCTGCCATCTTGTTGGGGGCTCGCAGACCGAAAACGCGATCATTGCGACGCGTCAGCGCTTCCTGGATATGCCGGAGGCATCCCAGCTTGCTTTCACACCGGCTTCCAGCCTGCACATGACGGTGTTTCAGGGCATCATCGAGTTTCGGCGTGCTCTGCCCTATTGGCCGCAGACAATGCCGCTTGATACACCGATCGACACGATGACGGACTATTATCGCGACCGCCTTTCTGCTTTTCCGGCGCTGCCGGGATTCAACATGCAGGTCACCGGTTTGCGGCCGGTAGGTCTGGTCCTGACGGGAGCCACCGCCGAGGATGATCGCATTGTGGCCCTGTGGCGGGATACATTCGCCGATTTCTTCGGATATCGCCATCCTGATCATGACAGCTACGAGTTTCACATCACCCTGTCCTACATCATCAGCTGGTTCAAGCCCGAGTGCCTGCCGCGCTGGCAGGCGATGCTTGACGAGGAACTGGAAAAGCTGCGCGCCGCGGCGCCGTTTATGGAGATGCGTCCGCCGGCTTTCTGTGAATTCAGGGATATGAACCACTTCAAGGAACTCGTTGTTTTCGATAGAAGGTGAAGCATGATTGGCATTGCCTGAGGGCGGTTTGCCGCATGGTTTTTGCCGAATCGGAAAAAATGCGCGTCAGGGCTGGTCAAAGCCCGTTTGGGCATGTATAAGCGCGCCAAATTTCCGATATCGAGACATCCGACATTCGGCCTTTGGTTCTGGCCGGTTCCGTTGTTTCGCCGCTTAAGTGGAGTAACAAAAATGGCTGTACCAAAAAGAAAAACAAGCCCGTCCAAGCGTGGCATGCGCCGCTCGGCTGACGGTCTCAAGTCTGCGACCTATGTTGAAGACAAGAACTCCGGCGAACTGCGCCGTCCGCACCATATCGATCTGAAGACCGGTATGTATCGCGGCCGTCAGGTTCTGACGCCGAAGGAAAGCGCATAAGCTTTTCCGACGTGACTTTGCAAAAACCGGCCCTCGTGGCCGGTTTTTTGTTTTTAGCGAGCTATGACGGTGTCCAGCGCTCACTTGGAAAATCTCGTCACTCCTCCTACACTCGCTTCGGGAGAGCGGGTTCGATGCCTGCCGCGTGAGGGGAGTTTCGGTGAAATATCGCTGGATTTTGCTGATGATGCTCGGTCTTGGCCTCGGTTACGGTGCCGTGACAAAAGGAAGCGGCGTCATTGCAGAAAGCTATTTCGGTGAAATGTCCGAGCAGGGGCGCACGACGCTCCGGCTTGCCGTCTCCGCCCTTGGCGGGCTGTTGAACCGTTACGAGCCGCTGCCTGCCTTGATTGCAGATCATGATGACATTGAGGAGCTGGTCGCACATCCCAAGGATGAAGCCCTGCGACAGCGCGCCAATGTTTACCTCAAATCCATCAACACCCTGCTGGAATCCTCCGATATCTACATCATTACGCTGGATGGCGAGACAATCGCGGCCAGCAACTATGATGGTCCGACAAGCTTCGTCGGTGAGAATTTCAGCTACCGTCCCTATTTTCAGGATGCGGCGAAGGGCCTGCAGTCGCGGTTCTTCGCGCTCGGCACGACCTCGCACAAGCGCGGATATTATTTCTCCGCGCCTATTCTCTTCAATGCGGAAATAAAGGGCGTCATCGTCTTCAAGGTCGACATCGAAGGCATAGAGGCCTCCTTCGGCGATGGCGAAAACCGTATTCTTGTGTCGGATCCCGAAGGCATCATTTTCATGACCGGCACGCCGCAATGGCTTTACTCCGGCCTGATGCCGCTGACGCCCGAAAGACTGGCGCGTACCGAGGCCTCACGCCGTTACGCCAATGCCACACTGAAGGAACTGCCGCTGAAACACGGCAGTTTCGGCTCGCATCAGCTGATGACGATTACCCAGAACGAGGGGGACAGGGAATATATGGTCCTGTCGCAGCCGATGGCGGATGCAGGATGGACCGTCAGCGTGCTGATGGATACCGGTTCATTGCGGACACAGGTGAAGACGGCAATGATCGCGATCATCCTGTGCCTGTGTCTGGCAGCCGCGCTCATTGCGGCGATGCTGCAGAGACGGCGACGGCTGCGTGAACGGCTGACCCATCAGGCAGAAGCCCAGGCGGAGCTGGAACGGCGGGTCGAGGAACGCACTGCCGATCTGGCGCGTGTGAACCAGGAGATCGAACACGAAATTGCCGAACGCCGCCAGACGGAAAAACAATTACGCAAGATGCAGAATGATCTGGTGCAGGCGGGCAAGCTTGCGGCGCTCGGACAAATGTCGGCGGCCTTGTCGCATGAAATCAACCAGCCGCTTGCCGCAGCCAAGAATTATGCCGAAAACGCGTCGCTTCTTGTAGAGCGCGGGCGGCTGGACGAGGTCAGGGAAAACCTCAGGCGCATTTCGGGGCTCATCGATCGCATGGCCTCGATCAGCAGGCACCTCAGGAATTTCGCCCGAAAGCCGAACGAAAAAATGACTGCGGTCAGCCTGGAAACCGTGCTTCGCGACACGCTTGAAATCGTCGGTGCCCGGTTGAAGGCCGCCAATGCGGTGCTGGATGTCAATCTCGGCCCGGTGCCACTTGCGGTGAAAGCTGGTCCGGTGCGGCTGCAGCAGGTGCTCGTCAACATCATTTCCAACGCGGCGGACGCCGTGGAGGGGCGCGAGGATCGGCGCATCGCGCTCGAGGCCGTACAGCACGGCCAGACGGTTTCCGTCTTCATCCGCGACCGGGGACCAGGCGTTCCGCCGGCAATTTCGGATCGCATCTTCGATCCGTTTTTCACCACCAAGGGTGTGGGGCGTGGCCTCGGCCTCGGGCTTTCCATCTCCTATAACATCATCAAGGATTTTGGCGGCCAGTTGCGGGTGAGAAATCATGAGGAAGGGGGCGCGGAATTCGAGATCGAATTGCCCGCCGCCGCCTGGCGCATGGAGGCGGCTGCGGAATGACCATGTCGCGGGTTTTGCTGATCGATGACGAAGAGGAACTGCGCTTCTCCACTGCCCAGGCGCTGGAGCTTTCCGGTTTTGCCGTTACCATGCTGGCGAGCGCCGAACACGCGCTCGAACTCATCGGCTACAGTTTTGATGGTGTCGTGGTCAGCGACATCCGCATGCCCGGCATGGACGGCATGACACTGCTGCAGAAGGTGAGGGAGCTCGATGCGGAAATACCTGTGATTCTGATGACGGGTCACGGGGATGTTCAGCTGGCGGTCAACGCCATGCGCAATGGCGCCTATGATTTCATCGAGAAGCCGTTCACACCGCAATATCTCGCGGGCATCATCAAGCGGGCCAATGACCGGCGGGCGCTGGTGCTGGAAAATCGCCGTCTCAAGGCGGTGGCGGGCAAGCATGACGATCTCGAAACGCGCCTGCCGGGCAGAACCCAGGTGATGGTCGATCTGCGGTACCGCATTCGCGCCATCGGTGCGACGGATGCCGATACACTGATCGTCGGCGATACAGGCGCAGGCAAGGAGGTGGTTGCGCGGGCATTGCACGATATCAGCAGCAGAGCCAACCGGCCCTTTGTCGCGATCAACTGTGCGGCGCTTCCGCAGACACTGATTGAGAGCGAGTTGTTTGGTCACGAGGCCGGCGCCTTTCCGGGCGCGCTGCGCCCGCGTTATGGCAAGTTCGAACACGCGCGCGGCGGCACCATCCTGCTGGATGAAATCGGCTCTATGCCTTTCGAACTGCAGGGCCGATTGCTTCGCGTGCTGCAGGAAAGAGTGATTACCCGTCTTGGCTCGAATGAAACGGTCGAACTCGACGTGCGCTTCATTGCCACCAGCAAGGTAGATCTGGAACAGGAAGTTGCGGCTGGCCGTTTTCGCGCCGACCTTCTTTACCGCCTCAACGTCGCGACAATTCTCGTGCCGTCGCTCTCGCAGCGCAGCGCGGATATTCCGCTGCTCTTCCTCCATCTGGTACGGGAAGCTGCCGCCCGCTACGGGCGGGAGGATATGGAAGTGCCGCAGCACCTGCTCTCCGCTGTTTCGCTCAGGGAATGGCCGGGCAACGTCCGGGAATTGCGCAACGCTGCGGACCGCTTCGCGCTGGGCCTGGAAACCGACGTGTCCGATGCGTCGCCGGCGTTTCAGGATGATGGCAGGTCGGCTCTTGCCCCGAGGGTCGCGGCATATGAAAAAAGCCTGATTGCGCAGGCCATCGCAGCCCATGGGGGAAATCTGAAATCCGTTTATGAGAACCTCGGCATCTCCCGCAAAACCCTTTACGAGAAGATGCAGAAATACGAGCTTCACCGGCATATGACCGAGATCTGATGGGTGGATTTCCACCCATCTTTAGGCCGTCATGGGTTGAAATCCACCCATTATCTTTGGTTACACGGATAAAACTGCGTTTCATCGCAACAGTGCCGTTGCTGAATGTCACTTCGGGATCGCAAATATCGTCACCCCGGCCGCCATGGAGGAGCATGCGCGGCTGAAGTGGCGATCATTTTCATCCGGGAGGAATCGATGAAAATACTGAAGACAGTTTCCGGCCTTGCTGCCGCCGCTGCCGTTTCCCTTTTCGCGCTGTCCGCATCCGCTCAGACCTATCCCGAGCGTAACATCACCATGGTCGTGCCTTTCTCGGCCGGTGGCCCGACGGACACGGTGGCGCGTCTTGTGGCTGAATCCATGTCGAAGGATCTCGGCCAGCAGATCATCGTGGAAAATGTCGGCGGCGCTGGCGGCACGCTTGGCGCTGGCCGCGTTGCCTCCGCAGATCCCGATGGTTACACCATCCTTCTCCACCACATCGGCATGGCGACCAGCGCCACGCTCTATCGAAAGCTCGCTTACGACACGACCAGTGCTTTCGAATATGTTGGTCTGGTCACGGAAGTGCCGATGACCATCCTGTCGCGCAAGAACCTTGAGACCACGGACCTCAAGGGGCTGATCGATTACGCCAAGGCGAACAAGGACAAGGTCACCGTTGCCAATGCCGGCATCGGCGCGGCCTCTCATCTGTGCGGCATGCTGTTCATGAGCGCCATCGAGACGCCGCTCGTTACCGTTCCCTACAAGGGCACCGGCCCTGCCATGACCGATCTGCTGGGCGGCCAGGTGGACATCATGTGCGACCAGACCACCAACACCACCAAGCAGATCCAGGGCGGCACTGTGAAGGCTTATGCCGTAACCTCGCCGAAGCGGCTGGATGTGCTGAAGGACGTGCCGACAGTTGCCGAAGCTGGCTTGCCCAAACTCGAAGTCGGCATCTGGCACGGCATCTACACGCCGAAGGGCACGCCTGCGGAAATCAACCAGAAGCTCTCCAAGTCGCTGCAGATCGCGCTGAAGGACAAGAATGTCGCGGCGCGTTTTGCGGAGCTCGGCACTACGCCGTCGCCGGAAAGCGATGCGACACCGGCGGCGCTGAAGGCCAAGCTTGAGAGCGAAATCGCCCGCTGGAAGCCGGTGATTGAGGCTGCCGGCCAATATGCCGACTGATGAACGCGGAAAGACCGGCGGTTTCCTGCCGCCGGTCGACCGTGATCAACTTTAACAGGCGAACCGGCTGAATGTCGGGCGCCGTGGAGGGGCATCTTTCATGAAGTCGTTATTTAATGACCCTGCCGAAGCAGTCTGCGGGGCAATTTTTATGGGGCTTGGCGTCTTTTTTGCCTTGCAGTCCTATGGTCTGGAAATCGGAACCGCCTTCCGTATGGGGCCGGGCTACTTCCCGCTGGTACTCGCGATCATCCTGATCCTGCTTGGCGGCGTCATATTCCTGCGCGCAACCCGGCCGGCTGGCGAGGGCATCGGCGCAATCGCCTGGCGCGGCATATTTTTCATCCTGCCTGCACCGATCTTTTTCGGTTTCACTGTTCGGGGCCTGGGTTTTGTGCCGGCGCTGTTTTTCAGCGCGCTCATTGCGTCCTTCGCCTCACACAAGATGAGCCCGTTGATGGCGGTCGTTCTTTCCGCGGCTATCACCGTCTTTTCCGTCGCTGTTTTCAATTATGGTCTTGGCCTGCCTTTCCAGCGCTTCGGCCCCTGGCTCAACTTCTGAGGTATAGCGATGGATTTGCTCGATAATCTTGCGCTCGGTTTCGTCACCGCCTCGTCGCTGGCAAACCTCTTTTTCTGCCTGATCGGCGTGCTGCTTGGCACCCTCATCGGCGTTCTGCCCGGCATCGGCGCGACGGCGACGATCGCCATGTTGCTGCCGATCACCTTCCAGCTTGAGCCCGTCTCGTCGCTGATCATGCTCGCCGGCATCTATTACGGTGCGCAATATGGTGGGTCGACCACGGCGATCCTGATCAATATGCCCGGCGAATCGTCCTCTGCCGTCACCGCCATCGATGGTTACCAGATGGCACGCAAGGGCAAGGCGGGTGCAGCGCTTGCCATCGCCGCCATCGGATCGTTCTTCGCAGGCACGGTGTCCACTTTCCTTGTGGCGATCTTCGCGCCGCCGCTCACGGCAATCGCGCTGGAATTCGGCGCGGCGGAATATTTCTCGCTGATGGTCGTCGGCCTTGTGTCTTCCATCGCGCTCGCCCATGGCTCCATCGTCAAGGCGTTGGCCATGGTCGTGCTTGGCCTGCTACTCGGTCTCGTCGGCACGGATATCTATAGCGGCACGCCGCGCTTCACCCTCGGTATCCGCGAATATGCCGATGGCCTGAATTTCGTGGCTGTGGCTGTGGGTGTCTTCGGTATCGCCGAAATCCTGCGCAACCTCGAAAACGAGCGGACCCGTTCGGTGCTGATCGCCAAGGTTAGCGGCTTGATGCCGACCAAGGATGATTTCAAGCGCATGGTAGGGCCGGTTCTGCGCGGCACGGCCATTGGTTCGGCTCTCGGCATCCTGCCGGGTGGCGGGGCGATCCTTGCCGCCTTTGCCTCCTACACCGTGGAGAAACGTGTCTCCAAGAACCCGGAAGAATTCGGTCATGGTGCGGTCGCCGGTGTGGCCGGTCCGGAATCGGCCAACAATGCCGGTGCCCAGACGTCGTTCATTCCGCTGCTCACGCTCGGCATTCCGGCCAATCCGGTGATGGCGCTGATGATCGGGGCGATGATCATTCAGGGCATCGTCCCCGGTCCGAATGTGGCGACCGAACAGCCGGCGCTGTTCTGGGGCATCATCGCCTCCATGTGGATCGGCAATCTGATGCTGGTCATCCTCAACCTGCCACTGATCGGGCTGTGGGTGAAGCTGCTGACGGTGCCCTATTACGTGCTCTTCCCGATCATCATGGCCTTCTGCGCCATCGGGGTCTACAGCGTCAATTCCAACGTCTTCGATCTCTATGCCGTCGCCTTCTTCGGCTTCATCGGCTATGTGCTGGTGAAACTGCGCTGCGAACCTGCCCCGTTGCTGCTGGGCTTCGTGCTCGGTCCGCTGCTGGAGGAGAACCTGCGGCGCGCCATGATCCTCTCGCGTGGCGATCCGTCGACCTTCGTGACCCGGCCGATCAGCGCAACCCTGCTTTTCATTGCGCTCGCCGTGCTGATCATCGTCTTCCTCCCCAGCGTGAAGAAGAAGCGCGAAGAGGTTTTCGTAGAAGAAGACTGAGAATGCGATAAACTCATGTGGCCGGCGATGGAGACATCGCCGGCTTTTCTGTCTCTGTTTCCGCCATGCCGAATTCGCTTCACGAAAGCGACATATGGTTGACTCGCGAGCCTTTAGGCCCAAGGAAGGGCTGGAAAGAGAGGTCACCATGACGTCGGAAACCGAAGAACGGATCATCGCGCTCGAGGAAACGGTCGCGCATCAGGTGAAGGTGATAGAGGAACTGTCGGACCAGCTGGCGGAGCAGTGGAAGGTTGTTGAACAGACCCGCGCCAAGCTTGATCGCCTGACGGAGCGGTTCCTGAGTCTTGAGGAGCAGTCATTGGACGCGCCCGCCATCACAAGGCCACCGCATTACTGACGGGAGAACAGCATGAAAAACGACACAGCCAAGCTCGCTGAAGAAATCGTCGATTTCTGGAAGAAGGCTGGCCCGGAAAAATGGTTCGACAAGGACGCCGCCTTCGACAGTCACTTTCACGACCGGTTCCGTGACGCTCATTTCGCTGCCGCAAGGCGGGAACTGGATGGCTGGCTGGAGGGTGCAGAAAGCAGCCTCGCCTTGATGCTGCTGCTGGATCAGTTTCCACGCAACTGCTTTCGCGACACGGCCCACATGTATGCGACCGATCCTCTGGCGCGGCTTTTGGCCGATGAAGCCATCCGGCGCGGACATGATCAGGCGGTGAGTGAGGATCTGCGGGTCTTCTTCTATCTACCGTTTTCTCACGCAGAAGATCTGGAGGCGCAGCACCGGGCGTGCCGTCTCAATCAGCCGCTTGGCGGGCTTTATCTGCATCACGCCGAAGAACATCGCGAGATCATCGAACGTTTCGGCCGCTTTCCGCATCGTAACAAGATATTGTTGCGGGAAACGACACCGGAGGAGCGACGATATCTGGAAGAGGGTGGCTTTTCAGGCTGACCCCAAAAAGAAAACGCCGCCAGTCCAAGGGATGGCGGCGTTTCTGATGGTGAAGAACGGCGGCACTCAGCCGTCGAAGAATTCCTTCATCCGGGCGAAGAAGCCCGTCGATTCCGGATTATTCTCCTTGGAAGACAGCTGCTCGAACTCTTGCAGCAGCTCGCGCTGTCGCTTGCTGAGTTTCTGCGGCGTCTCGATCTGAATCTGGATATAGAGATCGCCCGTCTGCGCCGAACGCAGCACCGGCATGCCCTTGCCCTTCAGACGGAACTGCTTGCCCGATTGGGTGCCTTCCGGAACCGTGACGCGCGACTTCGTGCCATCGAGCGTCGTGACATCGAAGGTGCCGCCGAGCGCTGCCGTCGTCATCGAGATCGGCACGGTGCAATAGAGATCGGCACCGTCGCGCTGGAAGAACTCATGCGGACGCACGGACAGGAAGATATAGAGATCGCCCGCCGGACCGCCACGCATGCCGGCTTCGCCTTCGCCCTGCAGACGAATGCGTGTGCCGTCCTCGATGCCCGAGGGAATGTTGACCGAGAGCGAGCGCTCTTCCGTTACGCGGCCCTGACCATGGCACTTGCCGCAGGGGTCGGAGATCGTCTGTCCACGGCCATGGCAGGTGGGGCAGGTGCGCTCCACCGAGAAGAAGCCTTGCGCGGCGCGCACGCGGCCTGAACCCTGGCAGGTGGCGCAGGTCTTCGGCTGCGTGCCGGGCTTGGCGCCCGAGCCGGAACAGACGTCGCAGGTGATCGAGGTCGGAACCCTGATCTGCGCCGTCTTGCCGGTGAAGGCTTCTTCCAGCGTGATTTCCATGTTGTAGCGAAGATCGGCACCGCGTTCGCGACCGCCGGAAGACCGGCGCGCGCGACCGCCGCCCATCATCTCGCCGAAGATGTCTTCGAAAATATCCGAGAAGCCGCCATTGGCGAAACCGCCGCCGCCAAAGCCGCCACCGCCGCCCATACCGCCATTTTCAAAGGCCGCGTGGCCGAAACGGTCGTAGGCCGCGCGCTTCTGCGGATCCTTCAACGTTTCGTATGCTTCGTTGATTTCTTTGAATTTCCGTTCGGAATCGGCATCATCAGGGTTTTTGTCCGGATGGTACTTCATCGCGAGTTTGCGGAAGGCGCTTTTCAGCTCTTTTTCGTCCGCAGTCTTGCTGACGCCGAGTGTTTCGTAAAAGTCTGCTTTCGCCATTCAGTTAACAAGCCCCGCAAATGGATTTCCGGCTGCACGCGGCAGCCGGATGTCTTGCATAATTGTCAGGAGACGGAAAGTCGCGCGATTATGCGGACTTCTTGTCGTCCTTGATTTCTTCGTAGTCAGCGTCGACGACGTCATCCTTGCCGCCTTCGGAAGCATCGCCAGCCTCGGCCTGCTGCGCTTCATAGATGGCCTGACCGAGCTTCATGGAGACTTCCATGAGGGTCTGGGTCTTCGCCTGGATGTCGTCGGCGTCAGGCTCGGAAGCCTCAACCGCGGTCTTCAGGGTGGCAATGGCGTCTTCGATCGCCTTGCGGTCGGTTTCGGAAACCTTGTCACCATATTCCTTCACCGACTTCTCGGTAGAATGGATGAGGCTTTCAGCCTGGTTCTTGGCTTCCACGCCCGCACGACGCTTCTTGTCGGCCTCAGCATTGGCTTCGGCGTCCTTGACCATCTTTTCGATGTCGGCGTCAGAAAGGCCACCGGAGGCCTGGATGCGGATCTGCTGTTCCTTGCCGGTGCCCTTGTCCTTGGCCGAAACCTGCACGATACCGTTGGCGTCGATATCGAAGGTAACTTCGATCTGCGGAACACCACGCGGTGCCGGCGGCAGGCCAACGAGGTCGAACTGACCAAGCAGCTTGTTGTCCTGCGCCATTTCGCGCTCACCCTGCGAGACGCGGATGGTCACGGCCGACTGGTTGTCTTCGGCGGTCGAGAAGGTCTGGCTCTTCTTCGTCGGGATCGTCGTGTTGCGATCGATCAGACGCGTGAAGACGCCACCCAGCGTTTCGATGCCGAGCGACAGCGGGGTCACGTCGAGCAGCAGAACGTCCTTGACGTCGCCCTGCAGAACGCCAGCCTGAATGGCCGCGCCCATGGCAACAACTTCATCAGGGTTCACGCCCTTATGCGGCTCCTTGCCGAACAGCTGCTTGACGACTTCCTGCACCTTCGGCATGCGGCTCATGCCACCGACGAGAACGACTTCGTCGATCTCGGAAGCGGAGACGCCGGCGTCCTTGAGCGCTGCCTTGCAAGGTGCAACGGTGCGCTGCACGAGGTCGTCGACCAGGCTTTCGAACTTCGCACGGGTCAGCTTCAGCGTCAGGTGCTTCGGACCGGAAGCGTCAGCCGTGATGAACGGCAGGTTGATTTCGGTCTGCTGCGAGGACGACAGTTCGATCTTCGCCTTTTCAGCAGCTTCCTTGAGGCGCTGCAGAGCGAGCTTGTCGTTCTTCAGATCGATGCCCTGATCCTTCTTGAACTCGCCGGCCAGATACTCGACCAGACGCATGTCGAAGTCTTCACCGCCAAGGAAGGTATCGCCGTTGGTGGACTTCACTTCGAAGACGCCGTCGCCGATTTCCAGAACGGAAATATCGAAGGTGCCGCCGCCAAGGTCATAAACGGCGATCGTCTTGCCGTCCTTCTTGTCGAGGCCGTAAGCGAGTGCTGCCGCGGTCGGCTCGTTGATGATGCGCAGAACATCAAGACCGGCGATGCGGCCGGCATCCTTGGTTGCCTGGCGCTGCGCGTCGTTGAAGTAGGCGGGAACGGTGATGACGGCCTTCTCGACCTTTTCACCGAGATAGGCTTCAGCGGTTTCCTTCATCTTCTGCAGGATCATCGCGGAAATCTGCGAAGGGGAATAATTCTTGTCCTGCGCCTTCACCCAGGCGTCGCCATTGTCGCCCTTGACGATCTCGAAGGGAACAAGAGCCTTGTCCTTCTCGACGGTCGGGTCTTCATAACGGCGGCCGATCAGGCGCTTTACCGCAAACAGGGTGTTAGTCGGATTGGTGACCGCCTGGCGCTTGGCCGGCTGGCCGACAAGGCGTTCGCCATCATCGGAAAATGCCACCATGGACGGCGTGGTACGTGCGCCTTCCGCGTTTTCAATAACTTTCGTGTCCTTGCCATCCATCACTGCGACGCAGGAGTTGGTTGTGCCAAGGTCGATACCGATTACTTTTGCCATGCTCTTCTCTCCTTGAAGCGCGCTGTCTGAACCCCGTGAGGCATTCCTTTGACAGCACCTTGACTTGGATTTGCAGCCTTCGCTGCTGTTATGCGGCGTATATAAGGAGCGATTTTTGCGGCTGCAAGGCGCAAGAGCAGGGGAAAGGCAGCAAAAAAGCGCCGGAAACTCTTTCTTTGCAGATGCATAGCCATCAAGGCTTGCGTTAGCCGAAAAACGCGACTTTGACGCTATGCTGCGCAGTCATCCGGCGCCGCAGGCACAAGGACTTCCGGGATGCCATTATAATGGTTTGAAGTGGGCGAAATGGCGGACAGGGTGGGATTCGAACCCACGGTACGCTTTCACGCACACACGCGTTCCAGGCGTGCGCCTTAAACCACTCGGCCACCTGTCCTTTTACAAGTCTGCATGTCATGAAGAATGCAAATCACTGGAACGGCGCGATATATACCGATGAATTCGCAGGGATCAACACGAATCTGACAGTTTTTTGAATTGTCGGCAATTTCATGCCTTTCGATGCGATTGCAATCGCGTTTTCCGGCCTTTATCCATGCAGGAAATGTTTCAAAATGTGGCTGCCGTAAGCGGCAGACCGTGAGCGAGGTATCCCAATGAAAGCTTTTTTGCGGTTTTTGAGCTTTCTTTTCCTCGCCGCAGCGATTTTTCTGGGTGTGCTCGATTCGATCCGCTCTGTTTCCACGTCATCAGTCACCATCACCGGCATAATGTCAGTCTGGAACTATCTTCTTCCTGCTTCGCGAACCATGGTGGAAGCGTCTCTGGCTCACTATATTCACCCTGAAGCGTGGCGCTTCATAGAAAATGCCCTGTCGGCACTGCCTGCATTTGCCTTTTTCCTCGCTCTGTCCCTCCTCTGCTGGATGGCCGGTTACAGAAAATACAAGGCGACGAGACGTTTGTCGGTCTGACGGGGCTGGCGCCCGCGGATGTGAACCGTGAGAAGCGGCGGAACTGGCCGCATGGAGGACCGAATGTTCCTGTTCGATACGCTTTCTAAAAAAACGACGATGCCGACCGAAGAGACGGCGTTGCCTGGCCGTGAAGAGGCTCTCGTTGTGCCGGAACTTCACTTCGTCAACGGCAGACCTCTGAAGGGGCCTTATCCGGATGGCTTCGAGACCATCTATCTCGGCATGGGTTGCTTCTGGGGCGCGGAGCGGTTGTTCTGGAAGACGCCCGGCGTTTGGGTGACGGCGGTCGGTTATGCCGGCGGCTTTACCCGCAATCCGACCTATCAGGAAACGACGACGGGTCAGACGGGCCATGCCGAGGTTGTCAAGGTTGTCTACGATCCGGCGACGATCTCGCTCGGGGCGCTCTTGAAGATATTTTTCGAGGAGCACGATCCCACTCAAGGCATGCGGCAAGGCAACGACGTCGGCACGACCTATCGTTCCGCCATTTATGCGACAACGGAAGGGCAGCTGCAGCAGGCACAGAAAGCTCGAGACGCATTTCAGCAGGCTCTGGAAGAGGCTGGCCATGCCGGCGCCATCACCACCGAGATCGGGCCGCTTGAAACGTTTTATTACGCTGAGGACTATCACCAGCAATATCTTGCCAAGAACCCGGGTGGCTACTGCGGCCTCAGGGGAACCGGCGTAAGCTGTAATATCGACTAGTTTTTTTGCAGTTCTGCCCGGTGGAAAGACTAAAAAATCGCCAGATCAAAGTTTTTCCACCGGGTCAAAAAAACCGGATGAATTTTTCATTGAGCCATGCAAGGATATGAGGCAAGCACAGCCGGTATAACGGCTGGCGGTTCCGCAGACATTCCCGGGAAACGGGATTGCGGGAGGACCCTTAAAATATCAATTGCAACAACAGGGCTGCACAATGAAAAAATCCCTTCTGACGCTTTTTGCGCTTGCCGCAATGTCGGCCTCCGCGCTCGCCGCGGATATCAAGCCTGCGCTGGTCTATGGCACGGGCGGCAAGTTCGACAAGTCGTTCAACGAGGCCGCTGCGGCCGGCGCTGAAAAGTTCAAGGCGGAAACGGGCATCGAATTCCGCGACTTCGAACCGACCAGCGACACGCAGGGCGAACAGGCCATCCGCAACTTCGCCAGCAAGGGTTTCAACCCTGTCGTCGCCGTATCCTTCGCCTGGACGTCGGCCATGGAAAAGGTTGCCGCCGAGTTCCCCGACACCAAGTTCGTCATCGTCGATTCCGTCGTTGAACTGCCGAACGTCCGCTCGGTCGTCTACAAGGAGCACGAAGGTTCTTACCTCGTCGGTCTGCTGGCCGGCATGGCTTCCAAGACCGGCAAGGTCGGGTTTATCGGCGGCATGGACATTCCGCTGATCCGCAAGTTCGCCTGTGGTTACGCTCAAGGCGCCAAGGCTGCCAACGACAAGATCGAAGTCTTCCAGAACATGACCGGCACCACCGGCGCTGCCTGGAACGACCCTGTGCGCGGCGGCGAGCTTACCAAAAACCAGATCGATCAGGGCGCGGACGTGATTTACGCGGCAGCCGGTGCGACCGGTATCGGCGTGCTCCAGACTGCCGCCGACAACAAGAAATTCTCGATCGGCGTCGATTCCAACCAGAACCACCTGCATCCCGGTTCGGTTCTGACCTCGATGGTCAAGCGCGTCGATCTGGCCGTTTACAACGCCTATAAGGACGCCAAGGATGACAAGTTCACGCCTGGCATCGTCGCTCTCGGCGTCAAGGAAGACGGCGTTGCCTACGCGCTCGATGATAACAACAAGGCGCTCATCACGCCTGAAATGACTGCTGCCGTGGACAAGGCCAAAGCCGACATCATCTCCGGCGCCGTCAAGGTCCATGATTACATGGCGGACAATTCCTGCCCGAAATGATATGATATGTGGCTGGGGCGCGTGATGTTTTTCATCTTGCGCCCTTTTCATATCCAGCCTTCGGAGAGGTTTCGGTTTGAATATGGACCCTGCAATCGAACTCGTGGGCATCGACAAGAAATTCGGTGCCGTACACGCCAACAAGAACATCAATCTGACAATTGCCAGGGGTACGATCCACGGCATCATCGGGGAAAACGGTGCCGGAAAGTCGACTTTGATGTCGATCCTCTACGGTTTTTACCAGGCGGATGCCGGTGAAATCCGGGTGAACGGCACGCCGGTTTCGATCCGCGACAGTCAGGCCGCCATCAATGCCGGTATCGGCATGGTGCATCAGCACTTCATGCTGGTCGAAAATTTTACCGTGCTGGAAAATGTCATGCTGGGCGCAGAAGGCGGTGCGCTGCTGGCCAATGGCCGGGCTGGTGCACGCAGGGAGCTGAAGCGCCTGGAGGACGATTATGGACTGGAAGTCGATCCCGATGCGGTGATCGAGGAATTGCCAGTCGGCCTCCAGCAGCGCGTCGAAATTCTGAAAGCCATGTATCGTGGCGCGGAAATCCTGATCCTTGACGAGCCGACCGGCGTTCTGACGCCGGCAGAGGCCGATCACCTGTTCAAGATCCTCGGCGTGTTGCGTGATCAGGGCAAGACAGTCATTCTCATCACCCATAAGCTGCGCGAGATCATGGCGATCACGGACTCCGTCTCCGTCATGCGTCGTGGCGAGATGGTGGCGACCCGGAAAACCTCCGAGACGAGCGTCGAGGAACTGGCCGAACTGATGGTCGGCAGACGGGTGCTGCTGCGGGTGGAGAAGGGCGAAACGACGCCGGGCGACGTTCTTCTGTCGATCCGCAATCTCACCGTCAAGGATAGCCGCGGCGTCACCATGGTCGATGACGTTTCGCTGGATGTCCGAGCAGGTGAAATCGTCGGTATAGCCGGTGTCGCAGGCAACGGCCAGTCGGAGCTGCTGGAAGCCATCGCTGGCATCCGAAAGCCCTATTCCGGCGAAATCTGGGTGGACGGAAAGAAGGTGGATCGCCCCGATCCCGCAATTTTACGCAGGCTTGGCCTCGCCCACATCCCGGAAGACCGCCATCATATGGGGCTGGTGCTGAAATTCGAGGAATATGAAAACTCCATCCTTGGTTATCATCACGACGAACGTTACGGCAAAGGGCCGTTCCTCAACCCCGAGGCCATTCGCAGGGATGCGGTCGAGAAGATCGAGAAATACGATATCCGCCCGCCAAACCCGCAGCTGAAGACCGCCAACTTTTCCGGTGGCAACCAGCAGAAGATCGTTGTCGCCCGTGAAATCGAGCGTGACCCCAAGATGCTGATAATCGGCCAGCCGACACGCGGCGTGGATATCGGCGCGATCGAATTCATTCATCGCCGCATCATCGAAATGCGCGATGCTGGCAAGGCGATTTTGCTGGTTTCCGTCGAACTCGATGAAATCCGGTCGCTGTCGGACAGGATCATGGTCATGTTCGCAGGCCGGGTCGTCGGAGAAAAAACGGCGGAAGCCGAAGAACAGACGCTGGGCCTGATGATGGCCGGCATCGCCGCATGAGGCATGAATGAGCACCGCTTCCGTACCGCTGCCAAACTGGATTACTTACGGCCTCCTGCCGTTTCTCAATGTCGTTACCGCCTTTCTGATTTCCGGCCTCGTTGTCTGGTCCATCGGTGAAAACCCGCTGGCGGCGCTGCGCCTGCTGATCGAAGGGGCGCTCGGCCGTGGTGATGCCATCGGCTTCACGCTGTTTTATACGACGAGTTTCATCTTCACCGGCCTCTCCGTCGCCGTCGCCTTCCATGCCGGGCTCTTCAACATCGGCTCCGAAGGTCAGGCCTATGTCGGTGGCCTTGGCGCGGCGCTGGTGGCGCTGGCGCTCGATCGCTATGTGCCATGGTACGTGACGATGCCCTTCGCCGTCATCGGCGCTGCTGTTTTTGGCGCCGCCTGGGCCTTCATTCCGGCCTGGCTGCAGGCAAAACGCGGCAGTCACGTGGTCATCACCACCATCATGTTCAACTTCATTGCTGCGGCCTTGATGGTTTACCTGCTGGTGAACGTGCTGATCGTGCCCGGCAAGATGGCGCCGGAAACCCGCACTTTTCTGCCGGGCGGCCAATTGCCGAAACTCGACTGGCTGATGGCTCTCTTCGGCCTGAAGCTTGGTCCGGCGCCGTTTAACGTCTCCTTCCTGATAGCGTTGGTGATGTGTTTTCTGGTCTGGGTGCTCATCTGGCGCACCAAGCTCGGTTATGAAATGCGCACGCTCGGCATCAGCCCCTCCGCCGCCATTTATGCCGGTATTCCCTATGCACGCACCGTCATCATCGCGATGCTCATCTCAGGCGGTCTGGCGGGCATGATGGCGCTGAACCCGGTTATGGGCGCGTCGGCCCGTCTGCAGGTGGAATTCGTCGCCGGTGCGGGCTTCGTCGGTATCGCCGTGTCGCTGATGGGCCGAAGCCATCCGCTCGGCATCATCTTCGCGGCATTGCTGTTCGGCATTCTCTATCAGGGCGGCGCAGACCTTTCCTTCGAGATGCCCAACATTACCCGCGAGATGATCGTGGTCATTCAGGGTCTTGTGATCCTTTTCGCCGGCGCGCTGGAATATATGTACCGGCCTGCAATCGTCCGCATTTACCAGCGTCTGGCAAAGGGGTGAGCTGACATGGATTTCTTCGATATGCTGGTCAGCATTCTGGGCTCGACCGTTCGTCTCACCATTCCGCTTCTCTTTACCGCACTGGCCGGGCTCTTTTCCGAGCGGGCCGGCGTGTTCGATATCGGCCTTGAGGGCAAGATGCTGGCAGCGGCCTTCGCTTCCGCCTGCGTTGCCTATATCACGGCGAACCCCTGGGCTGGCCTCTTGGCCGGTATTGCCGTCTCGATCCTGTTCTCGCTGATCCACGGCTTTGCTGTCATCACCAATCGCGGCAACCAGATCGTGTCGGGCGTGGCGTTGAACTTCATTGCCGCCGGCCTGACCGTGGTACTGGGACAGGCCTGGTTCGGCCAGGGCGGACGCACACCGCAGCTTCCGGGCGAGGGGCGTTTTGCCCCGATCATCCTGCCCGGTGCTGATGCCATGCGCGAGGTTCCCTTCATCGGCCCGCTCTATGCAAACGTCATTTCCGGCAACAACATCCTCACCTATCTTGCCTTCCTGGCGGTGCCGCTGTCCTGGTGGGTGCTTTACCGAACGCGTTTCGGCCTGCGCCTGCGCGCGGTCGGTGAAAATCCGGGCGCTGTCGATACGGCTGGTATCTCGGTGACGTGGATGCGCTTCCGCGCTGTCATTGTCGCCGGTTTTCTCTGCGGTTTTTCGGGCGCCTATCTTGCTGTGGCTCAATCCGCTGCCTTCATCGCCAACATGTCGGCGGGCAAGGGCTACATCGCGCTCGCGGCGTTGATATTTGCGAAATGGAAGCCGGTGCCGGTCATGTTCGCCTGCCTTCTGTTCGGTTTTCTGGATGCTGTCGCGAACTTCATGCAGGGTAAATCCGTGCCTGGCATCGGCGAAGTGCCGGTGCAGATATTCCAGGCCATGCCCTATATTCTGACCTGCATCCTGCTTGCGGGTTTCATCGGTGTTGCCAAGCCCCCGAAGGCCGGTGGCGTTGCTTATGCGAAGGAGCGTTAACCCCATGTCCTCCGACCCGAAATCCGATCCGCAGGCCCATGCCCTGTTTGAGGCGGCAGTAGAGGCCATGGCCTTCGCCCATGCCCCCTATTCAAAATTTCCGGTCGGTGCGGCAATCCGCGCCGAAGACGGCAAGATCTACAAGGGCGCCAATATCGAGAACATCTCCTTCCCGCAGGGCTGGTGCGCAGAACCATCAGCCATCAGCGCCATGATCATGGGCGGGGCGAAAAAGATCAATGAAGTCGCCGTTATTGCCGAGAAGCTGCCGCTCTGCTCTCCTTGTGGCGGCTGCCGCCAGAAGATCGCCGAGTTCGCCACGCAGGAGACAAAGATCTATCTTTGTGACGAAACCGGCGTCCAGAAGGTCATGACCATGGAAGAGCTGCTACCCTCCGTCTTCAAGACCGAGCTGCCCTGATGACCGACGGTTTGATCGACATTCTGGTGGACCGCCTGAACGGCCTCATGCCGCGCGTCGCCATCGTGCTTGGCTCCGGTCTGGGATCGCTGGTGGAAGAGGTGAGCGAGCCGATCCGCATTCCTTACGCCGAGCTGCCCGGCTTTCCAGCTGGCGGCGTTTCCGGCCATGCGGGCGAACTGGTGGCCGGTTATCTCGGCGGTGAGCCCGTCATGATGCTGTCGGGTCGGGTCCATTTCTACGAAAAGGGTGATCCCGCAGCGATGCGCCCGGTCATCGAAGCGCTCGCCGGCCTGGGCGTGCAGTCGCTCATCCTCACCAATTCGGCGGGCTCGGTCAGGCAGGATATGCCACCCGGCTCCGTCATGCAGATCACCGATCACATCAATTATTCCGGCATGAACCCGCTGATCGGTGAGGAAAGCGACCGCCGCTTCGTCGGCATGACGACGGCTTATGATCCTGATCTTATGCTTGCCATGCGCAATGCCGCCATCCGTGCGACGGTGCCATTGTTCGGCGGTGTCTATATGTGGTTCTCTGGCCCCAGCTTCGAAACACCGGCGGAAATCCGCATGGCGCGGCTGCTGGGGGCGGATGCCGTGGGCATGTCTACCGTGCCGGAAGTCATCCTTGCGCGCTTTTTCGGGATGCGCGTCGCTGCCGCATCGGTTATTACCAATTACGGTGCCGGCATGACCGGCGCGGAACTGAGCCATGAAGAAACCAAGGACATGGCTCCCGTGGGTGGCAAAAGGCTTGCCGCCATTCTGAAGGAAATGATCGCAGGAGGAGCGTGACCATGGAACTCCAGCGTCCGCGCGAAGCGGCTGCCCTCACTTTGTCCTTGCTGGACCTCACCAACCTCAAGGAAGACTGCACGCCACAGCAGATCGCCGCGCTCTGCCAGCGGGCGCATACGGAGTTTGGCAATACGGCCGCCATCTGCATCTGGCCGCGTTTCGTGGCGCAGGCGCGCGCCGCCTTCGGAAAGGACCACGCGATCCGCATTGCAACGGTCGTCAATTTTCCGTCGGGTGATCTTGATGTCGCAACCGTGGTCGCGGAAACCGAGGTGGCGATCCGCGACGGTGCGGATGAAATCGATCTTGTCATTCCCTATCGCAAATTCATCGCGGGCGATGAAACCGCGGTTTCCGACATGGTGGCCGCCGTTCGCAAGGCCTGCGCTACACCCGTGCTGCTCAAGGTCATTCTCGAAACCGGCGAGCTGAAGGACAAGGCCCTGATCCGTCGGGCTTCCGAAATTTCAATTGCCGAAGGCGCCGATTTCATCAAGACCTCGACAGGAAAGGTTGCCGTCAACGCCACGCTGGAGGCGGCTGACATCATGTTGCAGGCGATCCGCGACAGCAAACAGAAGGTGGGCTTCAAGCCGGCCGGCGGGATCGGTACCGTGGAGGACGCGACACTTTACCTGCGGCTGGCGGAAACCATCATGGCGCCGAACTGGGCCATGCCTTCGACGTTCCGTTTCGGCGCTTCAGGTCTCCTTGACGACGTGCTGAACGTTCTGGCCGGCGGAGAGCCCGCCAGGACCGCCAGCGGGTATTGAGCTTGATCCCGCAGGAAACCATCCGCCGCAAACGCGATGGCCTGGCGCTCTCGCCGCAGGAGATCGCCGCATTCATCGAAGCGCTGTCGAAAGACGGCATCTCGGAAGGGCAGGCGGCGGCTTTTGCCATGGCGGTGTTTTTCCGTGGCATGAACCGGGATGAGATGGTGGCATTGACACTTGCCATGCGTGACAGCGGTGATGTCCTGTCCTGGAGCGATATAGGCAGGCCGGTTGCCGACAAGCACTCGACCGGTGGCGTTGGAGACAATGTCTCTCTGATGCTCGCCCCGATCGTAGCCGCCTGTGGTCTCGCTGTGCCGATGATTTCCGGCAGGGGCCTTGGACATACCGGCGGCACGCTGGACAAGCTGGAAGCGATTCCCGGTTACAATGTCATGCCGGACGAGGCTCTGTTTCGCCGGGCGGTGAAGACGGTCGGCTGTGCCATCATCGGTCAGACGGGTGACCTCGCCCCCGCTGACAGACGCCTCTATGCCATTCGCGATGTGACCGCGACGGTCGATTCCATACCGCTGATTACGGCTTCCATCTTGTCGAAGAAGCTGGCGGCCGGGCTGCAGACGCTTGTGCTTGATGTCAAGGTCGGCAACGGCGCCTTTATGCAAAGCATTGACGATGCACGAACGCTCGCCCGCGCGCTGGTCGATGTGGCTGTTGGCGCAGGTTTGCCGACAACGGCGCTGATAACAGATATGAACCAGCCGCTTGGCGATGCCGCCGGCAATGCCGTTGAAATCGTCAATTGTCTCGATTTTCTGGCTGGTCGCAAGGCTGGCAGCCGTCTGGAAAACGTGGTTCTGTCTTTCGCGGCGGAAATGCTCGTGCAGGCTCAAAAAACGGCCACACTGGAAGAAGGCGCAGCACTGGCATCGGCCGCCCTCTCCTCCGGCCGGGCAATGGAAATTTTCGCGCGAATGATTTCGGCATTGGGCGGGCCGACGGATTTCGTTGAAAATCCTTCCCTTTATCTGCCGTCCGCGCCAGTCACTCTTCCGGTCCAGGCCGCGAGCAGCGGCTGGCTGACATCCTGCGCAACGCGCGAACTCGGCATCGCCGTCGTCGGACTTGGCGGCGGCAGACGAAAACCCTCGGACAGGATCAATCCCGCCGTTGGTATTTCGAATATCCTGCCGCTTGGGATGAAGGTGGAAAAGGGAGAACCGATTGCCATTGTCCATGCAGCGTCCGGAGAAGACGCAGCCTACGCCATTAAAGCGATAACGGCCTGCTATGGAATCAGCGACGACGCGCCGGAAGTCGCTGCACCCGTTATCGAGCGGATCACCTGACCAGCCGCATTTCGCCGCCAGAAACCTTGAACGACGATAATTGCTTCAGGAAGCTCATGCCGACCAGCATGTTGCTCAGTGCATTGTCCTTCAGCACCATGGCGTCGACATTCTGCACGCGGATCGTGCCTATCTCCACCCGGTCGAGCTTCACATAGGCGGCCATGGTCTGACCGTTGGCGGTTGAGATCGCGTATTTGAAATCCAGACTGTTGACGCCGTATCCGAGCCGACGTGCAATCGTCTCATTGATGGCAACCGTTGAAGCACCGGTGTCGATAAGTCCGTCGAATGATTTGCCGTTGATACGAAAGGTGGCGTTGAAGTGGCCGCGGGCGTCAGCTTTCAGATTGACTCCGCCCAACGAAGCAGGCTGGGGTTTGGCTGCTTCGGCCACAATTTCGGTTTTTGCTACGCTGCTTTCCGGGCGCGGCTGAAATTTGTCCATCAGAATGGGTATTTGCGTAGCGCCGATGGAAAGGCCAACAAGCAGAAAAATCGCGCGCGCCAGCAAGTCTTCACTCCTCCGAGGGCCGGTTACCCCTGGCAAGAATAGACGCAAAACATGCCGAAATCTTAAAAGAAAAAGCCATCCGCCGCTGATCGGGCGGCGAATGGCGTAAAAGGTTAAGCGATGATGAATGGTTACTTGGTGCCGTACATGCGGTCGCCGGCATCACCGAGGCCGGGAACAATGTAACCCTTCTCGTTCAAATGCCTGTCGATCGCGGCGGTGTAGATCGGCACATCGGGATGTGCCTCACGGAAATTCTTGATGCCTTCGGGGGCTGCCAAAAGACACAGGAAGCGGATGTTCTTCGCACCACGCTCCTTCAGCTTTTCCACGGCGGCGATGGAGGAGTTGCCGGTCGCCAGCATGGGGTCGACAACGATGACCAGACGGGCATCGAGGCTTTCGGGAGCCTTGAAATAATATTCGACGGCCTCGAGCGTATCGTGGTCGCGATAGACGCCGACATGGGCAACGCGCGCCGAAGGCACCAGTTCGAGCATGCCTTCCAGAAGGCCGTTGCCGGCGCGCAGGATGGAGGCGAAAACCAGCTTCTTGCCTTCCAGCACCGGTGCCTGAATGGTCTCGAGCGGCGTATCGATGGTTTCCATCGTCATTTCAAGATCGCGCGTCACTTCATAGCAGAGCAGCGTCGAAATCTCCCTGAGCAGGCGGCGGAAGCCGGCTGTGGAGGTTTCCTTCTTGCGCATGATGGTGAGTTTGTGCCGCACCAGCGGATGTTCGATGACTGTGACGCCGTCCATGAAACTGGCCTTCCTTTTTTCTTGTGCCCCTGTAATTGACCGAAAGTCGGCTTTTCGCAAGCCTTCTTCGTGGTTTTACCCTGCCAACAGCTGCATCAGGCACCGTCGAGTTTTTTAAGCAGCCTTCCGCGCGTTGCCTCGTCAACGAAGGCACATTCCAGTGCGGTGCGGGTCATGCTGTTTATCTCGCCATCGCTGAAGCCGAACTCGTCGGCGGCCAGCGCATATTCCCGTGCAAGTGATGTAAAGAAGAATGGCGGGTCGTCGGAGTTGATGCAGACCCGCACTCCCGCGTCGCTGAGGGCTCTCAGCGGATGGCTGGCGAAGTCGGGATAGACCTTGAGCGCAATATTGGAGCCGGGGCAGACTTCAAGGACTGTTCCGGTTTCGGCGAGCCGTGCAACGAGACCGGCATTCTCGATTGCCCGCACGCCATGCCCGATGCGGGATGGTTTGACGAGATCGAGTGCATCGGCCACGCTTTCCGGCCCGCAAACCTCGCCGGCATGAATGGTCAATCCGAGGCCGGCATCGCGTGCGATATCGAAGGCGCGCGCATAATCGGCGACGCGGCCCATACGCTCCTCGCCCGCCATGTTGAACCCCGTCACCAGCGGATGTTGGGTGCGCGCCGCATATTCGGCCGCGGCGATCACCCGCTCCGGACCGAAGTGCCGTTCGCCGGTGATGATGATGCGGGTTTCGATACCCGTCTTGTCCCTTGCAATCCGGATGCCTTCGGCAATGCCGGCCAGATAAGCGTCGGCGCCAAGCCCGATGCGGTCGCCATGGTCGGGCGAAATGATCAGTTCGCTATAGATCGTATTGGCTTCCGCGAGTTCGGTCAGATAGGCTTCGGTGAGAACGGAATAATCCTCATCCGTCTTGAACACCTGTGCCACCGCATCATAACAACGGATGAATTCGGCGAAATCCGACCATACATATTGGCCGTTCCGCAGAAAGCTGCTGGTGTCGATTCCGTATTTTTCAGCCTGTTTCGCGACGAGGGCGGGCGGGGCCGCACCTTCGATGTGGCAGTGAATTTCCGCCTTCAGCAAATGCGATGTCAAATGAAGCTCCTGCCGTGAGAACCGGCCTCGATACCTAGATGGTGGGCGATGCTTTCGCCGATATCGGCGTAGCTTGAACGAATGCCGACATCGCGCGAGCGAATGCCCGGGCCGAATGCCATGATCGGCGCCCTTTCCCGTGTGTGGTCCGTGCCCCGCCACGTGGGGTCGCAGCCGTGATCGGCGGTCAGAAGAGCGATATCGCCAGGCGCCATCTTGCGGTGGATTTCGGGGATTCGCGCATCGAAAGCCTCAAGGGCGGCGGCGTAACCGGCGACGTCGCGGCGATGGCCATAAAGCATGTCGAAATCGACGAAATTGGTAAAGACGAGATCGCCGTTTTCCGCCTCGTCGATAGCCTGCAGCGTCGCATCCATCAGGGCGGCGTTGCCGTTTGCCTTGATGACGCGTGAAACGCCCTGGTGGGCATAGATATCGCCGATCTTGCCGATGGCGTGCACTTTTCGGCCGGCCTCCACAAGCCGGTCGAGCAGAGTAGGCTCCGGTGGCAGCACGGAAAAATCGCGGCGGTTGCCGGTGCGTTCGAAGGTCGCGACCGTTTCGCCAACGAAGGGGCGCGCGATGACGCGGCCTATGTTCAGCGGATCGAGCAGCTTGCGTACCGTCTCGCAGAGCGCGATGAGCCGCCCCAGGCCAAAATGCGTTTCGTGCGCGGCAATCTGGAACACGGAATCCGAAGATGTGTAACAGATTGGCTTGCCGCTCCGGATATGTTCTTCGCCGAACCGCGCGATGATCTCGGTGCCGGAAGCATGGCAATTGCCAAGAATACCCGGAAGATCCGCCTCCTCGCAGATCGCTGTCACCAGTTCCGGCGAAAACGCATCGCCCTCCGTCGGAAAATATCCCCAGTCGAACGTCACCGGCGTTCCCGCGATCTCCCAGTGACCGGACGGAGTGTCCTTGCCCTTCGAAACTTCGCTGGCGCAGCCATGCAGGCCAAAAATGCGTTCCGGCGCCTCCATGCCGGCGGGAATGTCACCACTTGCCTGCCTGGCGATCTCCAGCAGGCCGAGCGAACACATGTTCGGCAGCTTCAGCGGACCGGACCGTAGTCCCGTTCTGTCAGCTGCACCGGCTGCGCAGAATTCCGCGATGTGACCGAGCGTATTCGCTCCAAGATCGCCATAGTGCTCCGCATCGGGCGCACCGCCGACGCCGAAGGAATCCAGAACGAGAAGAAATGCTCTTGCCATAACTCACCGAAACGAAGCTGCGCCGACGGGCATGTCAGGCCGAACTGTCGTTATAGATCAGCAAAACGTGAAGAAGGAAGGGGTTTTGTGAACCATTCGGTAAAATCGGCCGCTCAATCCTTGCCCTGCTTTGACCTCGGGGCGTTCAGATTGCGCAGCACATACCAGCCCGCCGCGACGACCATGGCCGCGAGAATGTACCAGGTAATGGCGTAGGAGAGATGGTTGTTTGGGAAGGTAAGCATTGTCTTGCCGCCGACCGGCAGACCGCCGGGATTGGGTGCCGCATCGGCATCGACATAAAACGGTGCGACGCCCGAAAGGCCGGAGGCCTGCGATATCTGCGGAATATTGCGGGAGTACCAGCGTCCATTTGTGGGGTCATTGGTGCGGAGGAAAAGCCCGCCTGTCTCGGGGGCACGCATCAGCCCGATGACCTCCGCGCGGCCTGTCGGCTGACCTTCCTGTCGCGATGACGGGTCTCGCCTGTCGGACGGGACAAAGCCGCGATTGACGATGATGCTCGTGCCATCATCTCGTCTCAGCGGTGTCATGATCCAGTAACCCGGGCCGAGATCGGTAACGGTATAGACCTGGACCTCTTTGTCGTTGAGGAAAGTGCCCGAAAGTCTCACACGGCGATATTCGTACTCCGCTGGCTCGCCGAGCGCCGGCCACTGCCCGGCGGCGGGCGCATCGGTGGGTTCCGCGTGCACACGGGCCTCGACACGCTCAATCAGGTCGAGCTTCCAGGAAAGTCTTTTGACCTGCCAGGTTCCAAGAGCCAGCAGCAGCCCTGTCAGGGCGACGGTCAGAAACAGAACGACGATGGCTGCGGGGCGAATGCCGCGCTTGGGGGGCGTTGTTTTGGTCATGTCACGGTCCTTGAGAAGCATGTCTGGCGGAGGTGTCGTCCACCTGACCGGGCCTCATCGCCCCGAATGCGCTTCTTCCAGCAGATAACCCCATAAATCGCGCCACGATTCATGGGGTTATGTGTTGGCGCGGAAGGCGGCCTGCCGGGCTTCCGGCAGGCCGCAATTTCTGGTTAAGGCAGGTTTTTCACATCTTCGATGTGCAGCGGCATCATGTTCTTGTTCATGTTGTACATGACCCACAGCGAACCGGAGAGCGTGATCAGCAGCACCACGACGGTGAAGATCAGCGCCATGAAGGTCCAGCCGCCTTCCGACTTGGTGTCCATGTGCAGGAAATAAATCATGTGCACGAAGATCTGGATGACGCCGAGGCCCATGATGGCGATGACGAGCAGCGTCTTGTTTTCAAGGACGTCGCCCATGACCAGCCAGAAGGGGATCGCCGTCAGAATGACCGAAAGGATGAAGCCGATCATGTAGCTTTTGAACGTGCCGTGGCTCGCGCCATCATGGTGATGATGGTCGTCGCCATGCGCGTCGTGATGTGCGTGTACTTCGGAACTCATCAAAGAACTCCCATGAGGTAAACGAAGGAGAAGACGCCGATCCAGATGACGTCGAGGAAGTGCCAGAACATCGACAGGCACATCAGGCGACGCTTGTTCGCCGCGATCAGGCCATGCTTGGCGACCTGCACCATCAGCGTGACGAGCCAGATGATGCCGAAGGTGACGTGCAAACCGTGGGTGCCGACCAGCGCGAAGAACGACGACAGGAAAGCCGAACGGTGCGGACCGGCTCCTTCTTCGATCAGGTGGTGGAACTCGTAAAGTTCGACGGCAAGGAAGGCGAGGCCGAAGAGACCGGTGATTCCGAGCCAGACCAGGGTCGTCTTCACCTTCTTCTTTTCCATTTCCAGCATGGCAAAGCCATAGGTGATGGAGGAGAAAAGCAGGAAGCCGGTGTTGATGGCGACGAGCTTGAGATCGAACAGATCCGCGCCCGAAGGTCCGGCCGCATAGCTGCGGCCGAGGACGGCGTAGGTGGCGAAGAGCACGGCGAAAATCAGGCAGTCGCTCATCAGGTAGAGCCAGAAGCCGATCGAAGTGCCGTTCTCGGGATGATGGTCTTCCTTCAGGTAAAAGACCGGTGGTTCAGCGCCGTCGACGCTTTGTGCAGGTGTATGAGCCATGTTTCGTTACGCCTGTTTCGCGAGCAGCTTGGTACGCTCCGCCTCAACCGTGGAGACGTCGGAGGCTGGAATGTAGTATTCGCGATTGTAGTTGAAGGTATGGGCGATCGAGACCGCGACGATGCCGATGAATGACAGAACTGCCAGCCACCAGATGTGCCACACCAGGGCAAAGCCCAGCACCACGCTGATGGCGCTGATGATGACGCCCGAGCCGGTATTCTTCGGCATGTGGATTGGGATGAAGCCTTCCAGCGGGCGGCTGTAACCGCGCTTCTTCATGTCCGTCCAGGCGTCAACATCGTGAATGACGGGCGTGAAGGCGAAATTATACTGCGGCGGCGGCGAAGACGTCGACCATTCCAGCGTGCGGCCATTATAGGGGTCGCCGGTGACGTCACGCAGCTTGTCGCGCTTCAGGAAGCTGACGATGAGCTGGATGACGAAGGAGGCGATGCCGAGCGCGATCAGGAAGGCGCCGAAGGCGGCAATCAGGAACCAGATCTGAAGAGAGTTGTCTTCGAACTGGCTGAGGCGGCGGGTAATGCCCATCAGGCCGAGAATATAGAGCGGCATGAAGGCAAAATAGAAGCCGGTGAACCAGAACCAGAAGGACAGCTTGCCCCAGAACGGATCGAGACGATAGCCGAAGGCCTTCGGGAACCAGTAGACGATGCCGGCGAGAACGCCGAACACCACGCCGCCGATGATCGTGTTGTGGAAGTGGGCGATCAGGAACAGCGAGTTATGCAGCACGAAGTCCGCTGGCGGTACGGCGAGAAGGACGCCGGTCATGCCGCCGATGACGAAGGTGATCATGAAGCCGATCGTCCACAGCATCGGCACGTCGAACTTGATGCGGCCCTTATACATGGTGAAGAGCCAGTTGAAGATCTTCGCACCCGTCGGAATCGAGATGATCATCGTCGTGATGCCGAAGAAGGCATTGACGTTTGCGCCAGAACCCATGGTGAAGAAGTGGTGCAGCCAGACGATATAGGACAGGATGGTGATGACGGCAGTGGCGTAGACCATCGACGCGTAACCGAAGAGGCGCTTGCCCGAGAAGGTGGCGACGATTTCGGAGAAGATACCGAAAGCCGGCAGTACCAGAATATAAACTTCGGGATGGCCCCAGATCCAGATGAGGTTGACATACATCATCGGATTGCCGCCGAGGTCGTTGGTGAAGAAATTCGTACCAGCGTAGCGGTCAAGGGTCAGAAGCGCGAGCGTTGCGGTCAGGATCGGGAAGGATGCCACGATCAGGATGTTCGAACACAGCGACGTCCAGACGAAGATCGGCATACGCATCATGGTCATGCCCGGCGCGCGCATCTTGATGATGGTCACGATCAGGTTGATGCCTGACAGCGTCGTTCCGACACCCGCGATCTGCAGACCCCATATATAATAGTCGACCCCCACTCCCGGGCTTCCGTCGATGCCGGAAAGCGGCGGATAGGCAAGCCAGCCCGTCTGCGCATATTCACCGATGAACAGCGAGATCATGGTGATGACGGCGCCAGCCGTGGTCATCCAGAAGGAGAAATTGTTGAGGAACGGGAATGAAACGTCGCGGGCGCCGATCTGCAGCGGCACGACGAAGTTCATGAGACCGGTGATCATCGGCATGGCCATGAAGAAGATCATGATGACGCCGTGGGCGGTGAATATCTGGTCGTAGTGATGCGGCGGAAGATATCCCTCCGATCCGCCGGAGGCGATGGCCTGCTGCACGCGCATCATGATGGCGTCGGCAAAACCGCGCAGAAGCATGATAAGCGCCAGAATGATGTACATGATACCGATCTTCTTGTGATCGATGCTCGTGAACCATTCATTCCAGAGGTAGCCCCACAGCCTGAAATAGGTGATGGCGCCGACGACGGCGATGCCGCCCAGAGCCACGGCCGCGAAGGTGGCGACAAGAATGGGCTCGTGAAGCGGGATTGACTCCCAGGTTAGCCGTCCGAACAGGAACGACGTTTGATCGGAGTTGACGACCATTTTAGCCTCTTGCGATTCAAAGACGTAAATTCGGCGCGGACAGGCCGCGCCGCAGAATGCCGGGACGTATCGTCAGCCAGCGACTTGTTTGGTTTCCGGCAGCGCCGCAGGTTCGAAAGTCTGGCCTTCGATAGCAGCCGGAGTGGATTGTGGACCGCTGGCGACGCCATAAGGCGCAAGCGGGGTGCAGACGACGGAGTTAAGCGCCTTGGCGATGTCGATGCCTTCCTTGCCGCCGCCGCCATTGGCGTCGATATGCATCATGTCGCGCATGCAGAGCTTGTTGGGCTCCACGCAACGGTTGAGGATGGCGCTGTAGAGTTCCGGATCGACCGAAGCGAAATATTGCACCGGCTCGCGCTCCGAAGGCTTGGCGAATTCGAGATATTCCTGGCGCCCGAAGCCCTTGCCGCCTTCCTTTGCCTTGGCCACCCACTGGTCGAAGCCCTGCTGGCTGAGGCCGTGGAATTTGAAGCGCATATGCGAGAAGCCGGGGCCGGAGAAGTTGGCCGAGAAGCCGTCATAGACGCCTTCCTTGTTGATCACGGCATGCAGCTTGGTCTGCATGCCGCCCATGGCATAAATCTGGCCGGCCAGTGCTGGAACGAAGAAGGAGTTCATCGCCGTCGTGCCGGTGATCTTGAAATTGATCGGAACATCGATCGGAGCGGCGAATTCATTGACGCTGCCAATGCCGAGTTCAGGGTAGAAGAACAGCCACTTCCAGTCCATGGCCACAACTTCGACGGTGATCGGCTTGATATCGGCGGTGACCTGACGGTTCTCGTCGATGCGTTCCAGCGGCCGATAAGGGTCGAGTCGGTGGGTGGAAATCCAAGTCACGGTACCGAGCATCAGAATGATCGCGACGGGTGCCGACCAGATCACCATCTCAAGGCGCGTGGAATGGTGCCACTCGGGATCGTAATCCTCGGCCTTGGCCGACTCGCGGTACTTCCATGCGAAGAACAGCGTCAGGGCAATGACGGGAACGATGATCAGCAGCATCAAGACCGTGGACGTGATGATAAGATCGCGCTGCTGGATGGCGACGTCGCCCGAGGGATTCATGACAACAAGGTTACAGCCGCTGAGCAGCAGCATTGCCGGAATTGCCAGGAGGGCGGATGGGAGTTTTTTGATCATGCGCACGTTCTTTGAACTCGTACAGTTTGGATTATGCCGCGAATAATTGCCGAACATCATTTTTCAAATGAGGTATATTGTCGCGGTGCAGCGAAATCGTTGCGATGCACCATGTGGCGGTCAAAGCTGCGTTTACAGGCGGAGCGCGTGCATTATCGCATAGGAAGCCCGTGGGGCAAGCCTTTCTTCTCAAACTTCAATTGACGTTACGTAGGGTGCGTGTGACAATCCGTCGCATCGTAACGCAACGGAAGAGGAGCCTGCGCGTTACATGAAATGGTTCGTCCATGACGCAGGAGGAATATTATGAGTTATACGAATGCTGCTCCATCTTTTGGGCAGGCGCCAGAGGCGAACGGACACGGTGCCGGCCCCGTAAAGGTCGATCCGGATCGCATTACGATTGCAGTCATTCTTGCGAGAATGACGGAGTTTTTTGATTTTTTCATTTACGCCATCGCCTCCGCGCTCGTTTTTCCGCATGTCTTCTTCTCTTATGTGGATCCGCTGACGGCCACGCTTTATTCCTTCGCTGTCTTCTCTCTCGCTTTTATCGCAAGACCGATCGGTTCTCTGATCTTCCTCCAGATCGACCGCAGGTTTGGCCGCGCCGTCAAGCTGATGGCCGCGCTCTTCACGCTCTGCGGTTCCACCATGGCGATCAGCTTCCTTCCATCCTATGCCGAGGCTGGCATGCTGGCTCCCTGCCTGCTGGCGGTTTTCCGTATCGGCCAGGGCCTTGGCCTCGGCGGCGCCTGGGATGGCCTTGTCTCGCTGCTCGCCATGAACGCTCCGCCGAGGCAGCGCGGCTGGTACGCCATGATGCCGCAAATCGGGGCGGCCATGGGTTTTGGTCTCGCCAGCGCCTTCTTCATCGTTTTCGTCACGCAGCTTTCCAGTGCAGAGTTTTTGGCCTGGGGTTGGCGTTTCCCCTTCTTCGTGGCGCTGGCGCTGAACGTGCTTGCGCTCTTTGCCCGCCTTCGCATGATCGTGACGCCGGAATTCCAGGCCATGCTGGAACAGCATGAACTGGAGCCGCGTCCCATGTTCAGAATGCTGCGGTCGCAGTTCCCGGTGGTTGTCACCGGCGCTTTCGTGCCGCTGGCGAGCTTTGCGCTCTTCCATCTCGTCACCGTCTTCCCGCTGAGCTGGGTTTCTCTCAACACCAGCCAGCGCGTGTCGGACTTCCTCTTCGTGCAGTTCGTCAGCGCCATCATTGCCGGCGGCATGATTGTCGTTTCTGGTATTCTGGCGGATCGCATAGGGCGGCGGAAACTTCTCGCCATCGCGGCGGTCCTGATTGGTCTCTTCAGCCTTGTGGCCCCCGTTCTCCTCAGTTCCGGTGATATCGGCCGTTATCTTTTCGTGCTGATCGGCTTCTCGCTGCTGGGCCTGTCCTTCGGTCAGGCGGGTGGCGCGCTCGCCTCCCGCTTCAGCCGCGAGTACCGCTACACCGGCGCATCTTTGACCTCGGACATTTCCTGGCTGATCGGTGCCGGCTTCGCGCCGCTCGTGGCGCTCGGATTTTCGTCCAAATTCGGCCTTTTCGCGGTCGGCATCTACCTCATGTCGGGCGCCCTGTGTACGCTTATTGCCCTCTGGTTTAGCCGCACGCTCGAAATGCCATCTGAGTGATCTGGGCAATTTAAAAAACTCCTGAAGCAGTCACGCCGCGGAATCCTTTCGGATTTCGCGGCTTTTTTGTTTTTTTATTGCGCCGGATCGATTTTAATCTTGACTTTCTTAATCATGAAATATTACGTAAGCAATACTGACGTAATTCGGCGTGTTTTTGCGCTTGAAAATCGACCATCAGGGAACGCGATGCGAACGAACACGATCATTATTTGCGAAAATGCGGCGATTGCTGCCCAGCCGTTTGACGGCCGCAAAACGACCGTTCTCGTCATCAAAAGCCGATAAGCAGAAGAAGAGGAGCAGCCAGGTCGCCTGCGGCTCCGCCCGCAGAGCGCCGGCTGACGCGCCGGATTCGGGAAAAAGGCGATGCCGCGCGAATTGCGCAATGAGAGGAGAGAGCCTTGAGCGTGACGGAGCAAAAATTCGGCCTTTACGATGCCGCCTTTGAAAAAAGCAGCTGTGGCGTTGGTTTCATCACCCGCAAGGACGGCGTGCAAACTCACGATGTGTTGAAGCGCGGCCACGAGGCGCTCTGCGCCGTCCCGCATCGCGGTGGCATGTCGGCAGAAGGTGTCGGCGATGGTGCCGGGGTGTCGCTGGATTTGTCGCTCTCCTTCTTTCGGAAACTGACTGGCGAACACGGTTTGCAGACCGGCCAGTTCGGCGTCGGCAATTTTTTCCTGCCGCAGAACTCCGCGTTCCATGATGAGGCGGTTGGCATCATCGGCAGCGCGCTGCAGGAACAGGGATTTTCGGTCCTCACCGTCCGTGATGTACCGGTAAATGACGCGGCCATCCGTGCTGCCGCCATCCCTTACCAGTTGCCGATCCGCCAATGGGTTTTCTCTGCTCCGGCCGAATGCGCAACTCTGGCGGAATTCGACTGGCGTATCCACAAGGCACTGATTGCCATTGAGGCGCTTGCGTATAGCGTGCCTGATCTCGCCGGCTTTTATCCGCTCTCGCTCAGCGCCCGCACGCAGGTCTTAAAGGGCCGCCTGAACTCCCATGAGGTGATGCCCTATTTCTGCGACCTGACGGATCCGCGCCATGAAGTGCATACGATGTATTTCCACACGCGGTTCTCCACCAATACCGATCCGCACCCATCCATGGCGCAGCCTTTCCGCCTGATGGCGCATAATGGCGAACTCAACACCGACAAGAAGAACCGCCTGTCGGAAGCGGCAGTTGCCCTGGCGAAGAATGCCAGCATCGTCAGGCCGAAAGGCCAGTCGGATAGCTGCCGTCTGGACCAGACCTTGCAGGCGCGGGTTATGGAGGACGGTCTTGACCTCGTTACCGCTGTGGTCTCGATGATGCCGCCAGCCTGGGAAAACGACGACACCCTGTCGCCGGACGTGAGGGCGATGCTGGAATATTTCTCTCTCTATGAGGAGAAAAATGACGGTCCGGCCGCGCTGATCTTCGGCGACGGCACTATCGTTGGCGCGCGCCTCGATCGGCTTGGCCTGCGCCCGCTACGCACCGTCGAGACGGACGAATATCTCTGCGTCATGTCGGAGGCCGGGCAGATCGCCTTTCCGGCGGAGAGCGTTATCCGGCGCGGCCGCATCGAGGCGGGCGGCATGCTTTATTACGACCACGCCGCGCGCCGCGCCTTTTCCACCGTCGAGGCGCTGGAGCTTCTCGCCGCGCGCCGCGACTATTCATCCCTGCTGCGCGAAGCCCGTGTCATGCTGGAGGATCTGCCGGAAGTGCCAGCGGAAAAGCAGGGCTCACCGCTGCGTTATAATGGTGATCTCAAACGTCACCAGCGTTACGTCGCCTATTCGCACAATCAGGAGAGTTTTAAATTCCTGATGGACCCGATGCTGGCTTCCGGTTCCGAAAAAATTTCGGCGATGGGATACGGCAATGCCATCAACGCGCTTTCCGATCAGGAAGGTGGGGTCGCCAAGTATTTTTCGCAGCGTTTCGCGCAGGTCACCAATCCGCCGCTAGACAGTATTCGCGAAGCTGATGGCATGACGCTACGGGTGGCCCTGGGTGCCAAGCCGAACAGCGGCGCTAAGAAGGCCCGCCAGATCGTCGTGCGCTCGCCAATCCTTAGCCACCTGGACATGCTGCGCATCCGCGAGCAGACCGAGACGCCGGTGCGCCGTTTCGAAATGCTCTATGCGCCCGTCTTCGATACAGGGGAGGCCAATGAAGCGGCATTGAGAGAGGCGATAGACGGACTGTGCGCTGAGGTCGCCGCTTTTGCCGCTGGCGAAGGTGGCATTGCCGTGATCACTGACCGGCATGTTTCCGCGCGTCGTGCCGCTTTGCCGATGATCATGGTGGTTTCCGCCATCAATCAGCGGCTGATCGAGGAAGGCCTCAGGCTGCGTGTGTCCCTGATCGTCGAAAGTGGACAATTCTCCTCCTCCCATCACATTGCAGCCGGTCTCGGCTTTGGCGCTTCGGCGGTCTATCCGCTCGCCGTGCAGTTCCGCGCCGAGGAGAAATTCGGCAGCGAAGCCGACAAGGCCTTCAAGCGCTTCGCCAAGGCGGCGGAAAAGTCGCTGATGAAGACCATGGGCAAGGTGGGCCTGTGTACGGCGGAAAGCTATATCGGGGGCGAGTTCTTCGAGCCGAACTTCCTCGATACGGAAGATGACGTGCTGAAGCGTTATTTCCCGAATGTGAAAACGCCGGTCGGCGGCGTGAGCTTCGCCGTCATCGCCCAGGCCGTGGCGGACTGGCACCGCAAGGCGCTGTCTGTAAAGGGAGAAAGCGACATTCCGCTGCTCGGTCTTTTCAAGGAGCGTGCCGAAGGGGCCGGCCATTCCTATGGCACGACGGCCGTGCGCGGTTTCGTGGATATGACGGAGGAAAAGATCGGTTTCGACAAGGGGACCGAAAACGAAGAGGCGTTACGTCTCCTGCCGCTCAACCGCTTGGAAGATGCCTTCGGTCTCGACGACGCGGCCTATTATCACACCAGTTTTGACCGGTTGACCCCGGAGGCGATCGATGCCTTCGAGGTAACGACTGGATACCGCGCATTTGCCCGTATGATGGCGGAAGAAAGAGCACGTCGCCCCGCCGCCCTGCGCGATGTCCTGGAATTGCCAGCTGATGTGACGTTCGCCGGTTCGGCGGAAGAGTTTCGCCGTGAAATGGGTCGGTTTTCCCGCAAGGGCAATAACAGCTTCATGGTACGGGGCTTGCTCTGCGAAGGCGCAGAGGAAGGCGCCTTCCGGCTGCAATTGACCGGCCCGCACGGCCATGAGCTTGCCAAGCTCGCAGCACTTGGCCAATCGCTGATCGATCGCTTCGGCGAGGACATAGTCGGACATTGGCTTGAAGGGGGCGCTCTTCTGGTTCAGGCGAGGGGCGAGGCTTCCGATTACCTCTCGCTTGTTCGCACCGCGCCGGCGAGCATTTCGCTCAATGCCGTGCAAAATGCCAGCGAGATCACCATGACCCTCGCCTCTGGTGCAATGAGCCATGGCGCGCTTGTCGCGGCCGCCCATGAGGCTGTGGCGCACGGTACCAACATGGTTGGCGGCATGTCAAATTCCGGTGAGGGCGGCGAGCATATATCGCGATACGGCACCATTCGCGCCTCGCGCATCAAGCAGTTCGCATCGGGCCGCTTCGGTGTCTGGGCCGGCTATCTTGCCGATCCGATGCTGGAAGAGATCGAGATCAAGATCGGCCAGGGCGCAAAGCCCGGCGAAGGCGGACAATTGCCGTCTCCAAAGGTCACGGTGGAAATCGCCGCCGCGCGTGGCGGTACGCCGGGCGTCGAGCTTGTCTCGCCGCCGCCGCATCATGATACCTATTCCATCGAGGATCTGGCCCAACTCATCCACGATGCCAAGGCAGCGCGCGTGCGGGTCATCGTCAAGCTGGTCTCGTCAGAAGGCATCGGCACGATCGCGGTCGGTGTCGCCAAGGCGGGAGCGGATGTCATCAACGTCGCCGGCAATACCGGCGGCACGGGGGCGGCGGCCGTCACCAGCCTCAAATATACTGGTCGCGCCGCGGAAATCGGCGTTGCCGAGGTGCATCAGGCGCTTTGCGCCACAGGCCTGCGCGCCAAGGTGCTGTTGCGCTGCTCCGGCGCACACCAGACGGCGAGCGATGTCGTGAAATCAGCTCTTCTCGGTGGGGATAGTTTCGAATTCGGCACCACGGCGCTGATGATGTTGAAATGCGTCATGGCGAAGAACTGCAACATCAAATGCCCGGCCGGTCTCACCACCAATCAGGAGGCGTTTAACGGCGATCCGCGGGCGCTGGCGCAATATCTCATGAACATCGCCCATGAAACGCGCGAGATCCTGGCCGCACTCGGGCTGCGTTCGCTGCGGGAAGCGCGGGGCCGCTCAGATCTTCTTCACCTACTCGATCATCCCGCAAGCGTTGGCCAGCTTGACCTCCGGGCAATGCTAACCGTGGTCGAGGAAGTGAAGATCGACAGCCCGGTCTATATGGAAAAGGACTTCGCGCTGGACGATGCCTTCATCGAACTCGTGCGCTCGGCACTGGTCGACGGCGGGCGCGAAAGCATCGAGCTTGGCGGCAACCGTTTCCTTAACAATTGCAACAAGAGCGTCGGCGGCCAGCTCGCCGTCGATATCGAACGTATGCTGAACCATGAGCTTTCCGGCGAAGAGGCGGATGCGCTGCCGGCCGTCAGACGGGACAGCCGTGGCCGTCGATTTCTGGAAGCGGGTTCGGTGCGCATCGATACATCAGGTTCGGCTGGACAATCCTTTGGCGCTTTCTGCAACGACGGCATGATCATGGTCCATACCGGTACCTGCAATGACGGCGTCGGCAAAAGCGCCTGCGGTGGCACCATCGTCGTGCGTTCTCCCGGCGGCGGTTCGCAGGAGGCGGGCGGGAATGTGCTGGTCGGTAATTTCGCACTGTTCGGCGCAACCGGCGGCCGCACCTTTGTGGAAGGGCAGGCAGGCGACCGTTTTGCGGTGCGCAACTCCGGCGCGACCGCCGTTGTGGAAGGCGTGGGGGATTTTGCCTGCGAATACATGACCAACGGTGCGGTGCTTAACCTCGGCAGTTTTGGCAAGGGCTTCGGCAACGGTATGAGTGGCGGTTTCGTCTATCAATACGACCCCTATGGCGACCTGCCGAAGAAAGTCAGCCACGATTCGATCCTGCTTGGCTCCATCACGGGCGAGGACGAGCAGGCGGCGATCCATCGTCACGCCGTTCACCAGCTTCTGAACTGGCACGCGGTGGAGACTGGCTCAGCGAAGGCCACATGGCTGCTGGAAAACTGGGAGAGCGAACAGCACAATTTCGTTTACGGCATGCCACGCGCGCTGCTGCTTTATCAGGACAGTGACGAAATTCTCAAGGCCAAGCCGCGCAAGGAATTGCTGGAGGAACTGGCTTCCGCACTTGCTGCCCATCAGCTGCGGAAGTTCAAGCTGGCCTATCGAGATCGCAAGTCCGTATTGAACGGCACCGTGCCGGCCTATGGCCAAACGGATACGGAAGACATGTACGCACTGATCAACAATTACACTGTGTTGAGCATGGCGCAGGCCATCGCCTTGCAGCGATTGCCGATGGCATCGGGTCCTTCCGACGCCGCCATCGAAAAAGCGGTGCGCAATCTCATTCTTACGGAAGATTATGCCCTGATGCAGCGTCTGCTGAAATATGCGCGCGAGGCTCTTTCCGACCATAGCGACGGACAGCTTGCGGTGATGATCGCCGCCAAGCGACTTGATGACTACAAGCAGGCACTGGCGCGCCGCAACATCTGGTCGGTGGACAGTCCAGGCACCTATGGCTGGATCATTCAGCAGAGCCGCAAAAACATCGAGAAGATCGGTCGTCTGCCGGGCTTCGAAGAGCTTTTCGCGGCCCGCGCCATTCCTGACCTAACCGCCGCATCCAGCCAGAACAGGGCAGCATGATGAAGATACCCTACATTCCCGAAGACGCGCCCTTTAACGGCGACCAGCGCGCCTGGCTTGCAGGTTTTTTAGCCGGGCTCCACTCCCGCGCGGCCATTGGCCTGGAGGCATCTGTCGCCGCTGCCGCTCCCGAGACGGCGGCGAGCGTGCTGAACATCCTCTTCGGCACACAGACCGGCAATGCCGAGGCGCTGGCGATGGATATCGCCGCCGCCGCCCGCACGCAGGGTATGCAGCCGGCGGTGATGGCGCTTGACGACGTGTCCATGGAACGCCTCGGTTCGATGAAACGGGTCATTGTCGTGACCTCGACCTATGGCGAGGGTGAAATGCCCGATAATGCGCAGCTATTCTGGGAAGCGCTTGCCGCTGATGGTGCGCCACGACTGGAGGCGATGAATTTCGCCGTGCTGGCGCTGGGTGATACGGGGTATGACGGATTTTGCCAGGCCGGCAAACTCATCGATACGCGCTTTGAGCAGCTCGGCGGCAAACGTATGAAAACGCGGATTGATTGCGATATCGACTTCGAGGACGCTGCCGCCGCCTGGATCGATGAGACCCTGCCCATTGCACTTGCGCTCGATGGCGACCAGGCGGCGACTGTCGTGATGCCTCGTCCGGCCCAACTCCCCAGGCGGGTGACACAGGAATGGAACCGGAAGAATCCCTATCTGGCGCGGCTAAGCGTCAATCACCGTCTTTCCGGTCCGGCTTCATCGAAGGAAATCAGGCATTACGAATTCGATCTCGGGGAAAGCGGCCTCAGCTATGAGGCGGGTGATGCCCTTGGTGTCGTTCCCGTCAACTGCCCGAAACTGGCTGGTGCGTTGCTCGACCATTTCGAGGCGGAAGCCGATAGCGAAGTGGCCGGGCTGGATCGTTCGGTGGGAGACGCATTTCTCCGCATGTTCGAAATCTCGACGCCCTCGCGTGAACTGGTCGCCGAAATCGGCAAGCGCGCGGGTCATGACGAACTGGCGCATGTTCTTGCGAACGGCGACAGGGAGCAGCTGGCCGCCTTTCTCTGGAGCAAGGATATTCTCGACCTGCTCAATCTTGGCGGCAGGCGTCTTTTCGATCTTGCTGAATTCGTGACTTTCCTGAAACCGCTGCAGCATCGGGCTTACTCCATCTCCTCCAGCCCCCTTGCCGCGGGAAACAGCGTGCATCTGACGATCGCCAGCGTGCGTTATCGCGCTCACGACCGCGAGCGCGGCGGCGTGTGCTCCACCTATCTGGCAGATCGGGTGGAGGCAGGGGCGACTGCCGGGGTTTTCGTTTCGCCCAACAAGGCGTTCCGTGTGCCGCAGAACGACGATGCGCCGGTTATCATGGTGGGTCCGGGCACGGGAATAGCGCCGTTCCGGGCCTTCCTGCAGGAACGGCTGGCGCGGGGCGCCACCGGCCGGAACTGGCTGTTTTTTGGTGACCAGCACCGGCAGTCGGACTTCATTTACGAGAGTGAGCTGGGTGAAATGAGCCGTGCGGGCGTGCTGACGCGTCTCGATCTCGCCTTTTCGCGCGATCAGGCGGAAAAGATCTACGTGCAGACGCGCATGCGGCAGAATGGCAAGGCGCTTTATCAGTGGCTCGAAGAGGGGGGCTATTTTTACGTCTGCGGTGACGCGACCCGCATGGCGAAGGACGTAGACGATGCCCTGCACCGGATCATCATTGACGAGGCCGGCCTCTCTGCGGAAGCAGCAAGCGAATATGTCAGCCAGCTGAAGCGCGAAAAGCGCTATCTTCGCGATGTCTATTAGCCGTCAGCGCGAGGGGATCCGGATGCAACGGTGCATTCAGCAATTGCTGCAGACTGTCTCCGCATCGCGCTGCTTGAAGAAATAATCGCGGCCGATGGTGATCGACTTGACGCCAGAGGAGGAGATGTCGGTCATGAACATCAACAGTTCATGCGGGACAGAAAGTTCGACATGGATGAGGAAGCTGTCAGCAATCAGCAGGCGGGTCGGCACCACCACCGCAGAGCCGACCGCATAGGGCCGCTGGTTCTTCTCATCCCAGGACCAAGTGATTTTCGCCTGTTTCTGGGCATCGATCTTGATACCGCTGATCTTCAGCCGGAGACCCTTCGTGCTATAGGGCGCGAAGACTGCGGATGCTACATCCCCCATGCCTGCAAGATAGGTCTTGTCTACAGAACCCGTTTTCGAAATCAGGTCGTTGATCGTCGCGGCGGCGCTGCTTGCCCGCTTGTAGGTATTGTAGCCGATGGTGAGTTCGAAGGACGTCACATAAAGTGCGAGCAATATCGGGAAAATGATCGCGAATTCCACCGCGCCAACACCGCGGCGATCTCTTGCGAAGCGTGAAGCAAGCGCAATGAAACGCAGCCTGCCTTGCGTCACGGCGGCAATCAGACCTGCCATCAGGAGCCCCCGCTTGTCGTGTATTTTTCGTTCATGAAAGCGTCGGTCGCGACGATCAGGAAGTGAGAAGGCATCGATCCATCGGCCGGGCGAATTTTTGTAAGATAGGGGCGAATGATATCGGCGGTCACGCGCCAGCGATAATAGACACGCAGCATGTTGATCGTTTCCGGCCCACCCGGCTTGAAGCCGAATTGCGCCGTATCAAGATCGTAATATTCTCCGAAGGCCTTCAAAGGTATGGCGGTGGGGATATCCTTGAAGGTGGTGAAGGAGCGAAGATCGATATAGAGCTTCTGTTCCGTTTTGATCTCATCCGCCGAGCAGGTGATTATCACCGAGACTTCGTTGCAGAAGTTCTTTCGGAAATCTTCTTTCGAAATCGAACTGCTGATCTGCCCCGTCCTCAGCCGCCGGGCCATGCTTTCGGTGGCATTGACGACCACCTGCTCCGCGATCATGGCGATGAAGGTTTCGATGATTGCGAAAACAACCAGGAAATAAGGGATGGCGAGGATCGCGAATTCGATGGCTGCGGTCCCGTCGCGCGAAACTCCGAATTTTTCCAGCAATGGCTTCAGTTTGGCCAGTCGCATGAGGCAGTGTCGATCTCTAAGCATATGCGGCAAGCGCAACCGTTGAATTGTTGCGGACCATAATCAACCGATGTTTAAAATCAGTTACCTCGGTGATTTATACTTTAGTGATTTATGAAAATGACACAGACGCCAAATGAAAAAAGCCCGGCACGGTGCCGGGCTTTAATAAACGAGGGACGGTGATTATTCCGCGTCCGCTTTGGACAGAACCTCGAGCGTGGGTGTCGAGGTGATATTATAGCCGCAGTCTACGTAATGGCACTCGCCCGTCACGCCGCGCGAGAGGTTGGACAGAAGGTAGAGCGCAGACCCGCCGATATCGTCGATATCCGCCGTCCGTCTCAGCGGCGCGTTCTTCTGGTTCCATGCGTAAATGGCGCGCGCGTCGGAAATGCCCGCACCTGCGAGCGTGCGGACCGGACCGGCCGAGATGGCGTTGACGCGGATATCGCGCGGGCCGAAATCTGCAGCGAGATAACGCACGGAAGCCTCGAGCGCCGCCTTGGCAACGCCCATGACGTTATAGTTCGGAATGACGCGCTGCGAACCGTTATAAGTCAGTGTCAGCATGGAGCCGCCATTCGTCATCAGCTCGGCGGCGCGCTTGGCGATTTCCGTGAAGGAGAAACAGGAAATGACCATGGTGCGGCTGAAATTCTCGCGCGTCGTATCCGCGTAAAGGCCCTTCAGCTCGTTCTTGTCGGAGAAGCCGATGGCATGCACGACAAAATCCAGCGCGCCCCATTTTTCGCGAATCGTCTGAAACAGCGCGTCCACAGAAGCGATATCTTCGACATCGCAAGGCACGATGAAGTCGGAGCCAAGTTCCGCGGCGAGCGGTTTGACACGCTTGCCGAGCGCTTCACCCTGATAGGTGAAGGCCAGTTCCGCGCCCTGTGCCGCAAGTGCCTTGGAGATACCCCAGGCGATGGAGTGATTGTTAGCGACGCCCATGATGAGGCCGCGTTTACCCTGCATGATGCCGTTCATGGGCAATTATCCGTTATGACGCTGGAAGACGAGCGTGGCGTTGGTACCGCCGAAGCCGAAGGAATTGGATAGGATGGTGTCGATCTTGGCATTGTCGATGCGGCTGCGAACGATCGGAACGCCCGCAAATTCCGGATCGAGTTCGGAAATATGCGCGCTCTCGCCGATGAAACGTTCCTGCATCATCAAGAGGCCGTAGATCGATTCCTGTACACCAGCCGCGCCAAGCGAATGGCCAGTCAGCGACTTGGTCGACTGGATGTGCGGGATCTTATCGCCGAAGACTTCGCGGATCGCGCCGATTTCCTTGCTGTCGCCAACCGGCGTCGAGGTGCCGTGGGTATTGATGTAGTCAATGTCGCCCTTGACGGTGGAAAGAGCCTGCCGCATGCAGCGGATTGCGCCTTCGCCTGAGGGGGCAACCATGTCGTAACCGTCAGAGGTCGCGCCATAACCGACGATTTCGGCATAAATCTTGGCACCGCGTGCCTTTGCGTGTTCCAGCTCTTCGAGAACCAGAACGCCCGCACCGCCGGCGATGACGAAGCCGTCGCGGTTGACGTCATAGGCGCGCGAGGCGACGTCCGGGGTCTCGTTGAATTTGGACGACATGGCGCCCATGGCGTCGAAAAGGTTCGACATCGACCAGTCGAGGTCCTCGTGGCCGCCAGCGAACATCACGTCCTGCTTGCCCCACTGGATCATCTCGGCGGCGTTGCCGATGCAGTGCGCCGAGGTGGAGCAGGCCGAAGAGATGGAGTAGTTGACGCCGTGGATCTTGAACCAGGTCGCGAGCGTGGCCGAAGCGGTGGAGGACATCGCCTTCGGCACGGCAAACGGACCGATGCGCTTCGGGCTGTTGTTCTTCAGCGTAATATCGGCAGCTTCGACGATGGTGCGGGTGGAAGGACCCCCCGAGCCCATGATGATGCCGGTGCGCTCATTGCCGCTGATATCGCTCTCTTCCAGACCGGAATCGGCGATTGCCTGCTTCATGGCAACATGGTTCCACGCGCCGCCCTGCGACAGGAAGCGCATGGCGCGGCGGTCGACCAGATCGGTGGGGTCGAGAGAAGGCTTGCCCCAGACCTGGCACTTGAAACCGTGTTCGGCAAAATCCGGCGAAAAAGAAATGCCGGATTTGGCATTGCGCAGCGACGCGGTGACTTCAGCGGCATCACCGCCGATGGAAGAAACAATACCGAGGCCGGTGACAACAACTCGTCTCATGAAAGGGACCTTTTCTTAAGATTTCGGCTGGACAACCGAAGCCGCCCGGCGTTTGTCTGAACTATTCCGTCTGCCTCAGGCAGCCTTTTCCTTGGACAGGCCGACCCGCAGGTCTGTCGCCTGATAAATGGTTTCGCCGTCCGCCTTCAGCCAGCCGTCCGCAGTTCCAAGCACCAGACGGCCACGCATCACGCGCTTGAAATCAATACCATATTGAAGGAGCTTGGTGTGAGGGCGCACCATGCCCTTGAACTTCACTTCGCCAGTGGAAAGCGCCATGCCGCGGCCTTCTTCGCCCAGCCAGCCGAGGAAGAAGCCGGTCAGCTGCCACATGCCATCAAGGCCGAGGCACCCCGGCATGATCGGGTTGCCCTGGAAATGGCAGGGAAAATACCAGTCATCGGGGCTGACATCATATTCGGCACGGATGAAACCCTTGTCGAACGCGCCGCCGGTTTCTGAAATTTCGGTGATGCGGTGAACCATGAGCATGGGGGGCAATGGGAGCTGTGCATTTCCCGGGCCGAACAATTCGCCGCGACCGCAGGACAGGATCTCCTCGTAATTGTAACTTGATTGCCTCGTTGCCATACCGCTTTCACTTCCCCAATTACTGGTGTTGATCGACTTCACTAGAGCAAGTTAGGTTCAAAATGAAGCGCTGCAAGGGCAGAGGCGGTTCCGCCCCCATTCTTTGTCTTCGAACCTTCTTTGCAGAAGTCATTACCTCAATATGCCGTCCGCATACAGGAACCATCCGGCCGGAACCAGAGGAAATTTGCAGGAATGGCCGGTTTGCGGCCATTTGCGACACTCGGCGGCGCTGAAACTATTGAAAGCATTCCCTGCAAAAGATATATGCTATTGCAATTGACGGGTGGCATACCTCTGTTTGGAATGGGATTGCATGGCATTTGACGCCACATTGGATATCGGAACGAGGCTGCGGCGCTCTGGGCTGAGGCCCACGCGCCAGCGCGTGGCTTTGGGCGATCTTCTCTTCGCGAAAGGTGACCGCCACCTCACCGTCGAGGAACTGCATGATGAGGCTGTGACAGCTGGCGTGCCCGTTTCTCTCGCAACGGTCTACAACACGCTGCATCAGTTCACCGAGGCCGGTCTCATCCGGGTTCTCGCCGTGGAAGGTGCCCGTACCTATTTTGACACCAACGTGTCGGACCACCATCACTTCTTCGTGGAAGGCGAGAACGAGGTTCTCGATATACCTGTCAACAATCTCCAGATCGGCAATCTGCCGGAAGCGCCTGAGGGCATGGAAATCGCCCATGTGGATGTGGTGATCCGCCTCCGCCGCAAGCGCGGCTGAAGTTCTTCGGTTCGACAATGGATGTGCAAATGGCGCCCGCGGGCGCCATTTCTGTTTTCAGCGTCGTTCCATGGGTCACTTCATGACATCTTCCGGGCGTCTGCCGGGCTTGCCTTTATAGGGCGGGAAAGTCCAGCCGAAGATCAGCGCGCCGGACCGGATCCCAAAGGCCATCAGCACGCCCGCTGCCGAAGCGGCGTAAAGCGGCGCGCCGAAGAAATAGACGACAATGAAGGTGGAAGAGCCCAGAAGCGCGCAGGTGATGTAGATTTCCGGCCGCAAGAGCACGGACGGCTCACCGGCGAGAATATCGCGCAAAACCCCACCAAATGTTGCCGTCAGAACGCCGGTGACAATGGCGACAGTTGCCGAACCGCTTGCTGCGAGGCCCTTGGCCGCTCCCATGACGCAATAAGCAGAAAGGCCGAGCGCATCGAGCCAGATCAATACCCGGTAACGGGATTCGAACAGATGTGCCGTGAAGAACAGCAGCACCGCCACCGAGACGCAGACGAGAATATAGGTGGGGTTGATGACCCAGAACACGGGCGTTCTGCCGAGCACGAGATCACGCACCGTGCCACCGCCGATACCGGTGGCCGCCGCAAAAAACAGGAAGCCGATCAGGTCGAGCTGCTTGCGCGAAGCGGCAAGCGCACCGGTTGCGGCAAACACTGCCACGCCGGCGTAGTCGAGAAAACCCAGAAGTGTCATGAAAAGGTTCCCCCCGGAACACGGGCGGCGAACACGTCAGTGTCGCGCAAGCACTAAACTCTAGGCTGGCCGCCCGGATGATCGCAACATCCATAACCCAAACGGATGCAAAGGAAAATGCCGTGCGAATCGCTCTCGTTGCCGCTCTTCAGGCGCTGGTTCTCTTGATGTTCCCGGTGGCGCTCTCGGCGCAGCAGCAGCTGGTGAGCGATCCGGAGATTTACGAGAAGGATCATTTCCGCAACGAGTGCAAGGTGGCAGCATTCGGCGACGATTTCGTCACACGGCTGGATATCAACAATGACGGGTTGATGGATGCCGTCGTCAATCACGGGGTTCTGGATTGCGATGGCGAAAAAGGCCGCGCCTGTGATGACGAGGGATGCCCCTATAATTTTTACGTGCAGGTGAAAGAAGGCGGCTACCTGATGATCGCGACGGCCCGCATCTACGGTTATGACTTCATCAAGCGGTTCGGCAACATGGTCTTCGTGCTGAAGATGCATCCGCGTTATTGCGAGCGTACTGATAAGGAGCCCTGCCTGATGACAGTGCGGGTGCGCGGGACAAAATTCGTCACGATCTCGCGAAAGTGAGCGCAACGGTTGCTACGGCGTAATCCGCCGGATTTTCACCCTCTGATTATAGCGCTGTCGGAGTGAGCGCGGAATGATGAGTGTGGCGATGGCGACAACGAAGACAGCGACCGCCACGACCCAGAGAGCATCCGACTGCATCTTGGCCCCGAGAACGGCACCGCATATCGCACCGCTCAGCATGCCCAGCCACGGCACGATCTGGATGCCCCAATCAAAGCTCCGGTCACCGAGAAGAAAGCGGCCGATGCCTCGGCCGAAACGGGAAAGGGCACCCGTCACATAGGTAAGGCCGATCGGCAGTCCCTCGATATGCTCGACGGCCGCGTTGACCATGCCCATGGCGAAGACCACGAGGTAAAATTGCACGAGGCCCGAGCTCTCGCCACGAAGCAGTGCCGAAATGGCCACAAGCGATCCGACCGCCATGAGGACTGCAAATATACGCCGCTCGAACTTGTGGGCCACCACGATCCCGCCCGCGTTGCCCGCCACAAAGGCAATGATCGCGACAAGGAGTTTCACGGCGTGGGAATAGATGCCCGCTTCCGCTGAAACCGCGGCGCGCGTGGTATTGCCGGTCATGAAGGATACGAAGTCGCCGGAAATATGCAGTCCAACCGCATCCGTCATGCCCGCGATGAAGGAAATGGCGGCAACCAGCGCGATACCCGTGCCGGTCCTTCTGGCCTTGATGATATTACGACGTCTCTGTCTGGTCATGGAGAGCTCGATACGGGAAATCGTTGGGCCTGCTCGCCGGCCGCGTTCTCTATGTCTAGAATGGCTGGCCGTGCATTTGCAATCACTTCAGGGATGTGCGTGCGCTTTCTGTTTTGTCTAGACAAATACAAAATGCCTGCCTACGATGCCTCAAATAAAGCGAAAAACAATGTCGCACAAAAATAAATCAAAAGGGGTTCCGATCATGAAAAAAACCTGGGTTTTCGCCGCTCTGGCGGCACTTTTCTCATCCGCTTCCGCCTATGCCGAAACGTCCGTGACGATAGGCATGTCGGGCTGGACGGGTTTTGCACCACTGACGCTTGCAAAACAGGCCGGCATTTTCGAAAAGAACGGCCTGAAGGTCGAGATCAAGAAAATCCCGCAGGCCAGCCGCCATCTCGCTCTCGCTTCCGGCGACATCCAGTGCGCCGCCACCACGGTGGAAACCTGGATCGCCTGGAACGCCAATGGCGTGAAATCCACCCAGATTTTCCAGATGGACAAATCGCACGGTGCCGATGGCATCGCGGTGCGCAGCGATGTCGCAAAGGTCGCGGACCTCAAGGGCAAGACGGTGGCCGCGTCCGCACCGGGCACCTCTCCTTATTTCTTCCTCGCCTGGATCCTCAAGGAAAACGGCCTGACACTGAAGGATGTGAAGGTCGTCAACCTTGAGCCGGGGCCGGCCGCGCAGGCTTTCGTCGCCGGACAGAACGATGCAGCCATGACCTATGAACCCTATCTCTCTACCGTGCGCGCCGCTCCCGACAAGGGTAAGATTCTTGCCACGACACTGGATTATCCCGCGGTTATGGACACGTTTGGCTGCACGCCAGACTTCCTGAAGGCCAATCCGCAGGCAGCCAAGGCTCTGGCGGACAGCTATTTCCAGGCACTTGATCTTATCAAGGCCGATCCCGAAAAATCCTATGCGACGATGGGCGCGGATGTGAAACAGTCCGGCGAGGCCTTTGCCGCTTCGGCAAAATTCCTCGAATGGCAGGACAAGGCCGCCAACCAGAAATTCTTCGAGGGCGAGTTCAAGACTTTTTCCGAAAAATCGGCTGACCTGCTGCTCGAAATCGGCGTGATCAAGTCGAAGCCCGATCTTTCGACCCTCGCGGACACGTCCTTCATCAAATGACGGAAACAGCCAGCTGCATTTCCCTCTCGGATATTGCAGCCAGTAAGAAGCGCGACAGTGTTCCCGCATCTTGAGTGCGGGAACATGTTGATGGCGTGGCGAAGTGCCGCGCCGGTTCGGGACAGGCGACAGAATGCAACCACTTCAACCCATAAAGAACAGCACGAGGATAGCGCTCGGCATCCTGTTCTTCGTGCTTTTTTTCTCTGCCTGGGGCTTTGCCACGCTGAGCGGTTTCGTGTCGCCGACCTTTCTGGCCGACCCCGTCACCATGCTGAAGGATGGTATCTATCTGCTGACGGATCAGGGTTTTGCCAGCGATATCGGCATGACGATCTGGCGTGTCGTGGGCGGTTTCGTGCTGGCCTCCATAGTCGCCGTCCCCCTCGGTATCGCCATGGGGGCTTATAAGCCCATCGAGGCGCTGCTTGAGCCTTTTGTCTCCTTCGCGCGTTACCTTCCGGCTTCCGCCTTTGTGCCGCTGCTCATTCTCTGGGCCGGCATCGGCGAGATGCAGAAACTGCTGGTGATCTTCATCGGCGCCGTCTTCCAGATCATCCTGATGGTGGCTGTGGCCGTCGCCGGCACGCGGCGGGATCTGGTGGAGGCCGCCTATACGCTGGGCGCGAGGGATCGGGGTGTGGTGCGTCGAGTCCTCATTCCCGCCAATGCGCCCGACATTGCCGAAATCCTCCGTCTCGTCCTCGGCTGGGCCTGGACCTATGTCATCGTCGCGGAACTGATCGGCGCCTCCTCCGGTATCGGCTACATGATCATCAACAGCCAGGCGCTGATGGCGACCGGCCAGATCATCTTTGGCATCATCGTCATCGGTGTTATCGGCCTTATCTCGGATTTCGCGTTCAAATCGCTGAACCGGAAGCTTTTTGCCTGGAGGCTTGCCTGATGAGCGAACTCGTTATCAAGGGCGTCAGCCGCACCTTTCCAGGCGTACAGGGCGGGCAGCCGACGCTGGCCCTGCAGCCCACCAATCTGGAAATCCCACGCAATGATTTCGTTACCATCCTCGGTCCTTCGGGATGCGGAAAATCGACCCTGCTGCGCATCATCGCCGGGCTTGACCGTCCGACAACGGGCGAGGTGCTGTTGTCAGGCGGGGCGGTGACTGGCCCGGGGGCGGACCGCGGCATGGTGTTCCAGTCCTACACGCTGTTCCCTTGGTTGACGATCCGTGAAAACGTCGCTTTCGGCCTGCGCGAACGCGGCGTTGCGGAGAAGGAAAAATGGGAGATCGTTGACAGCTATATCGACAAGGTCGGCCTGCGTGGTTTCGAAAACCATTGGCCGAAACAACTCTCCGGCGGCATGCAGCAGAGAACGGCCATTGCCCGCGCCCTGGCAAATGGCCCGAAAATCCTGCTGCTCGACGAGCCTTTCGGCGCTCTCGACAATCAGACCCGCGGGCTGATGCAGGAATTGTTGCTCGGCATATGGGAGCGTGAGCAGAAGACGGTCATTTTCGTCACGCACGATATTGAGGAGGCGGTTTTCATGGCGTCGCGCGTGGTGACCATGTCTGCGAGGCCGGGCCGTATCAAATCGATCACGCCGGTCGACCTGCCGCATCCGCGCCACTACACCGTCAAGGCCAGCCCGGAATTTTCCGAACTGCGTGCAAGGCTGACGGAAGAAATCCGCAGCGAAGCGATCGCCGCCGCCGCTCACGGATAGCAGCGTATGGAACGGGGAGGATAGAAGCATCGGGATGAGGGGCACAGGCGCCGATCTTCAGGAAAAGTCACTGCACGAGCGAATCCGCAACGATGTGGAGCGCCACATCATGTCAGGCGAATGGCCGCCGGGATATCGTATCCCATTCGAACACGAAATGACCCGCCAATATGCCTGTTCGCGCATGACGGTGAACAAGGCTTTGGGAGAACTGGTGCAGCGGGGTCTTATCGAAAGACGCCGGCGTCTCGGTAGTTTCGTCCGTCAGCCCCACGCGCAATCGGCCGTGCTGGAAATCCATGATATCGAACGCGAGGTGCAGGCACTTGGGCTGACTTACAGGTATCGCCTCGATAAGCGGCGTCTGCGGCCAGCGGGTAGAGACGATGGAGCGGCTATGGCGCTTGCGGCCGATGCGCCCGTGCTGGAACTCACCTGCACGCATTTTGCGGGTGGCGTCCCATTTTGTCTGGAAGAGCGCCTCATCAATGTCACTGCTGTTCCGGAGGCCGAGTTTGCCGATTTTTCGCAGATCGGCCCCGGAACGTGGCTGCTGAAGATGGTGCCCTGGAGCGCTGCCGAACATCGCATCAGCGCCGTCTCGGCCGACCGCAAAAATGCCGCTGCGCTGGGTATCCGATCGGGAGCCGCCTGTCTGGTCATCGATCGCCGGACCTGGCACGGAACGGATTACATCACCCGCGTGTCGGTCACCTATCCCGGTGACCGACACGCGCTCGTTGCGCAGTTTTCGCCTTCGCAGAGCAGCTGAAGACGGTAGATCGGTCAATTTTTTGTAAAGAAGAGTTTACGGGTCGTCTTTTGGCAATATAATAGTTGTCAAAAGAACTCAGGTTTATTATCGGAACGTCAAGCTTTTACGACGGCATCCGTTATGACCCCGGTTTCAAACCGGTCAATCTGCGGATGGGTTCATCGACGGAAATCCGGGATAAAAAACATGTCAGTTGCGACCACCACTTCTTCCGCGTCTCTCAACAAGGCAAGCAGGACACGGCGCATTTCCCTTGCCACGACGGTTACCTTACTGGTTGGATTGAGCGCCGGTGCGGTCTTCGCTCAGACGGCATCCGAACCCCAGATTCAGTCCGCACCGCAAGCGGAAACGGTCCAGCCGGCACAGCCGTCCCCACAAACCCCGGCGGCGCTGGACGCTCCGGTCGTTCAGCCGAACCAGCCTTCCATGCCCGCACAGGAACAGCCGGCAGCCGTGGCGCCTGCACAACCTCAAAACAATGAAGCCGCGCCTGCACAGCCCGCACAATCTTCAGTCGCTCCCGCCCTGACACCCGAAGGTGCCGCGCCGACCAACGAGGTTTCAACCCCGGTAGAGCCCGTCGGCGCCGAACCGGCAAGTGCCGAACATCGCGCGGATATCCCACACAACCTGTCCCCCTGGGGCATGTTCATGGCGGCGGACTGGGTCGTGAAGGGTGTCATGATCGGTCTGGCCTTCGCCTCGCTGGTGACCTGGACGGTGTGGGTTGCAAAGTCGGTTGAACTTGCAGGTGCGCGTGTTCGGGCCGGCGCAACGCTGAAGGTCATTCGCAAGGCGAAAACTCTTAACGAGGCCACCGAGGCTGTCGAGAAGAAGGGCGGACCTGCGGCGCTCATGCTGCGCATGGCAACTCATGAAATGCAGCTTTCCGATGCCGTGGTCGAACATACGGATGGCGGCGGTATCAAGGAACGTGTCTCCTCGGCGCTGTCGCGTATCGAAACCCACGCCGGTCGCCGCATGTCACGCGGGACGGGCGTTCTGGCAACGATCGGTTCCACCGCCCCCTTTGTCGGCCTGTTCGGCACCGTCTGGGGCATCATGAACTCCTTCATCAGCATTTCGGAATCGCAAACCACCAATCTCGCCGTCGTCGCGCCCGGCATTGCCGAAGCGCTTTTGGCCACCGCCATCGGCCTCGTTGCCGCCATTCCCGCAGTGGTGATCTATAACGTCTTCGCGCGCTCGATCACCGGATACCGCCATCTGCTGGCGGATGCCGCAGCGGGCGTGGAGCGCCTCGTCAGCCGCGACCTCGATTTTCGCCGCATTCCGCCGGGCAGCACCAGCAAACCCGCAGTATCGCTGGTTGGACGGTGATCGGACATGGCTGGAGGAATTCGCGAAAACAGCGGTGACGATCTCTCCGAAAACCATGAGATCAATGTCACGCCCTTCATCGATGTGATGCTGGTTCTGCTCATCATCTTCATGGTGGCCGCGCCACTCGCCACCGTCGATGTGAATGTCGATCTTCCCGCATCCACCGCAAAACCCGCGGAGCGACCGGAGGAGCCGCTGTATCTTACGGTCAAAGACGATCTCTCGCTTAATCTGGGCAATGATGCGGTGGCCCGTGAAGCCTTGGCGGCCGCCATCGACCGCCAGACGGGTGGCAAGAAGGATACCCGCATCTTCCTGCGTGCAGACAAGGCGGTTGATTACGGCCACTTCATGGAAATCATGAACCTGCTGAGAGATGCCGGTTATCTGAAGATCGCCCTTGTGGGGCTGGAAAATGCCGCTGCCGTATCGCAGCCTCCGGCTGCTGGCCAGCCCGCCCCGTCGGCGGTGCAGGAAGCGACGCCATGAGTGAAAACGGCTATCCACAGGCCCGACATTCCCGCCTTTGGGAGGTGACGCTGTGGTCCGCCGCGGCGTTGCTGATGCTCAGCGTCCATGCCGGGTTCGCCTATTATCTGATGCAGGAGCCGGATGAGCTTGAGGCCGGCGGGCCGCCCCCCGCCGCCATCATGATCGAAATGGCGGCGATACCGGAAGCCGTCCAAACTGAAGAAACGACGCAGGCACAGGATGTCGAGGACGCCGAAGAAGTGAAGAGCGACAGCAGCGAACCGGTTGAGGAAGCTGCTCCCGAAGAGACCCCTCCACCACCTGAACCGGTTGCCGAAACGCCGCCACCGGAGCCGGTGCAGCCGCCTGAGCCACCGGTCGAGGAGATCGTCGAACCGCAGGAAATTCCCGAGCCGGTTGAGCCTGTCGATCCCGTTCAGGAGCAGATGATGGCGGAACTTGAAAATGTCGAGGTCCCCTTGCCCGTCATGCGGCCTCCGCCTCCGCCCGTCGAAAAGAAGGTGGAAAAGAAAGAGCCTGAAGAGAAAAAGAAGGTCGAGCGCCAGCGCCCCAAACCGCAGCAGGCCTCGGAACTGCGTGAAACTGCGAAGGCGGAAGCCCAGCAATCCGACCGCACGGCCGCATCGCGCAGCAATGCCGGCTTCTTTTCTTCGTCATCCGCCTCCCCGGCAAAATGGGGATCGAAAGTCCGCTCGCATATTCAGCGCCGCAAACCACGTTCACTCCGCAGCGATGCAATGACTGCGACGGTGCGGTTCCGCGTCAATGATGCCGGTGCCATCAGCGGTGTCAGCGTTGTTCAGTCCACCGGCGATTCGTCCGTGGATCAGCAGATCGCCGCCTGGATTCAGAGCGCGTCGCCCGTGCCCGCCCCGCCGCCGGAAGCAAACAGGACGATCACGCTGCCGATCAGCATCCGCTAGCAGCTCCCCTGGCGGGACCGATTTTTTCCGACCTGTCCCGTGGTGTGGCCTCAATGATATTTCGCGAATGTTCTCGATGGTGTAGGTCTTGACGACATCACAAGCAGAGGCATTCCGGAATGAAATTCTCAATCGCAGAGGCGGAGGATCTCGTATCCTCTATCTTTGAGCGCAACGGCGTCCTACCGCAAAACGCCCGCTCGGTGGCAAAGGCGCTCGTCGCCTCCGAGGCCGCCGGGCAGGGTGGTCATGGTTTTCGCCGTATACCCGTTTACGTGCGTCAGGCCCGTGTAGGCAAGGTCGATGGCAAGGCGCGTCCGGTGGCCACACGGGTGAAGCCCGGCGTCCTCTCGGTCGACGCCAATCATGGTTACGCCTATCCGGCGATCGATCTCGCGCTTGAGGAATTGCCTGAAATGGCGCGCCAGCAGGGGATCGCGCTCGCCGCCATCCACCGTTCCCATCACGCCGGCGTCATGGCGCTGACTGTCGAACGTATTGCCGAAACGGGTCTCGTGGCGCTGATGTTCGCCAATGCGCCTGCGTCCATGGCACCCTGGGGCGGCAGCAAGCCGCTTTATGGTACGAACCCGATTGCCTTTGCCACGCCCGTTGGCGGCGCTGATCCACTCGTCATCGATCTGGCTCTCTCTAAGGTCGCACGCGGAAAAATCATGGCGGCGCGCCAGAAGGGGGAGACGATTCCGGGCGACTGGGCGCTTGACAGAAATGGCCGACCGACCACCGATCCGGAGGAGGCCATAGAAGGAACCATGGTTCCTGCGGGCGAAGCCAAGGGCGCAGCGCTGGCGCTGATGGTGGAAATCATGGCCGCTGCAATTACCGGCGGAAACTTCGCCTTCGAGGCTTCCTCCCTTCTGGACGACAAGGGTGCGCCCCCCTCGCTCGGACACACCATTATCGCAATAGACCCTGTATCATCAGGCGGCTCTGCCTTTACCGAAAGGCTGGCTCTCATCGCCCAGGAGATAGAAAAACAGGAAAATGTCCGCCTGCCCGGTCGCCGCAGCCAAGGTATCCGCAAACAGGCGTTGGAAAGCGGTATCGTGATCGAAAGCGATATTCTTGGCGAAATTCAATCGCTTTGACCGGACATTAAAAACCCGGCGGGTCGACCGTGACCCGCCGGGTAAACCGTAAATGGCTGCGTTTATCTGCATCGATGGGACCGGACATCATGTCCAGCCGCCATTTGGTCCGCCGATCCCGCCATTGATATGGAAGGATTTTGACGCAGAAAGCCGCTCATCCGGTTTTCAGCTTCCGGAAAGGACTTTGTCGCGGAAGCTTGAGTTGAGCAGGTGGCGATTATGCCTCCTGTTCGATCAGGCCGCGCAGCAGGGCAATACTGACGGTATTCAGCAGATTGGTCGCACCCAGCCTGTGGCGCACCTTTTCCAGAGTATCCTTGACGTCCGCCTCGTCGGCGCCGACTATCACGGCGACGTGTGAGGGATGTTTGCCCCGCGCGACCAGCCCCAGATATTGCCGCTCACGCTCCGAGAGGACGACTTCATGCATCTGGCGATGTTCATGCGGCGTATTTGAAGACATTTCTTTCAGCCTCAAAAAAGATTGCCCTTCCCGGGCAGGAGCAGGCAGTGTTCATTCTCCGACACCAGCTCGTTGGCCGCTCCGTCCACACGCGAACAGAAACGCCAATTTCGCCAATAGGTTTCATCTGGCCTCAGGAGTTTTGCGGTAAGGGGCCGCTTTCGCAGCCTGTAAATCCGATGCGGACGTTCTATTCCAGCCATTGAGGGCCTGCGACAACGACGCCCAGCGACGACAATCTGTCTGGCGTAAAATGCAGTTTCAAAGCTTTGGAATGTTTTCGTCACACCCGAAGGAGATCGGCGCTCTAATAATCGATGTGTTCCACCGATAAAATAACATGACGCGCCAAGTTTTTCATTTTATTGTTATGTTTCGGCACACATCGCGACAACTGTTGATATATTCATCAACTTTAATGCCTCGTTCCGAAATATTGATGCTGTAGCCATGTATTATCCGGCGGAATGATGCGCGTGTTTCCGGCGAATATCCGTAGGTGTTGCCCCGAACCAGCGGGAAACGGAGCGGGAAAATGCACCTGGGGTCGAATATCCAAGCCGGTAACTGATGTCGGAGACCGGAAGATCACTTTCCACCAGAAGCTTGAATCCGGCATTCTTGCGAATGGCATCCTTTATCTCGTTGAGATTGGTCCCGAGTTCGGCAAGGCGCCGCTGAAAACTGCGTTCCGAAAGGTTGAAATAAGGGGCAATCTCGCTGAGCGAAAGCTCCGCATCGGAAAGCCTCATCTGCATATACCGCTTCACCTGATCGATGAAATGCGTCGCGTCCGCCGATGTCTCCGGTCGGAGCATCCGGCACTGCAAATTCATCAATTCGAACAGGCGTTCATCGGCGTTGGGATTGGCCACCTCGAGGAGAGATAAGGGAAGGCGCATGGTATGGATCGGTTGGGAAAAGCTGATCCGCTTCGTCATTCTTTCTTTAAATAATTGAATATTATCGGGTTTCGGTCGCTCCATCCCAATCTCGATCTGATGGATGCGCTCTCCCAGAATATCGCGGAGTCGCTGTATCAGGATTGCCAGGGACAGATCGACATATTGATCACGCTTGACAATCACCGGTGCAAAAGACCATGACAGCGTCACCCCGGTCGCATCTGCAACCATGGTGAAATTGCTGTTATTGGTCGCATAATAGACGTGATCCTGAAGAAAGCGCAGAAACGCCCGCACCGTCGGGGCGCTGATCAGGCCATATCCGAAAGCACCGGACGCGCCGGCGGGAAAAGTGGAGGCGCACTGCAATCCGAAAGCGTCGTCGCCGGATATCAGGGCGCAGGTTTCCAGCAGACGGCATAATCTATCGAGGCTGATGCGCTCTGTGAGACTTCCGAAATTGTCGGGATCGATCTCAAGAGCCTTGCAGATGGGTGCGATATCGATGCCACGCCCCCGCGCATAATTGTTGACGCCGGCGGCCAGACCGGCCACCACAGTTATTTCGTCGCTGAGCCTCTTTTCGGGCATCCCTAGCCTTGGCGTACCATGTTTGGAAATTGTCGCCTGATGGTAAGCCTCGCGCACCCGTTTGTCGAGCAGCGCGGCCGGGGATTTTATGTACGGTTGCGGACGCTTTGCTCCAGAAGCTGCATCATTGTTTTTCCCGCATCTTCGATCGCGCCGCTGTTGTCCACAGTGATCACGTCAAAATCGCCGTCGACACAGAGAGCACTACGTTCCAGCCGTCGCAGGATATCGTCGCGGCTCTCCCGTCCTCGCTGTTCCAGCCTTCGTGCCAGAACCTCCGGTCGCGCCACGATATTTACGACCTTCAGGCGGGAAAAAGCAATACCGAACTGAGGCAGGGCCGACCGGGAACCGTTGGCGATAACCACGTCCCCGGCGTCCAGCTGACGATAGACAGCGGCCGGAATGCCATATTTCAGCCCATGCGCCTGCCAGGAGACTGCGAAAGCGCCTTCACTCTCAAGCCGGTTGAATTCCTGCATGGAAACTGCGTCGTGGTTTTCACCGCCCGCGTCGCCACTGCGGGTAATGACGCGGCGGGTAAAGTGAAAGCCCGGCCGGCCTGACAGCTGCATTGCCGCATAATCCATCAGCGTATCCTTGCCGGCCCCGCTGGGGCCGACAATGACGATCATGGTTCCGGGCGATCCCTCGCGCCGGCTGTCTTGTCCGTCGCCGGTCATGCCACGCGCTTGCCCAGACGCCAGACGGAACGTGCCACGGGAACGCCATCTTCGCGGTGAACCCGGACCAGATCGGCCCGCAGACCGCCGGCTATGCGGCCGCGGTCGTGAAGACCAACGGTCCGCGCCGGTGTGGCGGTGACCATACGCAGAGCTTCCGGCAGCGTGATGGCTTCCACCTGATCGGCAAGCAGGAACGGCGCGAAGAGCAGGCTGAAGGGCACGTAGTCGGAAGAGAGAACATCCAGAACACCAATTTCGGCCAGATCGCGGGCGGCGATGTTGCCGGAATGGGATTTGCCGCGAACGATGTTCGGGGCGCCCATCAAGACACTCATGCCGGCGCTGTGCGAAGCTTTTGCCGCCTCGACGCTGGTGGGAAATTCCGCCAGCTTCACGCCGTGACCAATCGCTTCGCCGACATGCGCTTCGGTTGCATCGTCGTGGCTCGCAACGGTGATTCCACGCTCGGCGCAGCGGGCAGCCAGATAATCACGATGTTTGGCGGAATATTCCGCCGACGCCGCCTGCCTGCGCCGCACGAATTCGGCGAACGCCTCGTCGCTCAGACCGCGCTTCTTCTGATAATAGAAAATATACTGATCCATCGACTGGAACTGGCGCTGGCCCGGGGAATGATCCATCAGCGAAATCAGCCGCACGCGCGGATCGGTTTCGAAATCTTCAAAATGCTCCAGCACATCGGCGGAAGCGACCTCACAACGCAGATGCAGCAGGTGGTCCGAGCGCAGGCGGTTCTGATCCGCCGCCGCCTCGATGGCGTCAGCCATTTCCCGCATTTCACCTTTTTTGAAACCACCGTCTTCATCCGAGCCAAGTCGCAGGCAATCGAATACGGTGGTGATGCCGGAGGCCGCCACCTGTGCGTCATGGGCCTGAATGGCGGCAATCTTGTCCCAGATGACACCGGGGCGCGGCGAATAATGCTGCTCGAGATGGTCGGTATGCAGTTCCACCAGGCCGGGAATCAGGAAATCGCCTTCAAGATCTTCTCCGGTCTTGGAGGCGCCTTCGCTGATATCGGCGATCTTGCCGTCGCGGATCAGAACGGAGCCCAGAATAATATCGTCTTCCAGAACGATACGGGCGTTGGAAAGGGCGTGCTCAGTCATGGTGTCGCATCTTCCTTTGGCTGCTGGTCAAGCGGGTGCCAGCTGTGAACGGTGAAGGGGGCGCCGCGCGTTTCTTCAATGAACAGGGCGAGGCCGGAAACGGTGAGGGGTTTGTCGGTGAATTCGGCAAATCGTGCGGTGAGAAGCTCACGCACGGCGGGCTGTTCGCTTTCGTCGATCCGGCCGGTCAGCGTCATGTGAAAACGGAAATCATCCATGACATGCGGATAGCCCCAGAGCGAAAGATTTTCCCGCTGGCTTTCGGTCAGCATCTGCGGCCGGCGGCGGGCAATATCTGTTTCGGACAGGGGGGCGCGGAACCGGTCGAAATGATCCACGATCTCCGCCGCAAAGTCTTGCAGCGGCTGGTAAATGCGATCCGGCACCAGGGCGAAGAATGGCCCAAGTGCACCAACCACGATACGCGGAATGTCAAAGGCCGGCTGGCTTGCAGCAAAGTCCGCGACGGCCACCAGCAGCTCTGCTTCGCTGTATTTCTCGGACAGCTCGAAAGGCGCTTTCAGGGTTGCGTGGAAGCCATAACGGCGGGGCTCTTCCGTCATCTCTGCATAGTCGGCATGGTCATCATGCAGTCTGCCGGAAAACGCGTTTCGTCCAAGCCAGCGGGATGCCGTTTCGGTCAGAGGATGATCTTTAGCCGGAGAAAAATAGATGGCATAGCGCACGGCAAGCACTCTTCGGTGTCATGGAAAACCAGGGATGAGAAGCTATTTGGCGTGACTCGCCCGCCTCCCGCAAGGTCAGGAGTGCGAAGTAATCTCTTTCCGTGACAGAATGATGATGCGGATGGAAAAAAGCGCACCCGGAACCTCATAGAGGTTAAGGGTGCGCTTGGGGATAAGTTAGCCCTACGGACGCGGGACGGAGAAAGGATCAGTCGCTTCTCCTGATGTGCGGGGCGGGATGACCAACGCTTGCGGCGTCACGTGAAGTCCCGCCTTGCCGGGTTTAATGCTGCGTTTTTCCGATCAGACGCGAACGCAGCGAGTTAGAAATGTGGTCGAACAGGAAAACGACGAAGAGGATCAGCAGGACCATATAGGCCACCTTGTCCCAGTCGGCATTGGTGCCCATCGCTTCCAGCAATTTCAGGCCGATACCCCCGGCTCCCACCGCACCGATGATGGTGGCGGACCGGGTGTTGCTCTCCCAGAAATAGAGTGACTGTGAAATGAACACCGGCAGAACCTGCGGCAGCACGCCGAAGCGATTGACGGCAATCGGCGAGGCGCCGACCGATTTGACACCCTCGCGCTGCTTGTCGTCGACATTCTCCAGCGCCTCGGCATAGACCTTTCCGAGCGCGCCGGTATCGGTGAAGAAGATCGCGGCAATGCCGGGGATCGGTCCCGGGCCGAAGCTGCGGGTGAAGAACAGTGCCCAGATGAGCATGTCGATCGAGCGCAGAAAATCGAAAAGGCGCTTCATGCCCCAGTTCGCCGCCCTGTTCGCGGTGATGTTGCGTGCGGCGATAAAGGCGAGCGGCAGGGCAACGACGGTGCCGAAAAGCGTACCCACGAAAGCCATGACCAGCGTTTGCATCAGCTTGGACAGGATGTCGGCGTGTTGCCAGACACTGTTGTCGAGAAAATCATCGACCATATGGCTGAGATTGGAGCGCGCGGGATCGAGCCTCTCTTCCCAGAGAGCGAGAGCGGCAAGCTCGCCATAACCCTTGCCCCAGAATTCCGATTTCGTATCGAACAGGAAGTTCGCCCATCCAAGGAAACGGCGCTGCACATAAACCTGACTGGTGCGGATTTCCGCCTGACCGGCGAAACCGTAATGCACCAGCACCTTCTTGCCGTCCTGCTGGATTTCGGCAGGCAGCCCCTGTGGTGCAACAACGCCGTCGTCGTTGATCATGACGGGATAGTTCTTGCCGTCGACATAGACATCCACGCGGGTTGGCGTCACATCGAGGCGGTTTTCCGAACCCACATAAACAACGCTGTAACCGCCATCGGGCAGGGGTTGCAGCCAGTCGATCTTCGCATCGACCGGATATTGACCGCGGCTCGACCATTGCGGTTCAACCTTGCCGGCTTCGAAACGGAGGCGCGGTTGGGCGCGCCAGGAATACCAGTCCTGGATGTAGCTGGAGGCGCGATCCCATCGGCCCTGCATGAAAGCCGGACCAACATTGAAGAGGAAAAAGCAGCCGACGAGGTAGGCGGTGACGGCAAGAAGTCCGACAAGCAGACCATATCGCTGCATGAAACTGCGATTGAATACCTCAGGATGCGCAGCCGTCAGCCTCTCGCGCTCGGCAGTGTTGAGAATGAAGCTGGAAGACATCAGGCCGCTCCCCGTCCGAATTCGAAGGATTGATGGCCGATCAGCCTGCGGCGCAGCCAGCCGGAAAACTGATCGACGGCGATGATGGTGATCAGCAGCAGAATGATGATGGCATAGGTCTTCGACGCATGATCATTGCCGATGGACAGCCGGAACACTTCGCCGATGCCGCCGCCGCCCACGGCGCCGATGATGGTGGAGGCGCGCACGTTGATTTCGGCGCGCAACAGCGCATAAGAAACGAAATTTGGCAGCACCTGCGGCACGATGGCGAAACGCACCCGCTCCAGCCAGTTGGCACCGGCGGCGCGCAGGCCTTCATCCGGCTTCATGTCGGCATTTTCCACCACTTCGAAGAAGAGCTTGCCGAGAGCGCCGATGGTATGGACCGAGATTGCGATGATCGCCGCGATCGGACCGATCGACAGAATGGCTGTCAAAAGCCCGGCGACGACGATTTCAGGAAAGGCGCGCAGCACTTCCATCACCCGGCGCACCAACCAGCGCACAAGGCCGGCGCCAACGAGATTGGTGGAGGCGAAGAAGCAGAGCACGAAGGCGAAGCCGGTGCCGATGATTGTCGAGACCAGCGCAATATTGAGAGTGATGATCAGCTGGTAGATGAAGTGCGGGATGTAGAAACTGCTGGTGATGTAAACGCGATCCGCGACATAGTTGTATTTCAGCGAACCGTCCGCATAGGGCGACGGCAGGTCAAACATGGCCCGGAAGATTTCCAGCGGACTATCGGGTACGAAGGTCTTCATGAAATCGAAGAAATAGGGCAGGCGCTCGAAAAATTTGCCTGAGTTGGCCGCATTGGCGAAATTCAGGGAGACGGCAAGGATGACGAGAAAGATCACGAGCGAAATGACGGTATAGATTCGCCGAGTCGCAAGCTGCTGTTGATAATGACGCATGACCGTCTGGGACGATGCGCTCAATCCTTCTGGCGAGAAGGTACCATGGTGCAGTGTGGTCGCCATGCCGCTTTTCCTTTATTTGCAAAAGCGGCGGCGCCGCAAGGCACCGCCGCTTCCGGATATGATCTGAGGATCAGCCGCCGATAACCGACTTACGGGCGTCGATGATCGTCTGGTAGAAAGACGGATCGACCTTGATGTAGGCGGTGTTCTTGCCCTGGGTGAAGCCCTGGAAGCAGGCGAGGTCCTTCTTCGGCAGTTCCATGAAGAAGTTTTCGACCTTCTGCTTCATCGCGTCGCCGAGCTTGTTGGTGACCATCAGCGGGCCGTTCGGGATCAGTGGCGACTTCCAGACTTCGACGATATCGTCCATGTCAAGGTTGCCCTTCTTGACCATCTGGTAGAGGTTGCCGGCCGTGTAGCCTTCTTCCCACTTGCCCACGCCCGAACCAAAGGTGGTGCCGACATCGAACTTCTTGTCGAGAACGGCGAGAACGAGGTTCTCATGGCCGCCGCCAAAGCCGGTTTCGGAGAAGTATTCCTTGACCGGAACGCCGGTTTCCTTCGGAATAGCGACGTTCGGAACGAGGAAGCCGGAAGTGGAATCCGGGTCCGCGAAGCCGATCTTCTTGCCCTTGGCATCAGCCAGCGTCTTGATGCCGCTGTCCTTGCGGGCAACCATGATCGTGTAGTAACCGGTCGAGCCGTCAGCGCCGGCGGTGGTCAGAATCGGATCAACGGCCTTCGGATCGGCCAGGGCGATCTTGGCGTAGGAAGAAGCGCCCATGGAGGCGATGTCGATGGTGCCGCCGAGCAGACCCTGGATGACGCCGTTATAGTCCGGCGATGGGAAGATCTGAACTTCGGAAACGCCGGTCGCGGCCTTCAGGCCATCGGCTACGCACTTCGTGTTGCGGATCTGGTCCGCTTCGTTTTCGGAACCGTCGAGACCGATGCGCAGGACCTTGACGTCCTGGGCCATGGCGGAACCGGCCAGAACGCCAAGGGCGACTGCCGAAAGAAGGATTTTCTTCAACATGGACTTTCTCCTGTTTCCCGGCAAGCCGGAGTTTGTTGTGAACCATCGGCCCTTGACGCGGGCGCAAACGATGCTGGGCGGTTCCCTCAGAGCCCGGCGAGAGCGAGCGGTTCGGGACCGGCAGATTGCTGCACCGGACGCGCGGCAAGCTGCGCGCCGGGAATATTGATGCTGGTCGAGGTCATGGTCTCGTCGATGCCGGATCCCTGAGAATCGGTTCCGTAAATCTCGGTAACGGCTGCGGCCGTCAGTTCGGCGGGCGTTCCGTCGAAAACGACGCGGCCCTGAGACATGCCGATGATGCGTTCGCAATAGTTGCGCGCGGTATCCAGAGTGTGCAGGTTGGTAATGACGGTGATACCTTCACGCTCATTGATGTCGCGCAGCGCGTCCATCACGATCTTGGCGTTCAGCGGGTCGAGCGAGGCGATCGGCTCGTCGGCAAGGACCATCTTCGGAGACTGCATCAGGGCGCGGGCTATGGCGACGCGCTGCTGCTGACCGCCGGAAAGCGTACCGGCCGCCTGCATGGCCACATGTTCGATACCAAGCCGCTCCAGCGCGGCGATGGCCATCAGGCGCTCTTCATGTGTGAAGATATTTAAAAGGCTCAATGCCGTGGAACGGTGGTTGAGGCGTCCAAGCATGACATTGGTGAGCACGTCGAGGCGCGGAACAAGATTGAATTGCTGGAAGATCATGGCGCAGTCGCGCTGCCAGTTGCGCAGTGCAGCCCCCTTCAGCGACGAGACTTCCGTGTCATTGAAATAAATGGAACCCGAGGACGGATCGACGAGGCGGTTGATCATGCGCAGCAGCGTCGACTTGCCGGCGCCTGAACGTCCAATCACGCCGACCATCTGGCCCTGCGGAATTTCGACATTCACGGAATCGACCGCGGTGTGATTGCCGAAACGGCGCGTGACTTGCTTCAGGTGAAAGCTCATTTCCCCGTCCAATCTTCTTTTGACGGGGTTCGGCGTAACAGCGGGGCGTGAAGTGCGAATGTCAGTTTGATGAAGAAAATATTACAAAGAGCTCAAGTGTTGCGGCCGCATGTTTGCCGGCGAATGTCTGGGAACCGGCCCGCCGCGTCTTCAGGACACCAAACTGAAAAAGCAAACCCCGGGAACTTCCCGGGGTCGATCAGGTCTGTAATGTTTCAGCCGCGATATTTTATGATGAAATCCTCGGCCGCCATGCTGCGAAAATCATCGAGCGCGTCGCGCAGTCTTCTGTGATCCCAATCCCACCAGCGGAGGTCATCCATCTGCCGGCCCAGTTCTGCGGGGAAACGCTCCCGGATCAGTCTTGCGGGTACACCTCCCACGATGGTGTAGGGCGCTACGTCCCTCGAGACGACAGCACCTGCTCCGATCACCGCGCCGTTTCCAACGGCGACCCCAGGCAGGATGGTGGCGCCGTGGCCGATCCAAACATCGTGACCGATCACAACGCGTCTGGCGCGGCGAGCGGCAAAAAAATCGGTCTCGTCTTCCGCATCGTCCCAGTAATTGCGCGCGCGATAGGTGAAATGATGCAAGGTCGCCCGCTGCATGGGATGATTGGTGGCATTGATGCGGACGGAGGCAGCGATGTTGACGAATTTGCCGATGGTCGCGCACCAGATGGCGCCGTCCTGCATGACATAGGAATAGTCGCCCATCTCGACCTCCTCGATGCGGCAACGCTCCGAAATTTCGGTGTAGCGGCCGATCGCGCTGTTGGTGACGCGGGCGGTTTCGTGGATGACGGGCTCAAGGCCGACCTTCACACTCATGCTGCAGCCTTCCGCGGAGAAAACTGCGAAACGTCGAGAATGCGGTCGGCCACGGCTTCCCGCACTTCTTCATCATGAAAGATGCCGAGCAGTGCCGTGCCCTTTTCCTTTTTCTCCCTGATCATCTCAACGACGACACGCCGGTTGGTGGCATCAAGGGAAGCAGTTGGCTCGTCGAGCAGCAGGATCGCATGATCGGTGATGAAGCCGCGGGCGATGTTGACGCGCTGTTGTTCACCACCTGAGAAAGTGGCGGGCGGCAACGACCACAATTCGCGCGGCAGGTTAAGTTTCGAAAGCAGAGCGGCCGCCTGCTCACGTGCCTCTTCAGTGGCAATCCTGCGCGCCAGAAGCGGTTCGGCAACAACGTCTATGGCGGCGACTCGGGGTACCGTGCGGAGGAATTGGCTGACATAACCGATGGTGCGATGGCGAATGTCGAGGATCGTGCGAGGGGAGGCGCTGCCGATGTCGACAACTTCACCCTCATGGCGGATCAGAATCTGTCCGCTGTCTATGGCATAGTTGCCATAGAGCATCTTCAGGATCGAGCTCTTGCCGATGCCGGAGGGCCCGCCGAGCACGACGCATTCGCCGCTGCAGACAGAGAAATTGACATCGCGGACGACAGGCAGTTCGATGCCGTCGCGAAGATGCATGGTGAAGCTTTTGAAGACTTCCGAAACGATGAGAGGCGTCGGCATGGCGTCAAACCTGCAAGATGGAGGAAACAAGCAATTGCGTATAGGGCTCGCGCGGATCGTCCAGCACCCGGTCGGTCAGGCCGTGCTCGATGACGTCGCCGCCCTTCATCACCATCATGCGGTGAGACAGCAGCCGGGCTACCGCGAGGTCGTGGGTGACGACGACGACGGCGAGGCCGAGATCGTTGACGAGGCCACGCACAAGATCAAGCAGACGCGCCTGCACGGACACATCGAGACCACCCGTTGGCTCATCCATGAAAACCAGGCGCGGCGAGGTGACGAGATTGCGGGCGATCTGCAAACGCTGGCGCATGCCGCCTGAGAAGGCGCGCGGCTGATCATCGATACGGTCGGTGCCGATTTCCACCCTCTCCAGCCATTCGCTGGCAGATTGCCTGATATTCCCGTAATGCCGGTTGCCAACTGCCATCAGCCGCTCGCCGACGTTTGCACCGGCCGAAACCGCCATTCGCAACCCGTCTGCCGGGTTCTGATGCACGAAGCCCCAGTCGGTGCGCATCAGGAAACGCCGTTCGGCCTCACCCATATGGTAGAGATCGCGCATAGAGCCGTCGCGCATGCGATATTCCACGCTGCCTGCCGTTGGCATCAGCCGGGTGGAAATGCAGTTGAGGAGCGTGGTTTTGCCGGAACCGGATTCGCCGACTATGGCGAGAACTTCACCTGGATAAAGTTCGAAAGAGACATTGCGGCAACCGGCTCGGTCACCGTAATATTTTGAAACGTCACGGACTTTGAGAAGCGGTGCGTCGCTCATTCTGCGGCCTCCTTCACATCCGCCAGCATATGGCCCTTGTGGCCATGGGCGCGGCGGTCCTCGCAATGATCGGTATCGGAGCAGACGAACATCCGTCCGCCTCTGTCATCAAGCACCACCTCGTCGAGATAGACATTTTCTGCGCCGCACAGGGCGCAGGGCTTGTCGAAGCGCTGGATTTCAAAAGGATGATCCTCGAAATCGAGGCTGACGACGTCGGTGTAGGGCGGTACGGCATAGATGCGCTTCTCGCGCCCGGCGCCGAACAGCTGCAACGCGTCCGACATGTGCATTTTCGGGTTGTCGAATTTCGGGGTTGGCGATGGATCCATCACATAACGCCCGGCCACCTTCACCGGATAGGCGTAGGTGGTGGAGATGCGGCCGTTGCGGGCAATGTCCTCATAGAGCTTGACGTGCATCAGGCCATATTCCTCCAGCGCGTGCATGACGCGCGTTTCGGTCTCGCGCGGCTCGAGGAAACGCAACGGCTCGGGAATGGGTACCTGATAGACAAGCACCTGGCCGGAATGCAGTTCCTCTTCCGGAATGCGGTGCCGCGTCTGGATGATGGTGGCATCCTTCGTTCGGGTCGTGACGGCAACATTCGACACCTTCTGGAAGAAGGCGCGGATGGAAACCGCATTGGTCGTGTCATCGGCGCCCTGGTCAATTACCTTCAGCACGTCGTCGGGGCCAAGAATGGAGGCTGTCAATTGCACACCGCCCGTGCCCCAGCCATAGGGCATGGGCATTTCACGGGAAGCGAAGGGAACCTGATAACCCGGAATCGCGATGGCTTTCAGGATTGCCCGGCGGATCATCCGCTTGGTCTGTTCGTCCAGATAGGCGAAGTTGTAGGCAGCCAGTCCGTCGTCAAATGAAACTTCTTCAAGCATTGCGCGTTAGCCTTGTGAAAAAAGGAGTACAAGCTCATGGAGATTGGAATTCTTGTAGCCGTGTTCTTTGCTGTCTTTGCAGCAACGACCGTCTTTTGTGCTTACTGGTTCGGCGAGCAGCACAGCCGCTGAGTCATTCGGCCGCATCGCCCATCCATTCCGCGCCAGTCGCGTTCGTCGCTTCGAAATCAGCACGCATTTTTCGGACGAGCCCGAGTTCAGCCTGGAAATCCACGTAATGCGGCAGTTTCAGATGTTCGACGAAGCCCGTTGCCTGCACGTTATCGGCGTGTGAGATGACAAATTCTTCGTCCTGCGCTGGCGCGACGACATCTTCGCCGAATTCGCCGGCGCGTAGTGCACGGTCGACCAGCGACATCGCCATCGCCTTGCGCTCGCTCTGACCGAACACCAAGCCATAACCGCGCGTGAATTGCGGAGGGGCCTTGGACGAACCCTTGAACTGGTTCACCATCTGGCATTCGGTAACCTGGATATCGCCCAATGAGACCGCGAAGCCAAGTTCTGGCACGTCTAGCTGGATTTCAACTTCACCGATGCGAATCTCGCCGACAAAAGGATGTGTCCGACCGTAGCCGCGCTGCGTGGAGTAAGCGAGCGCCAGAAGAAAACCCTCATCGCCGCGTGCCAGTGATTGCAGGCGCAGATCGCGCGACATCGGGAATTCCATCGGTTCCCGCGTCAGGTCACCGGCAATATGGTCGTCCGGCAACTCGCCATCGCTTTCGATGAGCCCTTCCTGGGCAAGAATATCGGAAACGCGCATGACATGTTCCGGCTCGCTATCCCGCTGGGTTGCTGCTTCGACCGCTTGGTCTTCGAGAAGAGAGGGGTCGAGCAGGCGGTGGGTATAATCGAAGGTCGGCCCCAGCAATTGTCCGCCCGGCAAGTCCTTGTAAGTCGCGGAAACGCGCCGCTTCACCGTCATATCAGCTGTGTCCACCGGTACCGAGTAACCGAAGCGCGGCAGCGTGGTGCGGTAGGCACGCAGCAAAAAGATGGCTTCGATCATGTCGCCGCGCGCCTGCTTGATGGCAAGGGCCGCGAGCGACTGATCGTAGAGAGACGCTTCCGCCATTACCCTGTCGACAGCGAGCGAAAGCTGTGAAACGATCTGCGCGACCGTCATGGCCGGCAGGTCCCGGTCTCCGCGCCGCTTGTCGGCCAGAAGCCGGTGGGCATTGGCGATGGCGGTTTCACCGCCTTTGACAGCAACATACATCTTATGACTCCACGAGTTTGATGCGCGTCGTGCGCGGCAGGCAGACGAATTTATCGCCAGCCGTCAGGATCACGTCGACGCCGCGCGGGAAGAAGGCGTTGTTCTCCGCCCAGAGCCTCGGGAATATGTCGGGCAGACCAGAAGGACTGATCACGTTGACGTGGCGGATGCCAGGGCCGGAAAGCTGCAATTCCCGACCGCCATCGAGATCAGGCAACTCGATGATGAGCGTGGTGGAACGGTCGGGATATTCCTGGCTTCCCAGGGCGAAGAGACCGAAGGACGAGATGGCGCTGCCGGCCTCGAAGACCGCGAAATGTGCCGCGCCCTTTTCTTCTGTCGCAGCTGCGCCAGTGTGAAAACCGATCCAGCCGGAGACAGCGGTTTTTCGTAGTGCACCGCTCAGCCAAACCGGAGTGTCATGGTCACAGAGCGCCAGCAGAACCGCTCCGGTCGCCGCGGCAAGCGGCAGCGGCGGAAAGACTGCTGTTTCGACCGCCTGTGTGGTGCCCGGACGGGCCATGCCGTCCATCAGTTTTTTGAAAACCCGTTGGGAATCGAAGACGGCGTCGGAGAAGCCGCCCGTCAGTGCTTCGGCCTTCACACCCATCAATCTTCTCCTCGAACCATCGTAAAGAAATCGACCCGTGTGGCGGCAGTCTCTTTCATTGTCCGCTCTTTCTCTGCGGTCAGCCTTGTTTCGAGAGGCGAGAGAAGCTCGGTCTCGATGAAATCCCGTGTCGGGCTTTCCTGCCAGAGCGCATCGAAAACGGCGGCGTACCAAGCTTTTTTGCGACCGGTGCCGAGAACATGCGCATGACCCACGGTGCCGGAGGCCAGCTTGATCGTCGCCCGGGTGACTGTCGTTTCACCGAGGTTGAAAGGAGCGCCGCCACCGCCGATCCGGCCCTTGACCATCACCAGCCCGGTTTCCGGCCCGCGTACGGTTTCCGTTTTGGGGTTCTCACCCTGGCGGTTCCAAGCCGTTTCAAGTTCCTGAACCGTGGCGCGGGCAAGAAGCGCTGCCGCTCTTTTTCTGCCTGCGTGTATGTCTGCCGTATCGTTTGTCATCGCTTGACCTCTAATGTCTATTGATATAGACAACTATACAATATAAGCTACAAGTAATGGCGATGAATGACAAGCGTGTGACATGAGCCCTTCGGCAACGATGAAAAGAAAGAATGGAGTGGCGCTCTGGCGGCAGATCGCCGACCGGATCAGAGGCGAAATCGCCGCTGGTGATCACGACGAAACCGGCATGTTACCGCCGGAAATGACATTGGCGCAAAAATTCGGCGTCAACCGCCATACTGTCCGGAGTGCCATTGCCGCACTGGCGAGCGAGGGCATACTCGAGCCGATGCAGGGACGCGGCACGATCATCGCCCGCAAGGAGCGTCTGAGCTTTCCGATATCGCTACGCACGCGCTTTACGGCTGGCATCGGCGATCAGGTAAAGGAAATGGAGGCGCTGCTGCTTTCCCACATCACCGAGCCGGCCAATGCCGATCTGGCGGCGCGACTACAATTGCCGCTGGGTACGCCGCTCATACGTCTCGAAACGCTCCGCAAGGCGGACACTCGCCCGGTCTCTCGCTCGACCACGTGGTTCCCCGCCGACCGTTTTGCCGGAATAGGAGAGGCCTATCAGAAAAGCGGCTCCATTACGGCTGCGTTCAAGATGCTTGGCGTGGCTGACTACGTGCGCATTTCGACCGTCATTTCCGCTAGTCACGCGGATACGCGCGATCTCGCCGATCTCGAATTGTCGCCAGGCGCCATCTTGCTGATAACCCAGGCGCTGAACGCAGATATGGACGGCGTGCCGGTGCAATACGCCATCAGCCGCTTCTCGGCCGATACGGTCGAATTCACGGTGGAAAACTAGGGTCAAAATCGAGGTGGAAGACTATTCCGCCTGCGACAACCCCAGCACATCCAGCATCGAATAGAAACCGGGCTTCTTGTCGAAGGCCCAAACCGCTGCCGTGATTGCGCCGCGCGCGAAGATGGAGCGGTCGCCGGCGTAATGGGAAAGTTCGACGCGCTCGCCTTCGCCGGCGAAGATGACAGAATGTTCACCGATCACCGAACCACCGCGCAGGGTGGCAAAGCCGATGGTTCCGATCTCACGCGCCCCGGTATGGCCGTCACGCACACGAACGGATGACGTGGAAAGATCGACGTTGCGGCCGGCGGCGGCGGCTTCGCCCAGCAGCAGCGCTGTGCCGGAAGGTGCATCCACCTTGTGCTTGTGGTGCATTTCCAGGATTTCAATATCCCAGTTCTCCGCATCCAGCGCCTGCGCCGCCTGCTGCGTCAAGACGCTGAGCAGGTTGACACCGAGGCTCATATTGCCCGACTTGACGATGCGAGCGTGGCGCGACGCCGCCTTGAATTTTTCCTCATCTTCCTGCGCGCAGCCCGTGGTGCCGATGACATGCACGATGCGGGCCTGTGCAGCGAGACCGGCAAAGGTGACGCTGGTTGCCGGTGAAGTGAAGTCGATCACCCCTTCGGCGTGGAGAAATGCCTGCAGCGGATCGCTGGTGATTTCGACGCCGATGGGGCCGAGACCGGCAATCTCCCCGGCATCGCGGCCGACAAAGGCCGAACCCTCGCGCGCGACCGCAGCATGCAGCTGAACGCCCGGCGTCTGGTGAATGAGGCGGATCAACGCCTGTCCCATGCGGCCCGCCGCGCCGACCACCACCAGTTTCATGCCGCTGCTGCCCATGCTGTCACTCACTTCTCATGTCGGGCGGATCGGAACCCGCCGGTATCGGATGTTTGATGTGTTCCGCATTGACGTTAAAGACCGTCCGCCCGCTTCGCAAGCATCACGTCGGAACGGTTCGGGCGATCAGACCCTCCAGCGCCGCCCGTCCAGCGCCAGGCCGAAATCGGAAGGTGTTCTCGCATAGGTGGCGAGGCCGGAAAGGGCCGCCTGCGGGTGGGTGACGACGAAAGTGGGGATGGTCCGCATCAGCGCACTGTGCGGCGCCTTGTCTTCAAAGGCGGTCCGGAATTCCGGGCTCTTGAGCGCCGGAATGATCTTCTGCGAAATGCCGCCCGCGAGATAAACGCCGCCCTTGGCCATGAAGATTAGCGCGAGGTCGCCCGCCACGCGGCCGAGATAGGTGCTGAAAAGCGAAAGCGTTTCTTTGGCCTGTGCATTCTCACCCGTGAGCCCCTGCGCGGTAATATCGGCCGGATCGGAAAAGACGGCTTCGATGCCATCGGCCTTGCAGACGGCGCGGTAAAGATTGACCAGCCCGCGCCCGCACAGAATCTGTTCGCCAGCGACGCGACCTTCGATGGTTTCGATATGCGGGAAAACCGCGTAATCACGCGCGCTTCTCGGGCCGATATCGATATGGCCGCCTTCGCCCGGAACCGGAAACCACATATGGCGCGCATAAACCAGGCCGGCCACACCAAGTCCCGTGCCCGGTCCAAGAACGACGCGAGAGGCCAGCACGTCTTTTTTGCCGGAGCCGATGGCGTCGCGGTTGTTGTCATCCAGAGCCGCAATCGCGAGCGCCTGCGCCTCGAAGTCATTGATGACGATGACGTCCTTCAGGCCGAGATTGGCGAGCATTCCCTTCGGCTTGACGACCCAATGGCAGTTGGTGAGCGGTATCTCGTCACCTTCGATCGGGCCGGCAATGGCAAGGATGGTCGAGACGGGCTGAAGCGAGGTCTTGTCCAGAACAGCCTGCTGGATGGCGTCGTCAATAGTTGGGTATTCCGCCGTCTTCACCGTTGTAAGGTGCACGGGCTCCGCAAAGGAATCGATCAGGATGGAAAAGCGGGCATTGGTGCCGCCGATGTCGCCAAGAAGGATTGGAAAGGACAGATATTCGGTATCGGACGTCTTCGGCATTGCCTGTTCCATGGTGGGAGGGTCAGTTGGCGACGTGGAAGTCGATGAGATTTTCTGCGGTGGCGCGGTTGAGCGCCATGGGAATATCATAGACCGTGGCAAGCCTCGTCAAAGCCTTCACGTCGACATCATGCGGCATTGCCGTCAGTGGATCGGTAAAGAAGATCAGCATGTCCACTTGGCCAGTGGCGATCATCGCGCCGATCTGCTGGTCGCCGCCGAGAGGGCCGCTTTTGAGGCGAATGACTTCAAGCCCGGGGCAGGCTTCCTGCACCCGTCCACCGGTGGTGCCGGTTGCGACAATCTTGAAATTGGCAAGCGCCTTCTGGTGATGACGGGCGAAATCCGCCATATCGTCCTTTTTCTCGTCGTGAGCGATGAGCGCGATACAGCGTTGTCCTTCCATGGTCCCAGCCCGTCCCCGTAGAATTAAATCGATTTGAAGCCTTCTATAACAGCTTGCCGCCATTTGAAAAGGGAAGCTGTTGAATGCCTCATTTCTGTTTCAGTTCAATGTCGGGCGCTGGGTCGGAAGTGGAATATCCGAAGGCGGCTGCAGGGCGGGGGCCGCCTGAATGACCTGTTCCACGCTTTGCTGGCGTACGGCCTGGGTCGGCGAAGTTGAATAAGCCTGGGCTGCAATCCCCTCGGGGTTGGCGGAAGGAGCGGCGGCCACGGCGGCGCAGGCAGCGGGCAGGTCGGAAACCATGACGGGACGCGGTTTCACCGGCTTGGCAGTGGGGTCCTTTTTCGGCGGCGCCCATGGCTCCTTGGTGAACCACCAGGCAAGAGACTTGTCGCAGCCATCGCCCTTGCCGACGGCGGCCTGCGGCTTGCAGTTCGGCGCGCCGGGCGGGCATTCGAGACGGATGTGGAAATGCTCGTCATGGCCGTAGATCGGCCTGATCTTCCCCATGAAGGTGCGATCGCCGGTCCAGGTCTGGCAGAGCTTCTGCTTGATCGCCGGGTTGACGAAAACACGCTCCACCTGCGGGTAACTTGCCGCCATCATCACCAGCCGTGCATTCAGCGGCGACCACTTGCGGTCGTCAACCGTCAGAAACTTGCTCTTGTCCAGCATGGAGATGAAGGGCACCGTTTCGCGCTGTTCGACAGTGAGCCGGGGAGTGGGCATGGGCCGCCACCAGACATCTACATCGAGGCCGATCTGGTGCGAGGCATGGCCTGTCAGCATCGGACCGCCGCGCGGCTGGGAAATGTCGCCAAGCAGCAGGCCCGGCCAGCCGATTTTCTGGGCGTCCTGCGAAAATTGCTCAAGGAAGGAAATCAACTGCGGCTGGCCCCAGCGCCGGTTGCGCGAAAGGCGCATGGCCTGCCAGCCGGGACCATCCGTTGGCATGGCGACTGCGCCGGACTGGCAACCCTTGGCATAGGAGCCGATCGGCTGCGATGCGGCGGCGGAAGGCAGCGCCATGTGGCCGAACACTTCTTTTGCGGGCCTGTCTTCGGCTGACGCGGTTTCGATCTGCAACTGCAGCGACGAGACGACCGACATCGCCAGCATGGTCGCCTTGAAAATTCTCGATGATCCCGCCGTCATATAGCCGTGCCCGTCCGATCAGTTGATTCTCTTGCCCCAAGAATAAACTGGAACGGGATTTTGTTAAAACCGTGTTTCGTGTTGCCCTTCAGGGCGGGATAACGACGCTGATAAAGAGCTTGTGAGACAGCGCATCTGTTTTTTGCCAATGTTTCTTTTATGCTCTCCGCAACAGGCACAAAAACAGGGACATTGACCCGATGATATTGGCACCACTGAAATCCCGACTTCTTATCGCCCTTATGGCGTCCGCCCTTCTGATGCCGGCGGCGGCTTCCGCCCAGTCGGGCGATGTCTGGCGAAAGGGGATTTCGACGGTCGGGGAGCTGAAGCATCCCGATGGATTTGACCATTTCGATTATGTAAACACCAATGCACCAAAAGGCGGCACGTTGCGCCTCTCCACATCGGGCACCTTCGATACGCTGAACCCGCTGCTGGCGAAGGGCGAGGCGGCGACGGGCCTTTCGCTCGTCTTCGATACGCTGATGAAATCGACGGAAGAGGAACTGTCGGCCTCCTATGGTTTGCTGGCGGAAGGCGTCAGCTATCCCGACGATATCTCCAAAGCGACGTTCCGCCTGCGTCAGGAGGCCAAGTGGGCGGATGGTAAGCCTGTGACGCCTGAGGATGTCGTTTTCAGCTTCGAAAAAGCCAAGGACCTGAGCCCGCAGCTTGCGACCTATTACACCCACGTCACCAAGGCGGAGGTGAGCGGCGACAGGGACATCACCTTCACCTTCGATGAAAAGAACAATCGCGAGCTGCCGCAGATCGTCGGTCAATTGCTGATCGTTCCCAAGCACTGGTGGGAGGGCGCGGGCCCGGACGGCAAACCGCGTGACATATCGCGCGGCACGCTGGAGCCTGTGATGGGTTCCGGCCCCTACAAGATCGCTGCCGTCGCCCCTGGATCGACCATCACTTATGAACGCCGTGACGATTATTGGGGCAAGGACGTCAACGTAAATGTCGGGATGAACAACTTCAAAACCATCGCATACACCTTTTTTGCCGATCAGGACGTGGAATTCCAGGCGTTTAAATCGGGCACGATCGATTTCGCGCGGGAGGCTTCCTCCAGCCGCTGGGTCACGGGTTATGATTTTCCCGCTGTCAAAGACGGCCGGGTGAAGAAGGAGGAGCTGCCGAACATCTACCGTTCCGTCGGCATCATGCAGGCCTTTGTGCCGAACATGCGGCGGGAAAAGTTCCAGAACCCGAAACTGCGCAAGGCGCTGAACTATGCTTTCGATTTTGAGGAACTCAACCGCACGCTGGCTTACGGTCAGTTCCAGCGTATCAACAGCTTCTTCATGGGCAGCGAACTGGCTTCGTCAGGCCTGCCGACGGGTCGCGAACTGGAACTGCTTCAGGAGCTCAAGGATCAGGTCCCGCCTGAGGTCTTCACGACGGAATACAAGAATCCCGTGGCGGGCGATCCGGCCAAGCAACGCGACAATCTGCGCGAAGCCGTCAGGCTGATGAAGGAGGCGGGATATGAACTGCGCGGCAATCGCATGGTCAATGCGAAAACCGGCCAGCAACTCGATATGGAATTCCTGATTGATTCCGCCGGCATGGAACGAACGATACTTCCTTATGTCCAGAGTCTGAAGAAAATCGGCATCAACGCGACCATCCGCACGGTCGATGCCTCGCAATTCACCAACCGCACCCGCAGCTTCGATTACGACATTATCGTCAAGCTCTGGGCGACGTCGGCCAATCCGGGCAACGAGCAAGCCGATTACTGGGGTTCGGCGGCTGCTGATCGTCAGGGATCGAACAACCTCGCCGGCATCAAGAATCCGGCCGTCGATGCTTTGGTGCGCAAAGTCATTTTTGCGCCCAATCGCGATGAGCAGGTCGCTGCTGCCCGCGCGCTCGACCGCGTGCTGCTCGCCAACAGCTATGTCATTCCGCAATTCTACCGCGGCGAGCTGTTCATCGCCTATTGGAACACGATTGTCCGCCCGGAAAACCTGCCCGAATATGGCATCGGTTTTCCTGAAGCCTGGTGGTCCAGCCAGGCCGGAAAATGACGCCGGCCTTGCTTTCGCGATCAAGGCTTGATTCACATAGGCCGAGACGAATCGCTTGAAATGCGCGTGACGCCGCTTTGAGGAAAGGACCGGGCTTGACCGAGACGAAAATCGCTGACCGAACGGCTGGGGGAAGAGGCTGATGGGCGCCTATATCCTCAGACGTCTGGCGCTGATGATCCCGACCATCATCGGCATCATGGGCATTTCGTTTCTTGTCATCCAGTTCGCCCCGGGTGGGCCGGTGGAACAGGTCGTCGCGCAGCTGACGGGTCAGGGCGACAGCGCCTCCGACCGGCTCTCGGGCGGCGGCGATCTCATGGGGCAATCAGGCGGCTTCGATGAAAGCGGTTCGAAATATCGCGGTGCACAGGGGCTCGATCCGGAGCTGATCAAGAAGCTCGAAAAGCAGTTCGGTTTTGACAAACCGCCGCTCACCCGGTTCCTTGAAATGATATGGAATTACATTCGCTTCGACTTCGGCGACAGCTTCTTCCGCAATTCGTCGGTCATCGATCTCATCATTGACAAGCTGCCGGTCTCAGCCTCGCTCGGTTTCTGGATTCTCATCATATCCTATGTGATTTCCATTCCGCTCGGCATCAGGAAGGCCGTTTCCGATGGCTCGACCTTCGATGTCTGGACCTCAGGCATCATCATCATCGGTTACGCGGTGCCAAGCTTCCTGTTCGGCATCCTGCTCATCGTGCTTTTCGCCGGCGGTTCGTTCTTCGACTGGTTTCCGCTGCGCGGCTTGGTCTCGGACAATTTTGACCAGCTGAACTGGTGGCAGAAGATCATCGACTATTTCTGGCATCTTACCCTGCCGTTGATCGCGCTGTCGCTCTCCGCCTTTGCGACAACGACGCTTTTGACCAAAAATTCCTTCATCGACGAGATCAAGAAGCAATATGTCATCACTGCCCGCGCCAAGGGTCTCACCGAGCGCAAGGTCCTTTATGGGCATGTTTTCCGCAACGCGATGCTGATCGTGATCGCCGGCTTTCCGGGTGCTTTCATCTCGGCCTTCTTCACCGGATCGCTGCTCATCGAGAATATCTTCTCGCTGGATGGTCTCGGCCGCCTCGGTTATCTCTCGGTCGTCAACCGGGATTACCCGATCGTCTTCGGCACACTGTTCATCTTCTCGCTGATGGGCCTTGTCGTCGGCCTGCTCTCTGACCTCATCTACACATGGATCGATCCGCGTATCGACTTCGAGCGGAGGGACGTGTGATGTCGCTCGCTCATCCTGCAGGAACCGAGACGCTGGTAAATCCCAAGCGCCCGTGGTTTTCGCCGACGACCAAGCGCCGCTGGCAGAATTTCAAGGCAAACCGCCGTGGATACTGGTCATTCTGGCTGTTCCTGATCCTGTTTTTCCTGAGCCTGATGGCGGAATTTATCGCCAATGACAAACCCATCCTCGCCTCCTACAAGGGCGAGCTGCTGGTGCCGGTCATGGTGGATTATCCGGAGGAGAAATTCGGCGGGTTCCTGGCCCAGACCGACTACAAATCCTCTTTCATTCAGGACGAGATCAACGCCAATGGCTGGATGATCTGGCCACCGATCCGCTACTCCTACCAGACGGTCAATTCCAATATTCCGCATTCCGCGCCCACGGCACCTTTCTGGCTGATGGATAAAAAGGAGCGCTGCTCGGCCTATCCGCAGGGCGATGCCGATCCCGGCTGCACGCTTGGCAATCTGAACTGGCTCGGCACCGACAATCAGGCCCGCGACGTCACGGCGCGGATGATCTACGGCTTCCGCATCTCCGTGCTGTTCGGCCTGACGCTGACCATTGCTTCCGCCATTGTCGGCGTCACCGCCGGCGCCATTCAGGGCTATTTCGGCGGCTGGACGGACCTGCTTTTGCAGCGTTTCATCGAAATCTGGTCGTCCATGCCGGTGCTCTACATCCTGCTCATCATTGCGGCCATTCTGCCGCCCGGCTTCTTCGTGTTGCTTGGGATCATGCTGCTCTTCTCATGGGTCGGCTTCGTCGGTATTGTCCGCGCCGAATTCCTGCGTGCCAGAAACTTCGAATATGTCCGTGCCGCCCGCGCACTTGGCGTCGGCAACTGGACGATCATGTTCAGACACCTTCTGCCCAATGCCATGGTGGCGACGCTGACCTTCCTGCCCTTCATTCTCTCAGGGTCGATCACGACACTCACCTCGCTCGATTTTCTCGGTTTCGGCATGCCGCCGGGATCGCCGTCGCTGGGCGAGATGATTGCGCAGGGCAAGAACAACCTTCAGGCGCCCTGGCTCGGTCTCACAGCCTTCTTCACGATGTCCATCATGCTGTCGCTCCTTATTTTCATCGGCGAGGCCGTTCGCGACGCCTTCGATCCACGCAAGACGTTCCGGTGATCGCCATGACGGAAACAAATATCCAGCCGCTGCTCTCCGTTCGTGATCTCTCTGTCGCCTTCCACCAGGGCGGCGCGACAAGTGTTGCAGTCGATCACGTGTCTTTTGATCTGATGTCGGGCGAAGTCGTTGCCCTTGTCGGCGAATCCGGCTCTGGCAAGTCGGTGACGGCCAATTCCATCTTGAAACTGCTGCCCTATCCGGCAGCAAGCCACCCCTCGGGACAAATCCTGTTTGATGGTAAGGACATGCTGACATTGCCGGAGCGCTCGCTACGTGCGGTGCGCGGCAACGACATCACCATGATCTTCCAGGAGCCGATGACCTCGCTCAATCCGCTTCACACCATCGAGCGACAGATCGGAGAGATTCTTGAGCTGCATCAGGCAATCACGGGGAGCGAGGCGCGTGAACGCACACTGGAGCTTCTGCGCCAGGTCGGTATCCGTGAACCGGAAAAACGCCTGAAAGCCTATCCGCACGAATTGTCCGGCGGCCAGCGACAGCGTGTGATGATCGCCATGGCGCTGGCAAACCGGCCGAAACTGCTGATTGCCGACGAGCCGACGACGGCGTTGGACGTGACGGTTCAGGCCCAGATTCTTGAACTCCTCGGTGATCTGAAAAAGCAACACGGCATGTCCATGCTGTTCATCACCCATGACCTCGGCATCGTCCGTAAATTTGCCGACCGCGTCTGCGTCATGACGAAGGGGAAGATCGTAGAAACCGGGACCGTCGAACAGGTTTTCAACGATCCGCAGCATGCCTATACACGCCACCTGCTGGCGGCGGAGCCCAAGGGCGAGCCACCGGTTTCCGACAGCAGTAAGCCTGTGGTCATGCAGGGCGACGATATCAAGGTCTGGTTTCCCATCAAGGCGGGGCTGATGCGTCGCGTTGTCGACCATGTGAAGGCGGTGGACGGTATCGATATCACGCTGCGTGCCGGCCAGACGGTGGGTGTGGTCGGGGAATCCGGGTCCGGAAAGACAACCCTTGGTCTCGCGCTCTCCAGGTTGATCGCATCTGAAGGACGTATCAGCTTCATCGGCCAGTCGATCGACCACTATTCCTATGAGATGATGAAGCCGCTCAGGAACCGGCTGCAGGTCGTGTTTCAGGACCCCTATGGTTCACTCAGCCCGCGCATGTCGGTGGGTGAGATCGTCGCCGAGGGCTTGAAGGTGCATGAGCGGTCGCTGTCTGCCGACGAACGCGATACGCGCGTCGCCACCGCGCTGGAAGAGGTCGGTCTCGATCCGGCCACCCGCTGGCGATATCCGCATGAATTTTCCGGCGGCCAGCGCCAGCGCATCGCCATTGCCCGTGCCATGGTGCTTAAACCCCGTTTTGTCATGCTGGACGAGCCGACATCGGCACTCGACATGAGTGTGCAGGCGCAGGTGGTCGATCTCTTGCGTGATCTCCAGGCAAAGCATGAACTCGCTTATCTCTTCATCAGCCACGACTTGAAGGTGGTGAAGGCACTTGCCAACGACCTGATCGTCATGCGTCACGGCAAGGTGGTGGAGAGCGGCCCGGCGGCGGAAATCTTCGCCAGTCCACAGCAGGACTATACCCGGGCGCTCTTGGCGGCTGCCTTCCACATCGAGGCCGTGAAAACGAAGGCGATTAGCCAGTAGGCCGCGTGGTGTTTCTGTTAAGGCAATGATTTTTCTGTTGCTTCGCGAAAAATGCCGACCCATGTTGCTGGGTATGTGACGCAAAGACGGATTGATTGCCATGGTAGTGGATGTGATCGTTTTGGGGGCGGGGATCATTGGGGTTTCCACCGCCTTGCAGCTGGCCCGCAGGGGCAGGTCGGTGGTGCTGGTCGACCGGCGCGGACCGGGTGAGGAAACCTCTTTCGGCAATGCCGGGTTGATCCAGAGAGAAGGTGTGGTGCCCTATGCCTTTCCGCAGGATATCGCCCTGCTGCTGCGCTATTCCCTGAATAACAGCATCGATGCCCGTTATCACCTCTCAGCTCTGCCCAAGATCGCGCCTTTTTTGGGCCGCTACTGGTATAATTCCGCAGCCGCGCGCCATGCGGCAATTGCCCGGGCCTATGCACCGCTGATCGAGCACTCGGTATCCGAGCACAACATCCTGATCGAGGAGGCCAAAGCCGGTGACCTGATCGTCAAGAATGGCTGGATGGAAGCCTACCGGACAGCCGCACGGCGGGACGCTGATTTTGCCTTTGCCGAACGTCTGGCGCGAGACCATGGCATTTCCCATACGAAACTTGACGCTGAGGAACTTGCCGCTGCCGAACCGCATCTGAGCCATGATTTCGTCGGCGGCCTGAAATGGAACGATCCCTGGTCGGTGCTCGATCCGCATGCGCTGACGCTCGCTTATGTCCGGCTGTTCGAGAGCCTCGGTGGACGCGTGTCAAGGGGCGATGCGTCCACCCTCAGTCAGACGGCAAGCGGTTGGACGGTGCGCACCGAAACCGGCGCAGTCGAGGCCGAACATGCCGTCGTGGCGTTAGGCCCCTGGGCGGATACCGTCACCGAGCGACTGGGCTACCGTTTTCCGCTCGGCGTGAAGCGCGGTTATCACATGCATTACGCGCCGCAGGAAGGCACTAAGCTCAATAACTGGCTGATCGATGCCGAGCGGGGATATTTCCTTGCGCCGATGCGAAAAGGTATCCGGCTGACGACGGGGGCGGAATTTGCCGAACGCGATGCGCCGAAATCGCCCGTGCAGATTGAACGGGCGGAGCGGGTGGCGCGGACCGTCTTTCCTCTTGGCGGCCGGCTGGATGCGGAACCGTGGATGGGTGCCCGGCCCTGCACGCCGGATATGATGCCGATAATCGGCAAGGCGCCACGTCACCGGACTTTATGGTTTGCCTTCGGCCACGCCCATCACGGGCTGACGCTCGGGCCCATTACCGGTCGTGTTCTGGCTGAAACGATGCTGGGCGAAACGCCTGTTATCGCGATTGACGCGTATCGCCCGGGAAGGTTCAATCCCTGAGAACGAAATCCGCTGGCCTTATGGTAGCAGGCCACGTAACATGGTCCCATGCAAAGGGGAAAAGGGGCAGACGTCATCATGGTGGCGAGGTTTCTCATCTATCAGCAGCAGGATGATTTTCGCTAGCGAAGATTGCTGCGCATGATCAGAGATGGAAACGGCTTGCTGGTGCATGATGGATGATATTGAAAACGCAAAGAAATTTTTCGTCGATAACCCCGATATCGAAATACTCGAAGCCTTTGTCATAGATGCCAACGGCGTGCCGCGCGGCAAATGGATTCCGCGCGAACGGGCAATCGACGTGCTTGAAAAGGGGATGGCCATTCCCCGTTCCGTTTATGCGCTGGATATCTGGGGCCGTGATGTCCACGCTGCGGGCCTCGCGGAGGGCACGGGTGATCCGGACGGCTTCTGCTTTCCCGTTCCCGGCACACTGTCGCGGGTGACATGGCTCGGCCGGCCGACGGCGCAGGTTTTGCTCGCCATGAAGAATCCGGATGGAACCGGTTTTTACGGCGATCCGCGCCATGTTCTGGCGCAGGTTCTCAATGCTTATAAAAAAGCGGGTTTGACCCCTGTCGTGGCCACTGAACTCGAGTTTTACCTGATCGATCCCGTTCGTTCGGCGCTCGATCCCGTGCGTCCGCCGCACAGCCGCGAGGGCCGGTGGCATACGGGCCAGACGCAGGTCCTGTCGATTTCAGAGTTGCAGGATTTCGAAGATGTTTTCCACGACATCGCGACAGCGTGCCGCGCGCAGGGCGTGCTTGCCGATACGACGCTGCGGGAAAATGGTCCCGGCCAATATGAGATCAACCTCAATCACGTGCCTGACGCGTTGCAGGCTGCCGATTTTGCCGTTTTTCTAAAGCGTATCGTTAAAGGAGTGGCGCGTCGGCATGACCTCGACGCCACCTTCATGGCCAAGCCCTATGGGCTGCAGGCAGGCAATGGCATGCATGTGCATTTCTCCGTTCTCGACAGGGATGGCAGGAATATCTACGCGGGAGAAAACGGCCCTTCGGATGCGCTGCTGCATTCGGTCGGCGGCCTCCTTGAAAACATGGGAGAGAGCATGGCGATCTTTGCACCTCATGCCAATTCCTATCGCCGCCTCACACCGAGCGAACATGCGCCGACCTATGCCTCCTGGGGTATCGATAACCGCTCAGCAGCGGTGCGCGTCATTGTTGCCAGCAAGGCGGCGACGCGTATCGAACACCGCGTCGCCGGCGCCGACACCAACCCCTATCTGGTTCTCGCGATGATACTGAGCGCCGCGCTCGCCGGCATGAAGGAGAAGCGCCAGCCCGGCGGCGCGATTTCCGGCGACAGTCACGCGATCAACCATGAGCCGCTGCCCACCAACTGGGACTATGCGCTGCAACGCTTCACGCGCTCCAGCTTCGCCTATGCGACGCTTGGCCAAAAATACCGTACGCTGTTTTCCGCCTGCAAACAGCAGGAGCTTTCCGAATTCTCCCTGCGTGTAACCGACGTCGAATATGACGCCTATATCAGGACGGTGTGAAATGGTTGAGGTCACCAACGTTCCCAATCCCGGCCACACATCGTCATGGTATGCGGCCTCCGCTAATGTCAAAACTGTGCGGCCGACGCTTGAGGGCGCGCTGGAAGCCGACGTCTGCGTGATCGGCGGCGGTTTCACCGGCATTTCCGCCGCCCTTGAACTCAGTGAACGTGGCTACGCGGTCATTGTGCTGGAAGGCGTGCGGGTCGGCTTCGGCGCGTCGGGGCGCAACGGCGGGCAGATCGTCAACGGTTACAGCCGGGATCTCGAAACCATCGCCGGCCGCTATGGGCATGACAAGGCGGTGAAGCTTGGGGAGATGTCGCTTGAAGGCGGCGCGATCATCCGCAACCGCATCGCCAAATATGCCATCGACTGCGATCTGGTCGACGGCGGTTTCTTCGCCGCCTTCACGTCAAAACAGATTCGCGAAATGGAGGCACACAAGGTCCATTGGGAAAAACATGGTCATGGCGGCCTGGAAATGGTCTCCGGAGCGAATGTCGGCCGCTACGTGAAGACCGATCGTTACGCCGGTGGCATGATCGATCGTTTCGGCGGCCATATCCATCCTCTTAATCTCGTGCAGGGCGAGGCGGCGGCTGCCGAAAGCCTGGGCGCTCGGATATTCGAAAATTCGCGGGTCATTGCGGTAGAGCAGGGGGAAAACCCCGTCGTGCGGACGGCAACGGGCAGCGTGAGGGCGAAATATATTCTCGTTTGCGGCAATGCTTATCTCGGCAAATTGCTGCCGGAAATCGGCGAACGGATGATGCCGGTCTCGAGCCAGGTCATGGCAACGGAGCCCCTTAACGCCGATCTGATTGAGGCGCTTCTGCCCGCCAATTACTGCGTCGAAGATGCCAATTACATTCTCGATTATTACCGTCGCACCTCGGACAACCGTCTGCTTTACGGCGGAGGTATCGGTTATGGCGGCAGCGATCCGGCCGACCTGACAGGCGTGATCCGCCCGAACATGCTGAAGACCTTCCCGCAGCTGGAAAAGATAAAGATTGAGTATGCCTGGAGCGGCAACTTCGCCTTGACCCTGACGCGTATTCCGCACATCGGCAAACTGTCGGACAATATCTACTTTTCCCATGGCGACAGCGGTCACGGGGTAACGACCACGCATCTGCTCGGCAAGATATTGGGCGAGGCCGTTGCAGGCCACGCCGAACGTTTCGATATCTGGAGCTCCTTGCCGAACTATCCCTTCCCGGGTGGCAAGACGTTCCGCGTTCCGCTGACCGTACTTGGCGCCTGGTGGTATGGCCTGAGAGACAGGCTCGGGCTTTAAAACACGACCGTTTTCAAAGCGGAAAGCGCGTTCGAAACGATCTCTTCCGGGGTCGTATCGATGCTGACAGCCACGACGCCGGGCTCTCCCGTTGGTACTTCCAGCGTGGCAAGCTGGGTCTGAAGCAGCGAGAGCGGCATGAAATGGCCCTTGCGCTCGCCCATCCGGCGGCTAAGCAGCTCCAGGCTGCCATCCAGATAGACGAAAGCCAGCGGGCCGCCTGTGGCCCGGCGGAGGCGGTCGCGATAGATTTTCTTGAGCGCTGAGCAGGAAACGACGACACCGTTGCTTTCGCTGCCTTTGCGAAGTTCCGCGCCGACGAGATCGAGCCAGGGCCAGCGGTCTTCATCCGTAAGGGGAATACCCTCTGACATCTTGTCGACATTGGATTTGGGGTGGAGTTTATCGCCCTCAATAAAGGCAATGCCCAGTTTCTCCGCCAGACCTTCCGCGACCGTGGACTTGCCAGAACCGCTCACTCCCATCACGACGATTGCCTGTGTCACCCGAACCTCTGAAATTTCTGTTTCGACGGTCTGCCCCTACCATGTGCGGCGAACGCCGGGAATATAAAATGTGATGCATGTCCTGTTCATTACCCGGTTCTGCGGGCCGCGGTTCTTTCCAGGGCGGAAAAGCCGGTGTGGATCAGGATCGCCAGTGCCGCAACGATAAGCCCGCCCTGAAGGATGAAAGCGAGATTGTTGGATTGCAGGCCGGCGATGATAACTTCCCCAAGCGTCCTTGCGGCAACCGTTGAGCCGATGGTGGCGGTGGAAAGGCTGATGACCGCCGAAAGTCGGATCCCGGCGAGGATGGCCGGCAGGGCGAGCGGCAGCTCCACTTTTACGAGCCGTTGCCAGCCGGTCATGCCGCTGCCTCTTGCGGCATCCACCACTGCTGGCGGAAGGGTGGTAAGTCCGGTCAGCGTATTTTCGAAGACAGGCAGCAGGGCATAAAGAAACAGCGCGATCAGAGTGGGTTTTTCGCCAAAACCGATTATCGGCACCGCAAGCGCCAGAACCGCCACAGGGGGAAAGGTCTGGCCGATATTGACGATGCTGCGGGAGAGCGGAAGGAAATCCCTTCCGAAGGGCCGGGTTACGAGAATGGCGAGCGCACCCGCCATCATCGTGGCAAGCCCCGTTGCGATAGCGACAGTGGCGAGATGCGAAAGGGTGAGGGAAAGCAGATTGGCCTGCGTGTAGATGGCTGGCGCATTGGCCTGCACAAGGGGGCTGAACAGGGGCGAGAAGCTCTGGGGCGAGGCAAGAAACGCCATCAGCGCCAGCACCAGAAATCCCAGGGCGAAGAAAGAAGCGGCTTTTCTCATCGGTTTCCGGCGGCGCGCTGGAGGAGAACGTCACGCCGCACCAGGCCCGCGGGCTGTCCGCTGTCTTTTATCACTGGCAGGACATCGCGGCCCGCCCATAACATGGCCGAAAGCGCGTCGCGCTGGCTTGTATGTTCGCTTAGCGGCTCGCCCTCGGCGCTTCCCGGCTCCACGACATCGGCAACCGAGAGGACCGAGAGCAGTTTCAGCGCGCGTTCGTTTTCCCCGATCATGGTGCGCACGAAGTCATTCGCGGGTTTCAGCACCAGTTCTGCCGGCGGACAGTCCTGCACGATACGTCCCCCGTCCATGACTGCGATACGATCAGCCAGATGAAAAGCCTCGTCCATGTCGTGCGTGACGAGAACGATGGTCACGCCAAGCTTCTTCTGTATATCGATGAGGTCTTTCTGGGCCTTGGCCCGGATAACCGGATCGAGAGCGCCGAATGGCTCGTCCATGAGGAGAATGTTCGGTTCAGCGGCCAGCGCCCGCGCCACGCCGACACGCTGCTGCTGGCCTCCGGAAAGTTCATGCGGGAAACGCTCGGCATAAAGCGCAGGTTCGAGTTGGAAGAGGTGCATCAGCGCATCGATCTTCGCAGCGATGCGTTTGCGGTCCCAGCCGATCAGCTGCGGCACGGTCGCGATATTCTCCGCCACCGTTCGATGCGGAAACAGGCCATGGCCCTGAATTGCATAGCCTATCTGGCGGCGAAGCCTGAATCCGGGTATCGCGCTGGCATCTTTTCCGTCTATTCGGATTGCGCCGGAAGTTGGCTCCACCAGCCGGTTTATCATGCGCAGCAGGGTGGTTTTTCCCGACCCCGACGTGCCGACGATGACGGTGACGGTGCGCGGCGCGACCGTTAGTGACACCTGGTCCACAACGGTCGTATCGCCATATCGCTTCGTGATGGTGTCGATCTCGATCATGCCTTTTGCCTTCCGCCTGCGCTGAAGAGATTGCTGTCGATGAGGGCGTCAAGCATGATTGCAGCCGCAAAGCCGAGGAGAACGGTCGGCACGGTACCCAGCAGCACGAGGTCCATCGCCGTCTGCCCGATGCCTTGGAAGACGAAAACGCCAAAACCACCGCCGCCAATCAGCGCCGCGATCGTCGCGAGCCCGATATTCTGCACCAGCACGATGCGGATGCCGGTGAGGATGACCGGCATGGCGAGCGGAAACTCCACCCGCAGCAGGCTTTGCGTCGAAGTCATGCCGAGTCCGCGCGCCGCCTCCCGGACTGCTCGCGAAACGCCGGAAAGGCCAACCACCGTGTTGGAAACCACCGGTAGCAGCGAATAGAGAAATAGCGCCACGAAGGCGGGCGCCATGCCTATGCCGGCGATGCCGATCTTTGCCGCGCCCGGCACCGTCGCTGCGATCCATCCAAGCGGTGCGATCAGCAAACCGAAAAGAGCGATGGAGGGTATGGTCTGGACGATGTTGAGGGTGTTCAGCACGCCCGCCCGCAGCCGCTCCACCTTGTAGCAGAGGAGGCCGAGCGGAATGCCCACGAGCGTCGCCGCAACGAGCGAGCCGATGGCGAGCTGCACGTGCCGCAGTGCCTCGGTCCAGAATGTGTCGGCTCTCCCGGTATATTCCCTGATGATCGAGAGATCGTTCCAGAGACCGCTTGTCAGCACGGCCGCAAGTGCAGCCGCCGCCAGCAGCAACAGCAAAATCCGAACGACCGGCCTGGGCCTGAGACGGGCTATACAATCCGTAGCAAGCAGGGCCAGCCCGGCAAAAATCAGCCAGAAACCACTGGCAGGCGAGACGCGGGCAAAACTATTGCCCTCCGGTGTCAGGAAAGAGGCAGCCTGACCGACGAAAACCGCCAGTACCGCAAGCCCGACCAGCGCAATCGTGAGCTTGAGGCGGGCGGAAAAGCGAAAGAACGCGATGAAAGCGGCAAGAAGAACGACGGTGGTGATAATGGCGGCAGCCGAAGCCGGGAGGGCTTCGAAAACCGTTCGTGTCTCACCCTGAACGATCCGGTTCGCACGGAATGTCATGAAGGGCGCCACGAGAAGGGCATAGAGAAGCAGGCATGAAATCACCACCCCCACCTTGTCAGGCCATTTCGTCAAAATCCCGCTCCCCTGTCTCATCGATCAGGCGAAGGCCGGAAGAACGAATTTTTCCCGACCCGTCGCCCGGAACCACAGACTATTACTTGACGAAGCCGTTCTTGGTCAGGAAGTCGAGCGCGACGGTTTTTGCCTGCTCGCCGCCCACCTGCACACGGGCGTTAAGCTCCTGCAGGGTCGCCAGATCGAGCTTTTCAAACACGGGTTTCAAAAGTTCCTCGATATTCGGATGCTTTTTCAGGACTTCTTCGCGAATGATGGGCGCCGGCTGATAGACAGGCTGCACGTGTTTGTCGTCCTCCAGCACCACGAGACCGGACGGGGCGATGCCGCCATCCGTGCCGTAGACCATGGCAGCATTGGCGTTGTTGGTCTGGTTGGCTGCGGCTGCGATGGTAGCGGCCGTATCGCCGCCGGACAGCGTGATCAACTGGTCCGGCTTCATGGTGAAGCCGTAAGTGGTCTGAAACGCCGGCAGGGCAGCAGCGGAGTTGACGAACTCGGAAGAAGCGGCAAGAACCACTTCACCGCCGTCGGCAACATATTTGCCGAAATCGGAGAGCGTCTTCAGCTTGTTTTTGTCCGCAACATCCTTTCGCAGCGCGATTGCCCAGGTATTGTTGGCCGGGGAGGGCGTCAGCCAGACGATCTTGTTGGCGTCATAGTCGAGCGTCTTTGCTTCCTGGTAGGCCTTGGCAGCGTCCTTCCAGAGAGGGTCATCCGCCTTGGAGAAAAAGAAGGCGGCGTTGCCGGTATATTCGGGGTAGATGTCGATCTCGCCCGCGGTAATCGCCTTTCTGACGACTGGCGTTGCGCCGAGCTGAATGCGATCCGTCGTCTCGATATTGTTCTTGCTGAGAACGGCGAGAATGATGTTGCCGAGAACGCCACCCTCCGTGTCGATTTTCGACGACACGACCACTTGCGCCTGAGCGATCGAAACAGAAAAGGCAAGCGCAAGTCCGGCGCCCGTCAACGTCATCAAGCGGTTCATGAATGGTCCTCCGATGGGTCAGCCTGCCGAGCAGGCGAAAGGTCGCCGCCCGCAATTGCGGCTAAGCCTGAACGTGCCGGAGAGAAAAAGGTTGCAATGCTGCCAGCATTTTTCCGGCAGATGTCAGGTTTCGCCGTCTCGTTTTCGGGCATCCTTTCCCATGACGAGCGGCATAAGAACCGACAGGAACAGAAGCCTGATGACGTGATGCGAGCCGACATAGGCGGTATCTGCGTGCATCATGACCGCCATCGCAGCCATGGTTTCGAGGCCGCCCGGTGAATAGGCGATCATTACCGCATTGAGCGGAACGCCGGTCACGTGGGAAATCATCCAGGCAATACTGCCGGCGATCACCATGACGGCGATGGTGACGACAAAGCCCGCTACAAAGCCCTTGCGCACCTCCATCAGCGAGACATTCGAAAACCGTGTCCCGATCAGGCAGCCGATCAGCACATACACTGGAAGGCTGAGCCAGGTCGGGACGCCGCCTTCAGTGAGGCCGGTAATATGCGTGCCAATGGAGATCGCGACGCCGCCGAGCAGCAGGGCAGCAGGAAACTTCCAGCGCAGGAAAAGCCAGCCGGTCAGCAGGGAAGCGACGATGGTCAGTCCCAAGGTGAGGAGATCCATCGGCGGTTTGGTGAGGAGCGGTTCGGTGCTGACAAGATCGAAATATTCCACGATCAGCGGTACGGAAAGAGTGAGCGCAAGTACCCTGACGCTTTGCACGATGCTGACGGTTGCGAGGTCGCTTTTCGTCTCGGCCCCGAGGCTGATGATATAGCTGAGGTGGCCGGGGGAAGCGCCGAGCATTGCCGTGGTCCGGTCGTAACCGAAACCGTAATGCAGTATCCAGTAAGCGACATAGAGCATGATGACGACAGCGACGAGGACGACGACAAAGCTCACCGGCCAGGTCTTCGCAGCGTCTATCACGGAGGGCGTCACGCTCGTTCCCATCGAAATGCCGACAACGACGAAACAGGCATTGCGGATGAAGGCGGGAATGCCAAGCCTGAGGCCTGCCAGTCCAGAGATCGTCACCGCAAGTGCCGGGCCGGATAGAAAGGGTGCCGGGATATCGATGAGGCTGGCGAGCAGCGCACCTATGCTGCCGATGAGCGCGGTAAGCGCAAATGTATGGAATTCAGGCTTGATGATCATTGCGACGCTGATTGGTTGCTTGAAAAAGCTCGCGACCAAATGCGCCGCTTCCGTTCGCGAGGTCAACACGCGGGATCAAAAATATTCTGTCTCGCGCGGCTTCCTTAAAGAAAAGCCCGTGACCTCATGGGCACGGGCTATGGTGTAATCGCCAGGGAAGCAATAAGACGATCATGCAGCCGGAAGGGCAGCGACCTTCGGCATCGTGGTGTCGAGGCCAAGCAGAAAGTTGATCTGCGGCCGAGCCTTGACGAGATCGTCGATCGAATATTCGGCCAGCACGTCGAAGAAGGCGTTGAGCGCCTTGCGCAGCGCAGAGTTCAGGCCGCAGCTGTCAACAAGAGGACATTCGACGGCGCCGTCCTCGAAACATTCCGCCATGGCGAAGCTGTCTTCGGTGACCCTGACCACATCGAACAGACTGATCTTTTCGGCAGGCTTGCCAAGCCGCACGCCGCCATTGCGGCCGCGAACTGTTTCCACCAGGCCGGCCTTGTTGAGCGGCTGGAGGATCTTGAACAGGAACAGCTCGGAAACGCCATAGGCCTTGGCAATCTCCGGAATGCGGCTCAGATGGCCTTCATTTGCGGCGCAGTACATCAACATGCGCACGGCATAGTTGGTCTGTTTGGTCAAGCGCATGCTGGTCTCCTAACTCTCAATGTGGAGTTATATAGTCTCTTTTTCAGTTTAGAACAATTCCAGAAACCGAAAAAACTGGCATCCATCCGAGATTTCTCAAACAGCCTTGTTGACCGCCTTCATGATTCATGAACAAACAAGTCAAGAATCGGAATGTAATGGAGGCATTCACAATGGCAAGCTTGAAATCATATTTTTCCGCTGCCGTTTTTTCAGGGATGATGATCCTTTCCTGCACACCCAAAGCCTGGGCAGAGGGAGAGGTTAATGTCTATTCCTATCGCCAGCCTGAATTGATCCAGCCGCTGCTCGACGCCTTTACCAAGGAAACGGGAATAGAGACGAATGTTCTTTTTCTCGACAAGGGACTGGTGGAACGCATCCAGGCAGAAGGCGTCAATTCGCCGGCCGATGTGCTGTTGACGGTCGATATCGCCCGTCTGGTCGAGGCCAAGGAGGGCGGTGTCACGCAGCCTGTTCTCAACGATCCCGTCATCGAAAAGGATATCCCCGCCAATCTGCGTGATCCCGAGGGCGAATGGTTCGGCCTGACGACACGCGGCCGGGTTGTCTATGCCTCGAAGGAGCGGGTGAACCAGAAGGATATCACCTATGAGGAACTGGCGGATCCGAAATGGAAGGGCAAGATCTGCATTCGCGACGGCCAGCATTCCTATAATATTGCGCTGATCGCCTCAATGATTGCACATCATGGTGTCGATTATACCCGCACCTGGCTTACCGGCCTGAAGAACAACCTTGCCCGCAAACCTGATGGAACCGACCGCAGCCAGGCGAAATCAATCTTTTCCGGGGAGTGTGATATTGCCCTTGGCAACACCTATTATGTCGGCCTGATGCTGACAAATGACCGCGAGCCGGAAGAAAAGGAATGGGCGGGTTCCGTGCGCGTCATTTTTCCCAATGCGGGCGACCGCGGCACCCATGTGAATATTTCCGGCATGGCCCTGACGAAATACGCCCCCAACAAGGACAATGCCCTGAAACTCATGGAATTCCTGGCATCGCGCGAGGCACAGGAAATCTATGCCAGGCAGGTCTTCGAATATCCGGTGCTGCCCGGCGCCGAGCCATCGGATGTGGTGAAGGGCTTCGGCCCCATCAATCCGGACAGGTTGCCGCTGACGGACATCGCCGCCCATCGCAAGCAGGCATCCGAACTGGTGGACGAAGTGGGCTTTAATGACGGCCCGACCAACTGATCTCAGGCCCTGCTTCCAGCACGGATGAATTCCAGTCAAAAAAGCCCCGCTGCAAAACAGCGGGGCTTTTTTGTATTGCCTGCTTGCGGCTTATTTCATCGTCGGCATGACGAATTCGGCACCCGACTTGATGCCAGACGGCCAGCGCGAGGTGATGGTCTTGGTCTTCGTCCAGAACTTGATCGAATCCGTGCCGTGCTGGTTGAGGTCGCCGAAGCTCGAAGCCTTCCAGCCGCCGAAGGAATGGTAGGCGAGCGGAACCGGGATCGGAACGTTGATGCCGATCATGCCGATATTGACGCGGCTTGCGAAATCGCGGGCTGCATCGCCGTCACGGGTGAAGATGGCGACGCCGTTGCCATATTCATGCTTCATCGGCAGTTCCAGCGCCTCTTCGTAGTTCTTGGCACGAACGACCGACAGAACCGGTCCGAAGATTTCCGTCTTGTAGATGTCCATGTCAGGGGTGACGTGGTCGAACAGGCAGCCGCCGACAAAATAGCCGTCTTCATAGCCCTGCAGCTTGAAGTCGCGGCCGTCGACCAGGAGCTTTGCGCCCTGTTCCACGCCGCTGTCGATCAGGCCCTTGACGCGCGTCTGGGCTTCCTTGGTGACGAGCGGGCCCATATCAGCCTTGTCATCGGTGTAAGGACCGATCTTCAGTGCCTCGATTTGCGGAATGAGCTTTTCAACGAGACGGTTTGCCGTCTCTTCGCCGACAGGAACTGCAACGGAAACAGCCATGCAGCGCTCGCCGGCCGAACCGTAACCGGCGCCCATCAGCGCGTTCACGGCCTGATCGAGATCGGCGTCCGGCATGATGATCATGTGGTTCTTTGCGCCGCCGAAGCACTGCGCGCGCTTGCCGTTCATGGCAGCGGTGCCATAGACGTAACGGGCGATCGGCGTCGAGCCGACGAAGGAAACCGCGCCGATATCGGGATCGGTGAGGATGGCGTCGACGGCACCCTTGTCGCCGTTGACGACGTTCAGGATGCCGGCCGGAAGGCCGGCTTCGATCATCAGTTCCGCGAGGCGGATCGGCAGCGAGGGATCGCGCTCGGAAGGCTTGAGGATGAAGGCGTTACCGCAGGCGATCGCCGGGGCGAACATCCACATCGGGATCATGCCGGGGAAGTTGAACGGGGTGATGCCTGCGCCGATGCCGACCGGCTGGCGGATCGAATACATGTCGATGGCCGGGCCCGCGCCTTCGGTGAACTCACCCTTCTGCAGATGCGGAATGCCGCAGACGAATTCGCAGACTTCAAGCCCGCGGACGATATCGCCCTTGGAATCTTCGACGGTCTTGCCGTGCTCGCTGGAGAGCAGCACCGCCAACTCGTTCATGTCTCGGTTCAGAAGTTCGACGAACTTGAAGAAAACGCGGGCACGACGCTGCGGATTGGTCGCAGCCCATTTCGGCTGTGCCGCCTTGGCGCTTTCGACAGCCGCGCGCAGTTCGGCGTCGCTGGCAAGCGCGACCGTAGCCTGAACTTCGCCCGTGGCCGGATTGTAGACATTCGATGTGCGGCCGCTGGTGCCCGGCACATGTTTGCCATTAATGAAATGACCGATTTCCTTCATGGTGTTCCTCCAGAATGTGATGGCGCAGCATTGCCTTTCGATTTGCACAAATCAATCGCCTGAAATAAGCATCAATTGTGCAAAAATAGACACAAGGAACGTGGCATGAACTGGGATGATGTACGTTTGTTCCTGAGCGTGGCGCGAAGCGGCCAGTTTCTTTCCGCGGCCAGAAAGCTCGGTGTGAACCATGCCACTCTCAGCCGCCGGGTTTCCGCGCTGGAAGCCGCCATCGGCACCCAGCTCTTCCTGCGCAGCACCAATGGCTGCGAACTGACGGAGGAGGGTCAGCGGCTTCTTGCGAGTGCGGAGCGCATGGAAACTGAAATGCTGAATGCCCAGGCTAATCTCGGTCGCGTCGATACGGCGGTTGCGGGAACGGTGCGCATCGGCGCGCCGGACGGCCTCGGCGTATCCTTCCTCGCGCCAAGGCTTGGCAGACTGACGGCGCGGTATCCCGATCTGAAAATCCAGCTTGTTCCGGTGCCGCGTTCCTTTTCGCTGTCGCAACGTGAGGCCGATATCGCCATCACTATCGAAAGGCCGGAACAGGGCAGGCTGATGTTTTCCAAGCTCACCGATTATTCACTCGGCCTCTATGCCTCGGCGAATTATCTGGCTGACTACGGAACGCCTGATGATGTCGAGGCACTGAAACGCCACCGGCGGATCGGTTACGTGGAGGACCTGATCTTTTCGCCTTCGCTGAACTTCACCGGCGAAATCATGCGTGACTGGGACGCCGCCTTTGAAATCTCAAGCGCTACCGGCCAGACGGAAGCAGTACGATCCGGTGCGGGAATCGGCATCCTGCACAATTACATCGCGGGCCAATATCCCGAACTTATACGGATCATCCCGCATCTCACCATCAGCCGGTCCTATTGGACAGCTTATCACGAATCCGCTCGCCAGTTGGTCCGTGTCCGCACAGTGGTCAATTTTCTCCAGGAACTCGTGGCCGAAGAACGACGCATCTTCACCTGATATCCGAAGCCCCGGCGCAATAGTACTATTAATTGTGCAAACCCGTCCGTTCTGGACTTGACAAAGGACGGCTGGTTGGACGACCAATGCAACCATTGGGAGATCGGAACTGACATGTCGACTATGATAAAAAAGCTTTCGCCGACGGGCCTCGGCGTGGCCGTGATGCTGCTTGGAATGCTGCTGTTCGCGTTGAACGACGCCATGGGAAAGTGGCTCGTATCGACCTACAGCCAGGGCCAGGTGATCCTTATCCGAAGCGCCGCGGCGCTGGTCATCCTTGTTCCGATCGTCTGGAGAGCCGGCCTCTCCGGGCTCGTGAAAATCGAGCGGCCCGGCCTTCAGGCGGCGCGCGTCTTTTTCTCCACGGCCGAGCTTTTCTGTTTCTATTTCGCGGTCGCGGCGCTGCCCCTGGCGGACGTCATGACCTATTGGCTCGCGGCGCCGATTTACGTGGCGGCGCTCTCCCCTTTTCTGCTCGGAGAAAAGGTCGGCTGGCGTAGATGGACGGCCATTGGCATCGGTTTTGTCGGCGTTCTCATCGCGCTCAAGCCGAGCTCGGCAAGCCTCACCTCCGCTGCACTCTTTTCTATCCTCGGCAGCGCTGCCTTTGCATTCATGATGTTGTCCGGCCGCCAGCTGCGCAATACGCCCGACACGGTGCTCGCCTTCTGGCAGATCATCGGCGCGGCGCTTGCGGGCATTGTCGCCGTGCTCGTCACGCCATCGGGATGGCTGCCGGTGCAATCCGGTTTTGATCTTGCCTTCCTCGGCCTGCTTGGCGTCGTCGCCATGGCGGCGCATGTGCTGGTCAACCGGGCGCTCAAACTTGCCGATGCTGCAACGGTTGCGCCGCTGCAATATACGCTGCTGCTCTGGGCGGTCATTTTTGGATGGCTGTTCTTCGGCGATGTGCCCCAGACAAGTATCGTGGTCGGCGCGGGCCTGATTGTTCTTTCGGGCCTTTACATCTTCTTTCGCGAAAATACGCTCAAACGCCGTCGCGAAACCGCCGAAGATCTGGCCGCAGAGCAGGTTTGATCTCTGGTTGCAATCACGGGACTTGACGAAGGCGTGATCTTCAGGGAGTAAGAAGGGGCCCTGCGATGATTTGTCTCGCAAGGGCAGAGGAAACAAAGGTGCCGGGCCCCTCTGGCGAGAGTTTTACGGCGCTCTCGTGATGTCGGTACCGCCTGCAAAATTCGCCGGCGGATTAAAAACTATGAAAAACCTGAATGTGCTTCGCGCGCGTGCTTTCTGCGTGCGGCCTGACGCCCCGCGTCGGTCTGCAACCGTCCTCGTAATGAACGGTGACCGGACATGAGCGCTGCCCAGAAAACCACGCTCTCCTACTTCAAGTGGGCTTTTATCGTCACCATCGTCGGTCTCATCCTCGGCGGCTATCTTGGCTGGGAAATGACCGGTACGGTTGGCGGTACCGCGACGATCTTCTTCATCTGCGTCGTTCTGGCGGTGCTGGAAATCTCGCTTTCTTTCGATAACGCCATCGTCAACGCGAACAAGCTGAAGGACATGACGCCGGTCTGGCAGCACCGCTTCCTGACATGGGGCATTCTCATTGCCGTTTTCGGCATGCGTATCGTCTTCCCGCTGCTGATCGTTGTCGTCGCCGCCAATGTCGGTCCCTGGACGGCCATCGTCATGGCGGCAACCCAGCCGGAACGTTATGCGGAAATCATGCAGGATGCCCATCTGCCGATTGCGGCTTTCGGCGGCACCTTCCTGATGATGGTCGGTCTCAACTTCTTCTTTGACCATGAAAAGGACGTGCATTGGGTGCGCTGGATCGAGGAAAAGGCTGCGACCTATTCTTCCGTCAAGGGCATCGAGATCGCCTTCGTGCTTGTTGTCATGCTGATCTTTTCGCGCATCATCGGCGCCAGCGACAACCCGGAACTCGGCCCGGTCGCGGCCAACACGTTCTTCCATTCGGCGATCTGGGGTCTCTTGACCTTCCTGCTGGTAGAAGTTGTTGGCGGCATTCTCGATCGTAGCCAGGAAATGCTGGAAGGCGCAGCAAAGGGCGGTTTCGGTGCGTTTCTTTATCTCGAAGTGCTTGACGCCAGCTTTTCCTTCGATGGCGTGATCGGTGCCTTTGCGCTGACGCAGAACCTGTTCATCATCGCCATCGGCCTCGGCATCGGCGCCATGTACGTGCGCTCGATGACGATCATGCTGGTCGAGAAAGGAACGCTTGCCGAATATCGCTATCTGGAGCACGGCGCCTTTTATGCGATCCTGATCCTGTCGGTCATCATGTATGTGCAGACCATGGTGCATATACCTGAAGTCATCACGGGCCTTGGCGGCGCAACCCTGATCGGTATCTCGCTCTGGTCGTCGATCCGCTATAATCGGCAGCAGAATGCCGATGCAGTCGATGCCGCACGCGGCGCAGAGATTTGATCCACAATACCCCTGTCTTCCGCCGTCACGGCGGGAGACAGTTTTTAAGCATTGAGTTCGTTCCTGCCTCTTTTTATCGCCATTTACGCCTTGCAAACGCCTTCGCCGCGCGCGTCATTTATCCATTAAGTCCCTGATTTAAAATATACTTGTGCGGCGCAGAAAAACTGGCACGATTTCTGCATCTCATCTTGCAAGTCCAGAGGGGACATATGGCCCAAAAATGGGTCAACAATTACCGCCGCGCCGCGCGATCTTTCGGATCTGCGCCGTGCGGCGGTTCTGTTTGTGGGGATGGTTCTTGAGTTTTTCGCGCTGTTGCATGAAAACGATAGGACAACGACTGGAAGGTTTATCGGCTTGCCTGCAGAACTTTCGCCCACGGCCGCCCTCGGGCTCTGGCATCGCGTCTCGATGGCGCAGGTCACGGCCGATGCGCCCGATTTGACCTTGCGTCAGACGGCCATCCTGCTGCAGATTTATCTTGTGCCGCCGCCGCATACCGTGCGCGGCCTCGCCGGCCTGCTGGGCGTGACCAAGCCGGTCATCACCCGCGCGCTCGACAGTCTCGGCGCGCTAGGGCTGGTTGACCGGGCCCGGGATGAGCGGGACAGGCGCAATGTCGTGATAAAGCGCACCGTCGCAGGTGCGCTTTATCTGGAAAAATTCGGCGATCTGATTATTGATCAGGCCCGTAATATCTAACCTCTGGACGTGAACCCCATGATGCTCGACCGCCGCCTGAATATCTTCCGCTCCGATCTCGCCGACGAAAAACTGCAAGGGGCGGTGCAGGCCGATCGTTTCGTCAGCGGATCTCCCGCACAGGTCGTGGTACCTGTCATCGGCCTGCGGCCCACGCCGGACCTTGTCGCCGGTATCGATACCGAACTGCTGTTCGGCGAGACCCTGCGCGTTTTCGACAGGGCGAACGGCTGGGCCTGGGTGCAGGCGGATGCGGATGGTTATGCGGGTTACGTGCCGGAAACGGCCATTGGTGATGTCGTCGCGGCCACTCACCGTATCGTTGCTCCCCGTACCTTTGTTTATCCTTCGGCCGAACTGCGCAAGCCACCGGTGGCGGCGCTGTCCATGGGCAGCCTGATCCGGATCGTCGGTGAAGAGGAGACCCGTGGCACCCGTTATCTCATGACCGAAAATGGCGAAGGCGTCATTGCCGCCCACTGCCGGACCGTCGATGCTGCCCCTGACGACGACTATGTCGCGGTGGCGTTGCGCTTCATCGAAACCCCCTATCTGTGGGGCGGTCGCTCCGGCTTTGGTATCGATTGTTCAGGCCTCGTACAGATTTCCATGGCGATGGCAGGCCGGCGGGTGCTGCGCGATACCGACATGCAGGTGAAATCGCTCGGTGTGGAAATAGAGCGGGACGAGTTGCGGCGCGGCGATCTGGTTTTCTGGAAAGGCCATGTCGGGCTGATGGAAAATGAGGAAACGCTGCTGCACGCCAACGGCCATACCATGAATGTCGCGCGCGAAAATCTTGCTGCAGCCATTGAGCGCATCGGTTGGCTTTATGAAAAGCCGACGGCGTTCCGTCGCATGGAGGACTGATGGAGCGCTTCACGAAATTGTTCCCGTCTTGCCCTTTGTGCGACAGCCGTCGCCGGCCTACATGCTGTCAATAATGGTACGGGACGGACACTGATGAAGACAAGAACGGCGGCACGATTGGCAGCGATCCTCGCGGCGGTCCTATTGAGCACTTCGGCAGAGGCCCAGACGGTGTTCCAGAACGGTTTTGCCCCGGCACCCGACGCCTATGCCAACCTGCCCGGTGTAAAAGACCCTCGAACGCTCCAACCCAAGGTCCGTTATAACTGCCATAGCGAACTGGGAAGTACCGGATATTCACGTGGGCCCTACCGGACCGTCTTCGGCAGTCGCGGACTTCCCGTCCAGGGTTACCGCTGCACCGATGAAAACGGTATTTCCAGCTTCGGCGGACGTAACCCCGTTTCCAAGGATTGGTACCCTGGCATCAATCCCGTTGATCCGACTTTCTGACGCGGCGTGCCCGTAGCCCCTGGCTGAAAACGATAACGAGGTTGCCGGGAAATCAACGCGCGGGCGGGCTGGTGAGGCATTTGCCGGGCCGGTGCTCTGGACTTGTTGTCGCTTTTTCAGATAAATCTTCCGCATGACGGGTTGATACCTGCCGGGGTGCGGATTGACATCGGCTATTCTGACCTTTGGCCGATACTGGGGAATGCAAGTATGACGAAGACCGATATAGCCACCCGTGTCCACAATCATACCTGGAAACTTGACCCGATCGTCCGCAGCCTGATCGATACGGATTTCTACAAGCTGTTGATGTTGCAGATGATCTGGAAGCTTTATCCGGAAGTCGACGCGACGTTTTCGCTGATCAACCGCACCAAGACGGTGCGGCTGGCCGAGGAGATCGACGAGATGGAGCTGCGCGAACAGCTCGATCATGCGCGTACGCTGCGTCTTTCCAAAAAAGAGAATATCTGGCTTGCGGGTAACACGTTTTACGGCCGCTCGCAGATTTTCGAGCCGGAATTTCTCTCCTGGCTATCAAGCTATCAGCTGCCGGAATATGAGCTTTTCAAGCGCGACGGGCAGTACGAGCTGAATTTCCACGGCCGCTGGATGGATACGACGCTCTGGGAAATCCCGGCGCTCGCCATCATCAACGAGTTGCGTTCGCGTAGCGCCATGCGCTCGCTCGGTTATTTCACGCTGGATGTTCTCTATGCCCGCGCAAAGGCCAAGATGTGGGAGAAGGTTGAGCGGCTGCGGGAACTGCCGGGCCTGCGCATTTCCGATTTCGGCACCCGCCGCCGCCATAGCTTTCTGTGGCAGCGCTGGTGCGTCGAGGCGTTGAAGGAAGGCATCGGGCCGGCCTTTACCGGTACGAGCAACGTGCTGCTCGCCATGGATTCGGACCTTGAAGCCGTCGGGACGAACGCGCATGAACTGCCGATGGTGGTCGCGGCGCTGGCGCAGACTGATGAGGAGCTGGCTGCCGCGCCCTATCAGGTTCTGAAGGACTGGAACCGGCTTTATGGTGGCAACCTGCTGATTGTTCTGCCCGACGCCTTCGGCACGGCGGCGTTTCTGCGCAATGCGCCGGAATGGGTGGCTGACTGGACGGGTTTCCGCCCGGACAGCGCACCGCCGATCGAGGGTGGCGAGAAGATCATCGAGTGGTGGCAGAAGATGGGTCGGGACCCGCGCAAGAAGATGCTGATCTTCTCCGATGGCCTCGATGTCGATGCCATCATCGACACTTACAGGCATTTCGAAGGCCGCGTTCGCATGAGCTTCGGCTGGGGCACCAACCTCACAAATGATTTTGCTGGCTGCGCGCCAAAAACCATCGCCAGCCTCAAGCCGATCTCCATCGTCTGCAAGGTCAGCGACGCCAATGGCCGGCCGGCTGTGAAACTCTCGGACAATCCGCAAAAAGCAACCGGTGAACCGGCCGAAGTGGAGCGTTATCTGAAATTCTTCGGCCAGGAAGATCACAAGGAACAGAAGGTTCTGGTTTGATCAAAGCGGGGCGCTCCGGTCGACGAAGCGCCCCTAAAGCCGCTATTTCGTGAACTGATGTGCGATATAATGGAAGAGGGCGCGAATACCCTGCGCTTCTCCACCGATCGATGAGTGGTGCCTTTCACTCAGCGACCAGCCGTAAATATCGAAATGCGCCCAGCGCCGTGTGTTGGTCACGAAACGCTTGAGAAACAGCGCGGCGGTGATCGACCCGCCCATGCCGCCGGAAGGCGCATTGGTAATATCGGCCGCGCGCGAGCGAATGTCCTTGTCGTATCCCATATAGAGCGGCATGCGCCACAGCGGATCGTCGGTATCGATGCTGGCTTCAGCGATGTCGTGGGCCAGATCGTCGTCGTCAGTGTAGAAGGGCGGCAGATCGGGACCGAGCGCGACGCGGGCGGCGCCGGTCAATGTTGCCATGTCGATCATCAGGTCCGGCGCGTCCTCATCGGCATAGGCCAGAGCGTCCGCCAGAACGAGGCGGCCTTCCGCATCGGTATTGTCGATCTGCACCGTCAGCCCCTTGCGGCTCCGGTAAATGTCGCCGGGACGAAAGGCGTTGGAAGAGATGGAGTTTTCGACGGCGGGCACGAGGACGCGCAGGTCGACCGGCAGCTTCGCGTCCATGATCATCAGCGCCAGGCCAAGGACATTGGCCGCGCCGCCCATGTCCTTCTTCATCAGGGCCATGGACGCTGCGGGTTTTATATCGAGACCGCCGGTGTCGAAGCACACGCCCTTGCCAACAAGCGTCAGACGCGGATTACCCTTTTTACCCCAGTTCATTTCCAGAAGGCGTGGTGCGCTTTCGCTGGCGCGGCCGACGGCGTGGATGAGGGGGAAGTTTTCCTTCAGCAGGTCGTCGCCGGTGGTCACCTTCACCTTCGCCTTGTAATGGGCGGCAAGGCCCCGGAAAGCGATCTCCAGCTCATCCGGTCCCATGTCGTTGGCAGGCACATTGATGAGATCGCGCGCGAGGAAGACGCCCGCGAGAATGCGCTTGATCTCGCCGTCTTCGGCATCCTGGGGAATGAGCAGCTTCGCCCCGCTGGTTTTGGTGGTCTTGTATTTGTCGAAGCGGTAGCTTCCGAGACCGAAACCGAGAGCGAGGCGATTGGCCGTCAGTGGTGCGGTCTCGATGTGCCACTCGCCTTCAGGCAGTTCGCGGGCGAGTTTGCCGGTGATGAACGGGATTTCAGAGGGATTGCCGCCAAGGCCGAGAAGCACGCCGCCGAGCGAACCATCGGCAGAGGGAACGAGCAGGATGGCACCGGCCTCCGCCTTGAATCCTGCTTTCTTTGCCCAGTCCAGAGCGACGGGGTCAATGGCGCCCTGCTCGATGTGGGCGGGCGTGACTGCGAAAACCGGCAGTGTACTGCCTGCCTTTGAGCTGAAAGGGGTCGGGCGTTCAATGAACTGATAGGGCGCCATTATATGCTTCCGTAAATGTCGAGAATCGGTGCGATTAACGCTCTGTTAGGGTTAACAGATTATTGCTTAAGCGAAAGTTGCGTCATGTGAGTCTGTCGTTTGTCGGGCGCAAGATTGATCATTCTTGGGCGAGGGCGCTGCCATGACTGCTTTTTCTTTGGCTGAGACAGGCCGGACAGGGTTGCTGCGGGGCGCGTGTTTTGCCGCATTGGTTCTTGCGGTTTCTGGATGTGCAAGCACCAACAAACCGGACCGGATGTCTACCGGCTCCATTCCCGCCGCCCCGCGCTCCTATGATCACATGAACATGGACCAGCTTCGCCAGGCGGAAGAAACCGCCGGCAAAGCCTATGAACGCAATCCCAAGGACAAGTCGGTGGGCATGAATTATGCCAGCGTCTTGATGATGACGGGCAAGAACACGCAGGCTCTTGCAGTCATGCAGCAGATAGCCATCGCCAATCCCGCCGACCGCGACGTGCTTGCCGCGTATGGCAAGGCACAGGCGGCTGCGGGACAGCTGGAGCAGGCGCTTTCAACCATCCAGCGGGCGCAGACACCCGATCGACCCGATTGGCGCCTCTACTCGGCCGAAGGCGCGGTGCTCGACCAGCTTGGACGTTCCAGCGAAGCCCGCTCCCGCTATCGGCAGGCGCTTGACCTGAAGCCGAACGATCCGAGCGTGCTTTCAAATCTGGGCATGTCCTATGTGCTGTCGAGCGATCCGCGCACTGCCGAAACCTACCTGCAATCGGCCATCGCCCAGCCTGGCGCCGACAGCCGCGTTCGCCAGAACCTCGCGCTCGTTGTCGGCCTCCAGGGTCGCTTCGCCGAAGCAGAGCGTATTGCGGTACAGGAACTCTCGCCGCAGCAGGCTCAGGCAAACCTGACTTATCTGCGGGCAATGCTGTCCCAGCAAAATTCCTGGCAGCAGCTCGCAAAAAAAGATGGAAAGCCGGCGGGCTGATGCTTCGCGCGATGCCGCGTCCTTATATCCGGAACTTGACGCGTCGCCGCGAAATTCGGGCGGCATGTTTTTCAGAACGTGTCCAAAACGCGGATGATGGCAGGGCCTAGAATGACGGCGATGAGGACCGGCAGGAAAAATACAATCATCGGCACGGTCAGCTTCGGCGGTAGTGCAGCTGCTTTTTTCTCCGCTTCGTTCATGCGTTCGTCGCGGCCTTCCTGTGCGAGAACGCGCAGCGCCTGAGCGAGCGGCGTTCCGTAACGTTCCGCCTGAATAAGCGCTTGCACCACGCTTTTCACGGCTTCGAGCTGTGTTCGTGTGCCGAAATTCTCGAGAGCGACCCGCCGGTCCTGCAGGAACGACAGTTCCGCCGTCGTTAGCATCATTTCTTCAGCCAGTTCGGGTGACTGCTCGCCCATTTCCTCTGCCACGCGGCGCATCGCGGCCTCCATGGACACGCCGGATTCGATGCAGATCAGCATGAGGTCGAGCGCATCCGGCCAGGCTTTCTTGATCGACGCCTGCCGTTTGTTCATGCGGTTCGACACATAAATATTGGGAGCATAGAAACCGATATAGCCGAACAGCAACACAGCCATCAGCCGGACGATGAAGGCTTTGTCGGAGAGATTGCCGAGCACGAAGATCCAGGTGAAGGCTACGGCCAGAAAAATGAAAGGCAGGATGAAGCGGGCGGCGAGAAACGTGTTGAACGCGTTTTGGGAACGAAGCCCTGCTGCCCGCAGCTTGTTCATCGTGTTCTTGTCCGCAAGCGCTTCCTGGAGGTTGAATTTTTCCACGATGCGCCGGGCGGACTTGTTATTGTTGCCGCGCAAGGAGGTTTTGCCTTCCCTGGTAACGGTCGCAAGCCGCTCGCGCTCGCGGCTGCGGATGAGATCGCGTTCCGACGACACGGCTTTCATGCGTTTGGCGAAATCCTTCCGCTCGAAAACCGGCATGATCAGCGTATAAAGGGTGGCGAAAACCGCCAGCGTCACCAGAACGGCGACGATCGTTTGCGGATTGGTGAGGCTCGAAAGAAAACTCCCGCTCATTCTGCGCCCTCAAATATCGAAATTGATCATTTGGCGCATGATGAATATCCCGATCAACATCCAGACGGCTGACGCCCCAAGAATGATATGGCCGCGAATATCGGTAAAAAGCACCGATAGATATTCGGGCGAGGTAAAGTGCACCAGCATCATGACGACAAAGGGCAGCGAGCCGATGATGACCGCAGACGCCTTTGCCTCCATCGAAAGTGCATTCACCTTGGCACGCATCTTCTTGCGGTCGCGCAGAACTTTTGAAAGGTTCGACAGCGCTTCGGAGAGGTTACCGCCGGCCTGCGCCTGAATGTTGATGACGGTGCTGAAAAAGCTCACTTCGAAAAGCGGCATTGTCAGCATCATGCGCTCGATCGCCTGCGGAATGCCGATGCCGACCTGCTGCGCGTCGACAACCCGCTGGAACTCAGTTTTCACCGGCTCCTGCCCGTCAGATGCGATCAATCGCACCGCGTCGTTCAGCGGCAAGCCGGATTTGATCGAGCGACACATGACATCAAGTGCGTTGGGAAACTCTTCGAGGAATTTTTTCTGCCGGCGCTTGAGGAGGAACGCCAGTGCCCAGCGCGGCAGCCCCAGCGCGATAACGGCGCCTATCGGTAGGGCGATAAGCAATGACAGGCCATAAAGAAGTGCGATGAGGGTGGCAAAGCCCGCCGCGCCGACGCTCAGCAGCTGAAACTGTCGCAGAGACAGCGTCAGCCCTGCCTGAACGAGCTTTTCGCGCAAACCGACATTTTTGGCCTTTTTTGCCCTCTCATTTTGTTTTTTCTCCATTTCCCGCAGGTTGTCCTGCATGGATTTGCGGCGTTTGCTGAGCTCATGCACGCGGTCACGTGCGGCTTTGATGTTGGTGTGGTCCGTCTCCGCGGCCTGGACCCGCTTGAAGCGGCTGGTGGTCTTTTTTTCGACTTCTATCTGCTGGAAAAGAAAAGCGTAAGCGAGCGCGCCCGCCGAAACGGCGACGAGTGCGGCCAATAAGAGGATTGTCGGGTCCATGGCGGTCGCTTTCCCTTAGGAGGTCTTTTCCATTTCATCGAGCGCGGCGGCCAGGCGTTTTTCCTCGCCATAATAGCGTGCACGGTCCCAGAAATGGGGTTTACTGATGCCCGTCGATACATGTCTGCCGATCAGTTTGCCGTTGGCATCCTCACCTTCGATTTCGTATCGCATCAAATCCTGAGTGACGATCACGTCGCCTTCCATGCCGATCACTTCCGTGATCTGGGTTATCCGGCGTGAACCATCACGCAGGCGCTGCGCCTGAATGACGACATCGATCGATCCCGAGATGATTTCACGCACGGTTTTGGCCGGCAGAGTGAAGCCGCCCATGGCGATCATGGATTCGATGCGGCTGAGGCACTCGCGTGGTGTATTGGCGTGCAGCGTTCCCATTGAACCGTCATGGCCGGTATTCATCGCCTGGAGCAGGTCGAATACCTCCGGTCCGCGCACTTCGCCGACGATGATGCGTTCCGGCCGCATGCGAAGGCAGTTCTTGACGAGATCCCTCATCGTGATCTCACCTTCCCCTTCGATGTTCGGAGGCCGCGTTTCGAGTCTGACGACATGCGGTTGCTGCAGCTGCAGTTCGGCGGTGTCTTCGCAGGTAATGACGCGCTCATCCCTGTCGATGAAGCTCGTCAGGCAATTGAGAAGCGTGGTCTTGCCGGAGCCGGTGCCGCCCGAGATGACGACGTTGCAGCGGACACGACCGATGATCTTGAGCAGTGTCGCGCCTTCGGGTGTGATCGCACCGAAACGCACGAGCTGGTCGAGCGTAAGCTTGTCCTTCTTGAATTTTCGGATTGTCAGCGCCGGGCCGTCGATGGCGAGCGGCGGCGCGATGACGTTGACGCGCGAGCCGTCCGGCAGGCGGGCGTCGCATATGGGGCTCGATTCATCCACACGTCGGCCAACCTGGCTGACGATGCGCTGGCAGATGGAAAGCAATTGCGCGTTGTCGCGGAAGCGGATGTCGGATTCAATGGTCTTGCCGCCGACTTCGATGAAGGTCTGGCCAGAACCATTGACCATGATATCGGCGATGTCGTCGCGGGCAAGAAGGGGCTCAAGCGGCCCATAACCGAGAACGTCATTGCAGATGTCTTCAAGCAGTTCTTCCTGCTCGGCAATCGACATTGCGAAATTCTTGATCGTGATGATGTCGTTGACGATATCGCGAATTTCCTCGCGCGCGCTCTCCGCATCAAGTTTGGCGAGCTGCGAAAGGTCGATCGTATCGATGAGCGCGGAAAATACCTGGCTCTTGGTATTGTAATAATCCTCCGTGCGGGCGCGCTTTTTTTGCGCCGGCTGCGTGACCGCCATCTGTCGCGCTACGGGTGATTGGCCCGGCTCGAGCGTGTCGATGGAGAGAGAGCGCGGCTCGGGCGCCGCCACCTGCATGGGGACAGGTGCGACGGGATCCGGCTTCGTGCTTCTGGCTGGGCCCTCGGCCCCGCGTTTTCCGAACATCGGCGTTTCCGTCAATAGGCGCGGAGGGAATCCCTACTTGCGCTTGAGAATATTCTTAAGTCTGTCCAGACCGCCGCGCCGGCTTTTGCGCAGCACCGTGCGACCGGTGATGGTATGGGCAATTTGCGAGAAGGTTTCTGCGATCTGGGATTTTTCATCCATTTCGCTAATCATGCGTCCGCTGTTTGCGGCGTTTCCAAACAATTGCGCCTCGAAGGGAATGATCGCAATCGGCTCGATTTCCAGCGGGTCGAAAAAATCCGCCGGAGCGATTTCGGGTCGCTTCGGCATGCCCACCTGGTTGAGGATGAGATGCGGCAATTTATCGTTGGGGCGCAGTTTTATCAGCGCGTCGAACAGGTTCTTCGTGTTGCGAAGATTCGCAAGATCCGGAACCGCGGTGATGACGACCTCATCCGCTTCCGCAAGCACAGCCCTTGTCCAGTCGCACCATTGGTGGGGAAGGTCGAGGACGGCGACGGGGGCGCTACGCTGCAAAACCTCAAGGATCGGCAGAAAGGCCTGGCGGTCTAGATCGTAAGTCCGGTCAAGAAGCGACGGTGCCGCGAGCAGCGATAGGTGATCGGAGCATTTCGTCAAAAGGCGGTCGAGAAATACCTCATCCAGCCGCTCCGGCGAGAAAACCGCTTCCGCCATGCCCTGGGCCGGATCCTGATCGAAATCGATATTGGCTGTGCCATAAGCCAGATCCATGTCGGCGAGAATGGTTTCCGTCGAAAACAGGGTCGAGATGCCGAAGGCGCAATTATGTGCGACCGTCGAGGAGCCCACCCCACCTTTGGCGCCAATGAAGGCGATGTTGCGGCCAAGCGGCTCCGCTTCGGGGTCGACGAAGATCGCGGCGATCGAAGCCAGAAGATCGGCCATGTTGACCGGGGCGACCAGATATTCGGAAATACCGTTGCGGATGAGGTCGCGATAGAGCGTTATGTCATTGTGGCGGCCGACAATGATGACACGGGTGGAGGGGTCGCAAACCTCCGCGAGAGGAGCAAGATCATCCAGCAGCGAAGCCGGCGCGCTTGCCGTCTCCAGAATGATGAGATTTGGCGTAGGCGAGGCAGAGAACATCGTGGCCGCAGCGTTGATGTCACCCTTCGTCACCCGCAATGTTACCTTGCTCATGCGCCTGTCACCGGACAATGCGTCCATGACGCCCTGCATGTTGTCGCTGACGCAGAAGGCGTGGATGGAGATGCGGGGCAGGGGCCGCAGGCGGTCCATATCGGAGGTGCGCACCGGCTGCAGGGTGTCTGCTCCGTCGCTTGACTTGATGTCGTATTCTACAGCGCTCATCGTCTTTCCTGCCGTGACAATTGTTGGGACCGCATCAGTTTGCGGTGGCCGTGTTCTTGCCGTTACGATACGTATCGATAACCACTGCGCGGCGCTCGGCATCGATGGGGCTCATGCCGCGCGGGCCGACCAGATCCATCGGATTGGCGACTTGAGCCGCGAGATTGCTTTGCGAAGCGCACCCGAAATTGTACCAGTTCTTGTTGGCGAAGGTGTTGTCCGAAAGGTCTTCCGGCCACTGGCCGCATTGCCCGGTCATGGCGGTAATAGCGACATAGCTCAGTCGGATGGGGGCGGAGTCGCCGTTCGGGGAGGCGGCGTAGCGCGTTTCCATGATCTTGCCCGGTGCGACCCCGGCGCCGGACAGCGTAGTGCGGATCTGTTTCGCCATTCTAGCGGCGCTTGCCGAATTGGCTGATCCCGATGGCATCTGGATGTTGATGACACCCGTCGACATCGACGCATAATTCTGGGCGAAACCACGTATATTGTCCGCCATCGCCGTGGTGAGACGGCTATCGCCTGCCGAAACCGGGATATCAAGCGAATGTTCCGCTTCCGACAGGGTGATCGGATGGCGGGTTCGGTAATCGTCGGGAATGGCGTTGGTCGTCAAAGGGTCACGCGCGCAGCCCTGCAGAAGGCCGGCGGTGAGCGCAACCATGGCGACGAGACCGGCGCGTTTGATGGACAAAAAGGAAGAGGTTTCCTGCATGATGTTTCCTGCCCCCGCCGGGCTTGCTCTGAAGAGGGGATTTCGTGCGCGTTTGGTCATTTGTAGATGAACCCCACCGATCCCTGATAAGGAGCCGCCTGAACCTGGTCCTTGCGGCCATAGACCTTGTTGACGCGGTTCATGAAATACATGGCTGCATCGTTTTCCGGATTGAAGTTGTCATCCGGCCGGGCGATCTGGTTGCGCGCGACTGGCCGCACCAGATAGGGCGTCGCGATGATGACCAGTTCCGTTTCGTTGCGGATGAAGTCCTTGCTGCGGAAAAGCGTACCGAAGATCGGAACCTTTGAAATGCCCGGAAGCCCCGACATGGCCTGGCGGATATTATCCTGGACCAAGCCGGCGATGACGATCGAGCCGCCCGATGGGAGTTCGACCGTTGTCGAGGTCTCGCGCTTGCGGATCGACATATAAGTCGAACCTGGGATGTTCCGGCCTGCATTTCCGGTTACCACGTTACCTTCATAGGTAGGCTCGGAAACATTGGTCTCGATCTTGAGGCTGATCCGTCCTGGCGAAAGCACGACCGGCCGGAAATTCAAGGTTATGCCGTAGTCGACCGTGTCGGTCGTGCGCGTTATGGTCTGCTGGCCCGTATCCTTGTCGATGGTGACTTCCTGTTCCGCAGGCAGACGGAAATCGCCCCCGACATAGAACTTTGCCTGCTCGCCGGAAATGGCGGTGAGGCTGGGTTCGGCCAGCGTGCGTACGACACCGGCCTGCTCCATGGCATTGAGATAGGTGGCAAAGTTGAGCGAACCGGAGCCGATCGCGCCGCTGGCGATCCGCGAGGCGCCGCTGATTGCATTTCCAAGATTGGACGGATTTGCGAATTCGAAGCCGTTATTGCTTGTCGAACTGCTGATGGAGCCATTGAAACCCAGCTGTTTCAGCACCTGCCGGCTGACCTCGGCGACGGTAACCTTCAGCGTTACCTGATCTTCGCCTTCGATCGTCAGCATATTGACGATTTGCGATACCTGGCGGTTTTCGGCAAAAATTGCGGCGTCTCCGCCATTGTCGCCACCTGTCAGCGATATGTTACGGGTGGTGGCTTCACCACCCTTCAGAAAGGCTTCGGCAAGCTGTACTGCCCGTGCCGAGTCCTGCGGTGTACGAACCGTTCCCGTCAAAACGATATTGTCTGAAACAATTTCGACCTTGATGTCGGAGTCGGGAATAAAGCGGCGAATATTGGTCTCCAGCCCGACGATATCGCGCTCCACCTCGAGATCGAGGCTGACGATTTCACGGCCACTATCGCCGAAAATGAAAATATTGGTCTGCCCCACCGTTTTTCCGAAGAGATAGATTCGTCTCGACGTGCGGGTCACGGCATCGGCAAGGCTGGGGTCAGCAACGAGAATATCATGGGCGTCCTCGGGCAGGTCGATGACCAAAGCCTTGTTGAGGCCGAGTTTCAGGCGTTTGCGAACGCCCGAGCCACTCTCGGTGATGCGCACGATGCTGGCGCTTTGTGCCGCGGCCTCGCCGAGACGCAGAAATTCGGGCGAATGCGGGCCTGGAATGCCTGAAAAAGCCACGCAGAATGCAAGTCCGCCCAGCATCGATGAACGCAGGTGTTTTTTAACGCGCTTTGCCATGAACCCCCCGGTCATTGTGATGCTCCCTGATTGCCCTTGACGATTGAACCGGATTTGATCACCTGAATTTCCGGTTGGCCGGAGCCACCGTTGAGAAGATAGCCCGCCGAAAGCGTGTCGTTTTCCTGTGCATCGGCGATCGAGCGCAGGGCGAGAGTGAGGCGATCCGCCATCTGCTGCGCCACCGTTATGATCTTCGCCTGCTCAGGCGTCAGTTCCAGTGTGGCCGTTGCGCCCACGACGGCGGAAATCCCGTCTTCGCCTTCCTTGATCTGCTGGTCGATCGCGAGAACCCGGACATTGTTCAAAACATTCTCGGTCAGGAAGTTTCCGTTCTCACCCTTGCGAACCATGATGACGTCGACACGGTCATTGGGCAGTACGAAGCCGCCCGCGCCGGTTGAAACGGAAATTTCCGTGGCGACGGCGCGTTTTCCTGCCGGCAGAAGCGATGACATGATGCGGGTACTGGAATCGACGACTTTTTCCGGCCGCACCGGTTCCCCCTCGAACAGGGGCAACCGCACGACGGCGCCGGTGAGTTCGGTGATTGCGTTGGGGTTTTTGGCTTCGGTTATGAAGCTGTCGACGACATTGCCCTGCGGCCAGGGCGTCCAGCGCACCGAGCTGTCATTCAGACGGCTGCCGACGGGTAAATTGACCGAGGAAACGAGAACGTTGACCGTCGGCTCTTTCTGGATGATCGTTTCCGCCTTTTCGATAACCTGTTTTGCACCGGAAATCTGCATGGCGACAAGACCGGCAAGGCCGGCTGCAACCAGGGCAACGGAGAGAATGACGATACGCGACGGTTTCATGCTCGATCCTTGAGGGAATCAGATTCTTCTCCCGTCAGGATGGCGCGTCATTGGTATAATTATGGTTAATATTATACTTGGGTTTGTGGTTAACGAGCCTTTAATTTCGGTCCTTGAAGTAATTCATTCAAAGAAGACCGGCGATGGCGGCCTTTACCATCGGTGCTTCACCGTATGTCAGAAGTCCGGCAATGGCGATACCGATCCCATAGGGGATCTTCTTTGCCACCATCAGTGAATCTGGGATAGGAATGCCTATCGCCATTATTTCCTGTGAGCGGGATCGCAAAAGCAGGATGCCAAGTGTCAACACACCGCCGATGAAGGTCACTGCGAGCAGAAATTCTATGAGGGAGATGTTGAAGCCGTACCACACGGCAGCGGCCGTCAGAAGCTTGGCATCTCCTCCACCCATGACATTGGCGGCGAAAAGCGCAAAACAGGCAAAAAATACAATAGCGGCGGCCGCGAGGCTCATGGCAAAAGTATGCCAGTCCATTCCGGAAAAAGGGGCTATGACCACAAAAGACGATAGCAGGAAAAGTGTTATCCTGTTCGGTATCGTCATGCTGAAGAGATCATTCAGAGCCGCAAAAGCGAGGCAAAAAGGCAATATCAGGAAAATTGCAGCGACTACCACGACCATCTCCTCGTGCTGCTTTTCACGGCAGCTACTCTATCGAAGGTATTCATAAAAAAGACACGCCGCCTCAAGGGCGGCGTGTCCACTTCTGATTCAGTAACGCTTAGTTTGTTGGGGCAGGCGCATTGGCGTTGATTCTCTGAGAAAGAGCGGTGAAGAAAGCATTGAGCCGCGTACCAACGGCCGAAGCGCCGCCGATGATTGCAACGGAAATAAGCGCGGCAATCAGGCCATATTCAATTGCCGTAGCGCCGGATTCGTCCTTGAGGAAACGAGCGAAAATCTTGGTCATGAGTATCTCCTAACTCTTGTGTAGTTCAGCACGCCGACAACTGTTCTCCGTTGTTCGGTTGCCTTCAAACTACAGACGAGCGATTTCCAAGCGCTTAAAAAAAAGGATTAACTCAAAGTAAACGGCAGGATGAGTTTCCTTTGGTAAATAAATATGAAAAGTATTTAATGTATTTCTATATTTGCTTATAAACAAACTTCTTCTGTCGAAGGGCTGTTCTCATTTCGGGAAAACGGGTTTCTCAATGAGACAAAGATGTTCAGTTATGATGCGGGGCGGCGCAGGTCGGGAATGCCAGGAATTATGCATGGTTACCATGCGCATCACGCATTTTCGTGACTTAACGCTTCATTCACTAAAACCACGCATTCTTTGACGCGGTAAACTGCTGATTAGTGAGCAAGGGCAAAAAGCGTGTCATCCGGAAAACTGACGAAAATTGTGGTCGGCTTGTCGGTCATTCTGGGAGGGGCGTTCCAGTCCGGTTTTGCCGAGGAAGACATATTGCGCGTCTCGATGAATCACGCCCGCGTCCTCCGTCTCGACCGTCCTGTCAGCAAGGTTATCGTCGGCAACTCGAAGGTTGCCGATGCCACGGTTGCCGACGCTACCACGATCGTGCTGACCGGTCGCAGTTTCGGCACGACAAATCTCGTACTTCTCGACGCCGAAGGGAATCCAATCGTCGATGAGCGGATTCTCGTCTCCATTGATGAAGGCAATACGGTCCGTGTTTTCCGCCAGACGGAGCGAACCGTTCTTTCCTGTACGCCCAATTGTGAGCAGCATTCGCAAAACAGTGGCGACAAAGACGCCCAGCCGTAACAAGGCTTGGTCCGCCTCAAATCCGAACGATCGAGCCGCCGTATTCGATGACGTGAAGGCGTGAGCCTTGGCTCGTCATCTGCATCTTTTCCTAAGGGTAAGATTCGCGCTGGACGTCAGCAAAACGAAAAACCGCAACATGTACCCTGCGTTCTGCAGGAGGTCCAAATGTTGCTGTTTTTTCGTCTAAGTATTTGATCTGGCTAAGATCAAAATGGAATGGTGCCCAGAAGAGGACTCGAACCTCCACACCCTTGCGAGTACCAGCACCTGAAGCTGGCGCGTCTACCAATTCCGCCATCTGGGCGACGGAGAGCGATGTACGAGGGCAGCCGCCCGGTGTCAACAGGCTTTTTGAACTTTTATGACGGTCATTGATTTTAAAGGGAAAAAACTTGTCTGATGCCGTTGAAACCCGTCGCCGGGTCAGGTGTCGAGGCCTTCGTGCTTCGTCCTGTCGACATGACCGAGGTCTCGGTCCGGGTCGATGATGTCGCGGATTCTCTGTTTGAGCTCTTTTGGGCCGGGAAAACCGCCGTCACGTTTACGTTCCCATATAATGGTACCGTCCACCCCGATCTCGAACACGCCGCCGGTTGAGGGGACAAGGCTCACTTCGCCGATATCCAAGGCGAAGGTTTGCAGGATTTCCTGCGCCATCCATCCAGCCCGCAGCAACCAGTTGCACTGGGTGCAGTAGCGTATCGTTATGCGCGGTTTGGTGTCGGTCATCATCACGTCTCCTTCGCGGCCGAGTCACGATAATGTTAACTTTAACGCTCATGTTTTTACCCGGCATATGCTTGTTCTTATCACGGGGCTTTGCGAACAGATAAGTCAATCGAATGCTCAAACAGAGAGATCCTATGGCCCAGTTCGACAATAATCGTCAGCGTCTGTTCGTTCCCGCCGTTGCACCGCTTTATAACGGGACACACGATGTGGTGGAGACCATTTTGCGTGTCACGGCGGGACTTCTGCTGGTTACCCATGGGTTCGGCAAGATTCTCAATCCCTTCGGGGCGGTCGGCATGGTGGAGAGCCTCGGTTTTTACCCGGGCGTCTTATGGTCGCCGCTGCTGGCGGCAACGGAATTCTTCGGCGGTATTTTCATCGCCATCGGCCTTTTCACGCGGCCAGCATCCTTCGCCGCCATGATCGTCCTTCTGGTAACGGTCTGGTTCCATGGTGTGGTGAAGGCGGAAGGTCTGGGCGGTGCGGAAAAATCGATTCTCTGGGCGGCGATTTTCCTGTTCTTCACGATTCGGGGCGGCAACCGGCATTCGGTCGACGCGAAGCTCTCGCGGGAATTCTAATATCCAGTGGCGGGGCCCATGCTGTGCCACGCCACTGCTGCCGTACCTCTTGAAAATCCCTTTTCATCATGATGAAGCTTGGATTCAATCGGCGAAACCCGCCGGCTGAATCATCTGTTATCATCAAGAGGTCGCATGCGCGTCGCAATTATCGAAAACATGGCGGGCACGCCGCATGGACAACTCGGCGTGGCATTGGCGGAGGCGAATGCGGAGGTGCGCGTCATTCGCGCCTATGCGGGGGAACCGCTTCCGAAAGATGCGGGCGGTCATGATGCCCTTATCGTTCTGGGCGGAGAGCAGAACGCACTCGACGATGCCCTATATCCCTATCTTCCAGAGCTTGCGCGTTTGATGAAAACCTTTGGCGATGCGGGCAGGGCAGTCATGGGTGTTTGCCTCGGCAGCCAGCTGCTGGCCCGCGCTTATGGTGGCGATAACATTCTTTCCGGTCCACCGGAATTCGGCTGGAAAAAGGTGTCCCTCACGGAAGAGGGCATATCCGATCCGCTTTTGGCCGGGCTGGATAGAGCTTTTCCGATTTTTCAATGGCACTGCGATACATTTACACTACCACCCGGTGCCACCCGGCTTGCGACCAATGCCGCGACACGGAATCAGGCCTTTCGCCTCGGACGGGCGGTCTATGGCACACAGTTCCATTTCGAGGCCTCCGCAGCAGTCGTTGACGGCTGGTGCGAGGCCTTTCCCGCTTCCATCGAAAAAATGGCGCCCGGCTGGCTGGCACAATATCCCGATCATCGCGACCTGCGCGCAGGGATGGCGGATGCAGCGGGTCTGGAGATTGCCCGTGCCTGGGTGCGGCTCATCTGACGGATTTTCTGTTGCGAATATCATGGTGCCAGACCAGAATTGCGTGGAGTTCATTTTTCAGCGCGAAGGAGCCGCAAAGCCCATGTACAAATTCGAGATCTATCAAGACAAAGCCGGAGAATTTCGCTTTCGCTTCAAGGCTTCGAACGGCGAGACGATGTTTGTCTCTGAAGGCTATAAGGCCAAGGCCTCGGCCATTCACGCGATCGAGTCGATCAAGAGAAATTCCCCCGGCGCCGATACCGTTGATCTCAGCACCATGACGGCCTGAGTCGTACAATGAGAACCGGAATGCAATTTACCTGCCAGAAATGAAGGGCGCATTGGTGGGTGCCGGCGTAAAGATAAGATTCAGTCTTTTTTGATAATCTTCCGTTAGCATTTGTATTTCGAGGTCTCCGGGTGGCGCCAGTGCGTCCCCGATTTGTTTTGCGTACGGGTTCTCATGCGTTCTTCGGCTGTGCCAGCACTTCTTTTCGGTTGCCTTCTGATTGGCGGCTGCACGTCCAGTTCCGGTCCGGAAAGCCTGGTTGCCGGCTTGCCGTCGAAGGAAACCACGAGTTCTGTCACGCCATCAGCGCCGGTGCCGCAGGCAAGCGTCGGCTCGCAGCCGATAACGGCTCAACCGCGGCAGGAAGTACTGGCCTGGGGTGGGCCGGTGCCGGAAGAGCCCAAGGCTTTTTCCGCCGTCACGCCGAGGGCGTCGCTGCCGCAGGATGCGCCTGAAATCCGTTTGCCGGTCCCGCCGCAGGCCGGGATGATACGCCCGACCGAACGGCCGATGGAGCGTCCGGTCCAATTGGCCATGGCGGCGGCTCCGGCGGCGAGCGCCGGTGCGCAGATCCGCTCGCGCATTTTCCGTTCCAGCTTCAGCGATGCGAAACCGATCAATTTCGGCCGGGTTCAGCCGCGGCATTTCCAGGTGCACGGCGTGGATGTGTCGCGCTGGCAGGCCAATATCGATTGGCCGTTGCTGCGCACCCGCGGGGCCAACTTCGCCTTCATCAAGGCCACGGATGGCGGCGATCACCTTGATCCGATGTTCCGCACCAACTGGCAGGGTGCAAAGGCCGCGGGCATTCGCCGTGGCGCCTATCACTTCTTCTACTGGTGCCGTTCGGCCAGCGAACAGGCAGACTGGTTCATTCGCAACGTGCCACGCGATCCCGACGCGCTGCCACCGGTGATCGATGTGGAATATAACGGCGAGTCGAGCTGCAAGACGCGCCATTCCCGTGAGCGCGTTCTGGAAAAGATGCGCGTCTTCATGAACAAGCTCGAGCGCCATTACGGGCAGCGGCCAATCATTTATACCGCGCCGGATTTTTACAAGGATAACCTGACCGGCGAGTTCCAGGACTATCCTTTCTGGCTGCGCGCCGTCGCCCAGCACCCATCGGTGGTCTATCCCGGTCGCAAATGGCTGTTCTGGCAATATTCCGGCTCGGGCCTGTCACATGGCGTCGATGGCCGCATCGATCTCAATGTCTTCAACGGCAGCGAAGATGCGTGGCACCGCTGGGTGGATCGCCGTTCCAGCTGAAGGATCGCCCGTGTCAGCGCGCGAATCTTCTGGCGCCCGCGACGCACAGCACCACAACCAGCGTAACGGCAATCATGGCAGGGCTTACCTCTTCGTGCAGCAGGGTTGCGGCAAGCGCGAGGCCGAAGAACGGCTGCAGCAGCTGCAATTGTCCGACTGCCGCAATGCCGCCCTGCGCCAGGCCGCGATACCAGAAGATGAAGCCGATCAGCATGCTGAACAGGGAAACATAGGCAAGGCCGCCCCAAGCCTGGGGATCGATGCCGGCGAGCGTTTGCGGCCCTGTGAAAAACGCGAGCGGCAGCATCACCGGCAGGGAGAGAACCAGCGCCCAGGAAATGACCTGCCAGCCCCCCAGCCTGCGGGAAAGGGCGGCACCCTCTGCATAACCAAGTCCGCAGACGATGATTGCGCCGAGCATCAGGAGATCACCGGTAAGCGAGGCCTCAAGCCCGGTCGAAAATGAATTCCACATCGAAAAGCCCGCCACCAGGGCGCTGCCCGCGCAGGAAAAGAGCCAGAAGGCCGGGCGCGGGCGCTCGCCTCCGCGCAGAACCGCAGAGATTGCGGTGGCCAGCGGCAACAGCCCGACAAAAACAATGGAATGCGCCGAGGTAACGTGTCGGAGGGCAAGCGCCGTCAACAGCGGAAAGCCCACGACAACCCCAAGCGAGACGATGAAGAGCGATGTCAGATCATGGCGCGCCGGGCGCTTTTGCCTGAAAACAAGCAGCAGCACCACCGCCAATAGACCCGCAATGCTGGCGCGGGCCACAGTGAGGAACACGGGATCGAAACCCGTCACCGCAACGCGCGTGGCGGGCAGCGAGCCGCTAAATATCACCACGCCCGTCAGACCGTTCAGCCAGCCGCTTGTCGCCTTGTCCATCGTCATCTCCTGCATTTTGTCCTTCTTCCTCCGGAACTGCTGGCGGCAACAGCGACAGTCATGTACAATTTAAAGAAACTGTTATGGTTGATGTTCCAGTACGGATGGAGAGAGTTGTGGACGGGCGGTTTTCAACCCTCGCGCAGATCGAGCCCGGTACGCGCATAGAAAAGGTCATGGCGAGCATTCGCCAGCGCATTGCTTCGCGCAGCCTCGTTCCAGGCGCGCGCCTGCCTTCGGTGCGCGGGCTGGCGAAAGCCATGCACGTTTCCACCTCCACTGTTGTCGAAGCCTATGACCGGCTGGTGGCCGATGGCACGATAAGCTCGCGGCCGGGCTCCGGATTTTTTGTAGCCGGTCCGCTTGCGCCCCTGTCTCTCGCCGATATCGAGCCCCGGCTGGACAGGGCGGTGGACCCGCTATGGGTATCCCGTCAGGCGCTGGACGAAGGGTCCGTCCTCGCCAAGCCCGGTTGCGGCTGGCTTCCCGCGTCCTGGATGCCGGAAGAGGCAATGCGGCGGGCGATCAGGGGGCTTGCGCGCGCGGATGCCGCCCTGCTGACGGATTATGCGAGCCCGATGGGGCTTCTGCCGCTGCGGCAACTCCTGTCGCGCAGGCTGGCCGATCACGGGGTTCAGGCCGGGGCCAGCCAGATCATGCTGACCGATTCAGGTACCCAGGCAATCGATCTCCTGTGCCGCTTTTTGCTGCAGCCTGGAGATACAGTAATCGTCGACGATCCATGTTATTTCAATTTCCACGCCCTTTTGCGCGCGCACCGCGTCAGGGCCATTGGCGTGCCCTATACACCTACAGGGCCGGACCTGCCGATTTTCGAGCAGGCGCTGAAAGAGCACCGGCCGCGGCTCTATATCACCAATTCCGCGATCCATAATCCCACTGGCGCGCGGCTCTCCGCCGTTCATGCCCACCGCTTGTTGATGTTGGCCGAACAGTCGGGACTGACCATCATTGAGGATGATATTTTCGCCGATTTCGAAACTCAGGCCGCCCCGCGTCTGGCTGCTTTCGACGGCCTGAACCGCGTTGTCCAGATCGGTAGTTTTTCAAAAACACTGTCGGCTTCCGTGCGCTGCGGTTTCATAGCAGCGCCCCTGGCGTGGGTGGAAGCGTTGACCGACCTCAAGATCGCCACCGCTTTTGGCGGAGCGCATTTCTCAGCCGCGCTGGTCCTGTCGCTTCTGACGGATGGCAGTTATCGCAAACATGTCGAGGCGCTTCGTCTGCGGCTTGCGGCGGCGATGCCGGAGGCGGCGGCGCGCCTCGTCTCACTTGGATGCGTACCGTGGATCGAACCGCAGGCGGGCATGTTTTTATGGTGCCGCCTGCCGGAAGGCGTGGATGCTGCCGATGTGGCGCGCCGCGCGCTCGCGCAGCAGTTGGTGCTCGCGCCGGGGAATGTGTTTAGTTCCTCGCAGAGCGCGTCCGGTTTCATGCGTTTCAACGTGTCGCAAATGGGTGGTCCACACGTCATGACCGTGCTTGCAGACGCTCTTCGTCAGCCACCCGTTTCACCTTCGTCCTGACCGCAGGGGCGACTGATCGGAACAAAATCGCGGGAACGTCGTTTTCTCGGCAGAATGAAGAGGAGGAAACACCATGACATTCGATCCCAACAACCCGCGTCCGGACCGCGATCTTCGTCCGGAACTGAATATCAACAACGAACCGCGTGCCCGCACCTCGTCGTCCTGGGTGCCGTGGCTGGCAATCATCGTCGTCGTACTGGTGGGCGTCTTCGCCTGGTCGCAGATGAGCGGCCCGACCACCGATCCGGCCACGACGTCGTCCACTACGCCGCCCGCTGCGACGGACCAGGCGCCGGCACCGATGGCACCGACTACCCCGGCAACGCCGCCGGCAAATAACGCCGCCCCGGCAAGTCCGAACACGGGTGGAACCCAGACCCAGCCTTAATGGCTGACTGGACACGATGAAGCCGCCTGCTTCCGAGCAGGCGGTTTTTTCGTTTGCACAATCGCTAGTTTACTCGCTCAGAGCTGGTCCATGGCGGAAGGATGATTGGAGACTTTTGACCAGCGGGTGATCGATTCTGCCGCCAGCGCCGAAAGCGTAATATTTCCGAAGCGGGATAACAAAATGCTCTCCGCCTCGGTCATGGCCTCGAAAAGTGCAGCATTGACTGCCTGTTCAATAACACAATCCGGATTGTCACCTGCCAGCCCGATAGAGAACAGTTCGGGCGCGCCAAGCGCTCTGTAGATATCGAGTAATGTAATCTCATTGAGTGGGCGCGCCAGAACCCATCCTCCGCCATGTCCTTTTTCGGAAGAAACATATCCCTGCTCGCGCAGGCCCGCCATCGTCCTGCGCACCACCACCGGATTGGTCTGCAACATGGCTGCGATACTTTCCGAAGTCGCCGCGCCCTCATGTTTTTCCATATGGATCAGAATATGCAGCACCCGGGAAAGTCGCGTGTCGTGTCTCATTGTTGAAGCCCGCCTGTTTGCATTCACGCTTACCACCCTCCGGCTGACGTAACAATATAAGTTGCATGACCATTGACTCGATCTTTCATGTAACAATATAAGTAGCATGATGTGGACCGCGGTTACGGTCGGCCTCAAAACATGGGTGCATCATGAAATTCGACGTGATCATAATAGGCGGCAGTTACGCCGGGTTATCCTCCGCCCTGCAGCTGGGCCGCGCAAGGAAGCGGGTTCTGGTTGTGGACGCAGGCGAAAGACGAAATCGCTTTGCCAGCCACTCCCATGGTTTTCTTGGGCAGGACGGCAAGGCGCCCGGCGAAATCGTGAGCGAGGCACGCAGCCAGATCGAGCGTTACCCGACGATCGAGTGGGCGCGGGGCAGCGTAACGGATGCGGAAGGGACTTTTGGTGACTTTGAGGTCGAAATCGATGGCGGTCGCCGTGAAAGCGGCGCCCGTCTCATTCTCGCCATGGGCGTCACCGACGAACTTCCGGATATAGCCGGGCTGAAGGACCGCTGGGGGTCCTCTGTTTTCCACTGCCCTTATTGCCATGGCTACGAACTGGATCAGGGAAAGATCGGCGTTATCGCGGCTTCACCTCTGGCCATACATCATGCACTGATGCTCCCGGACTGGGGGGAGACCACCTTCTTTACCAATGGCGTCTTCGAGCCGGATGCTGATCAGGATGCGCTTCTGTCTGCTCGCGGGGTCCATGTGGAAAAAACGCATATCCGGGAAATCGCCGGACATGCGGATATCGCTCTGGTGGATGGGCGTAATGTTGCACTGGCGGGCCTTTTCACCCAGCCGAAATTGCGTATCGCCTCAGACTGGGTAAAAAAACTCGGCTGCGCCATCGAGGAAGGACCAATGGGATCGACCGTCGTTACCGATCCGATGAAACAGACCACCATTGCCGGCATATTTGCCTGCGGCGATGTGGCAAGGGCTGCCGGCTCTGTGGCCCTTTCGGTTGGCGACGGCGCAATGGCCGGTGCGGCGGCGCATCGGTCGATCCTGTTTCCGCAATGATCAGTGTGAAACGAGGTTGAGCCAGCGCCCCGGTGGCATGCCGAAGGCATTTTTGAAATGCCGCGTGAAATGTGCCTGATCCGCGAACCCGCAGGCGAAGGCTGTTTCCGCAAGGCTGCCACCGGCCCGCATCATCTCCTTGCATTTTTCCAACCGCCGCATGATGAGATAACGGTGCGGGCTCGTTCCGAACAGGAAACGGAAATGCCGAAAAAGCGTAAAGCGGTCGAGTCCGCTTATCTCTTCCAGCTCTTCCGACCCCACGGTTGCGGCGCTGTTCTCCAGCAGGTAATTCCTGCACCGCAGGACGGCGGCCCTGTCAACTCGCTTGATATTCCCAGTTCTTTCATTCGAATGTTTGCAGAGCAGATCCGCAAGTCGCGCCTGCCAGTCTGTCACAAGTAGATTGTCCGGCTCGCTTTCGAGGTTGGCAAGCACTTCGATCAGGCATAGGCGAAAGGCCTCGTCCTCGATAACGGGATGTTTGGAAAAAGGCAGCGACTTATGTCCTGCCTGCATCATCTTTTCAGGCGGAAGGTAAAGCATGCGGTAGCGCAGGCCCTCATCCGTGCCGGCGCCGCCATCGTGAACTTCGTCGGGATGCAGCACGATCACATTTCCGGGCATGCTGAAATGCGATGCGCCACGATAGGAAAAGGTCTGAACGCCTGAGAGCGTGACGCCCAGCGCATAGGTATCATGCCGGTGCGGCGCGTAAGCATTACCGTGAAAGCGCGCTTCTATGCGCTCGAAACCGTCGCTCGCGGGGGCCTGCACGATGCCCTCGAATTTGCACGAACGTTCAAGATCGGTGGCATGCAGAGGCTGTAGGATTGCTTCTCGTTCGTAACCACAGCCAGATTGAGTTCGCATGTTTGATACCAAGATCGCCGTCGTCCTTCGTGACGACCTTGCCGTTTGGCAAAAATTGAACGTCACCGCATTTCTCATGTCCGGGATCGTAGCCCAGACCGGAGAGATCATCGGGGAACCATACCGCGACAGGGCGGGGAACGTCTACAATCCTCTGTCTGTCCAGCCGATTGTCGTGATGGCCGCGGATCAGGAGGCGTTGCGCAAAATCCATCAGCGTTCTCTTGAGCGTGATGTCACGACATCGCTTTATATCGAGGAAATGTTCTCCACCGGACACGACGCGGCGAACCGTCAGGTCTTCTCGGAATTTTCTCCGGAAACCGCAAAGGTTGTCGGAATGGCGCTTAGAGCCGATAAGAAAATCGTCGACAAGATTACAAAAGGCGCGAAGCTGCACGCCTGAGAACGGTGTTTTTGAAAGGAAAAGGGAGGCCGTAAGCCTCCCTTTCAAAAGCAATCGCGGTACTTCGCCGCTTATTCGTCGTTCATCTTCAGAGCGGCGATAAAGGCTTCCTGCGGAATTTCGACCTTGCCGAACTGGCGCATGCGCTTTTTGCCTTCCTTCTGCTTGTCCAGAAGTTTGCGCTTGCGTGTGGCGTCGCCGCCGTAGCACTTCGCCGTCACGTCCTTGCGCAACGCGCGCACGGTTTCGCGGGCGATAACCTTGCCGCCGATGGCGGCCTGGATCGGGATCTGGAACATGTGCGGCGGAATGAGTTCCTTCAGCTTTTCGCACATGCCGCGCCCGCGCCGGTCGGCCGCCGAGCGGTGGACCAGCATGGAAAGCGCATCGACGGGATCGCCATTGACGAGGATTGACATCTTGACGAGATCGCCTTCGCGATAATCGATGATGTTGTAATCGAACGAGGCATAGCCCTTGGAGATGGACTTCAGGCGGTCGTAGAAATCGAACACCACTTCGTTGAGCGGCAATTCATAGGTGATCATGGCGCGGTTGCCGACATAGGTCAGCTCGGTCTGCAGGCCACGCCGGTCCTGACAGAGTTTCAGGATGCCGCCGAGATATTCATCCGGCGTCATGATCGTCGCCTTGATCCAGGGCTCGCGGATTTCCTTGATCTTCACCACGTCGGGCATGTCCGCCGGGTTGTGAAGTTCCTTTTCCGTGCCATCCGTCAGTGTCATTTCGTAGACGACCGAAGGCGCTGTCGCGACGAGATCGAGATTGAATTCGCGCTCGAGGCGTTCCTGAATGATTTCGAGATGAAGCAGGCCCAGGAAGCCGCAGCGGAAACCGAAGCCGAGAGCGGCGGACGATTCCATTTCGAAGGAGAAGGAGGCATCGTTAAGGCGAAGCTTGCCCACCGCCGCGCGCAAATCTTCGAAGTCGGCCGCATCGACCGGGAAGAGGCCGCAGAACACCACGGGCTGCGCGGGCTTGAAGCCGGGCAGGGCCTGCGCCGTCGGACGTTTGTCGTCGGTGATGGTATCGCCAACGCGTGTATCGGCCACCTCCTTGATCGAGGCGGTGATGAAGCCGATCTCGCCGGGGCCGAGACTATCGACATTGACCATCTTCGGGGTTAGGACACCGACGCGCTCGATGCCGTATTTCGCGCCCGAACCCATCATGCGGATCTGCTGGCCCTTGCTCAGCACGCCATCGATGACGCGCACCAGAACCATGACGCCGAGATAGGTGTCGTACCAGCTATCGACCAGCAGCGCTTTCAGCGGCCCGTTTTCGCCGACATCGCTCTTCGGCGGCGGCAGGCGGTGGACGATGGCTTCCAGAACATCGGGAATGCCGAGACCTGTCTTGGCGGAAATCATCACGGCGTCGGAAGCGTCGATGCCAATGACTTCCTCGATCTGTTCCTTGATGCGGTCGGGTTCGGCCGCCGGCAGGTCGATCTTGTTAAGAACCGTGACCAGCTCATGATTATTGTCGATTGCCTGATAGACATTGGCGAGCGTCTGGGCTTCCACACCCTGCGAAGCGTCGACCACCAGCAGCGAACCTTCGCAGGCCGAAAGCGAGCGGGAGACTTCGTAGGCAAAGTCGACATGACCGGGCGTGTCGATAAGGTTCAGCACATAGGTCTCGCCGTTATTCGCCTTGTAATGCAGACGAACGGTCTGAGCCTTGATGGTGATCCCGCGCTCGCGCTCGATATCCATCGAATCGAGCACCTGTTCCGACATGTCGCGTTCGGCGAGGCCGCCTGTCGACTGGATCAACCGGTCGGCCAGCGTCGATTTGCCGTGATCGATGTGGGCAACGATCGAAAAGTTGCGTATATGGTCCAGGGGCGTGCGGGTCGAATTTGTGCTCATGTTCCGCGCTATAGCAGGGGCTTGTCATGCCGCAAAGCGGGAATTTGGTTAAAAGCCCTTTAAAATGGGCTTTCAGACCGCAAATTGCTCCGGCCAGTCGCGGCGGGTGGCAACCTGCCCCTCGGTGCGGAGCCTCGCCACTGCGGCAAGATCGATATCGGCGATCAAAAGGCTGCTTTGCGTCACCGCATCACTTTCGCTTTCCGCGGTGATGCCGGATGCTGGCATGCCGTAGTCCGACGGCACGTAAAGGGCAGCGCGACCACGATTTTCATCGACGGCCGGGGACCATGGCGCTTCCCCGGCGGTGGGCGATGACAGGACGGCATACTGGTTTTCCAGCGCCCGCGCCTGCGCGCCGATGCGGACCCGATAGGCACCCGCGAGGGTATCGGTGCAACTGGGCGCTAGGACCAGTTCGACGCCGAGTTCCGCCAGCCTGCGGCCAAGCATCGGGAACTCGTTGTCGTAACAGATGAGAATGCCCAGCCTGCCGATCGGCGTCTCGAAGGCTTTTAGACCCTCGACGCCGGCATGAATGTTCCATTGCTCCCGTTCGAAGCGGGTCATGATCTGCTTGTCCTGATAACCGATCAGGCCATCCGGACCGAAAAGCCACGCGCGATTGCGGAATTTGCCGTCCGGGTCCTTCACAGGCGCGCTGCCGGGCTGGAACAGAATTTGATGTTGCCGCGCCAGCTCCTCGCATAGCTCTACCCAGGAGGGGATCATCGGCTGTATCTCTTCGATGGAACGGTGCAGATCAGAACGGATGTCGGGTGGCAACTGACCGGTCAGCGTCATAGCCGAATATTCCGGCAGCAGCAGCAGTTCTGCGCCCTCGCTCTTGGCCTCGCGGACAACGGCGGACAGATGGGCGGTATAGGCCTCCCATGTCTCGATCAGCTCGATGGCATATTGGCTGGCGGCGAGGCGTGTCATGTGTCTCCATCTCCGGCAAGGATGGTCTTCATCCAGAATGACAGGGGTTTGGGGCTCTCGGTGCTTTCGTCGAGGTCCTGCCAGATGAAGCTTGTATGCAGCTCGGGGTGGTGGCGATAACCGCGCTTTTCCCAGAAGGCATTGAGCGGCACGTAATCCGTCGGCCGGCGGGGATGGTCGGCAGGCCGCTCGACAGCGCAGAAGGTGCACTGGTTGAAGCCGAGCCGCTTTGCATGTGCCTCCCGCTCCTCGAAGAAGCGCACGCCGACGCCGTGGCCGCGATAGCCGGGAAGCAGCACGCTTTCACCGAAGTAGAATACCCGGTCCGGATCGTAGCCCGCTTCCACGAATGGCGTTTTCACCTCGTCGGTTTCGGCGGCCATCGGCATGCCGGTGGACATGCCGACCACTCTGCCGTCATCGAGCGCCAGCACGAAGATCGCCCCGTCCGTATCGGCATAGGTCGCAAGATATTTGCGCTCATACTCCAGCGAGCCGTCATAGAGATACGGAAAGGCGCGAAACACCTCGATCCGCAGGCGCGCGAGGTCATCGAAATAAGGTGTGGCGTCAATGCCGGAAAGAGACTTGATTTCGACGGTCATGGGCATTTTCACTCTCGGTTGCACTGGTTATACCGTCATGGAACACCCGCGCAAGCATGAACGGAGAAGACGATGACCGCTGCCGAGACCATCCGCGCCTATTACGATGCCTTCAACCGTCAGGATATGGATGCCTTCCTGGCGCTGCTTCACGATGAGGTGGTGCATGACATTAATCAGGGCGAGCGCCAGACCGGCAAGCTCGCCTTTGCCTCCTTCATGGATCATATGAACCGCTGCTATAAGGAAAATCTTACCGATATGGTGATCATGGCGAGCGAGGATGGAAAGCGCGCGTCCGCCGAATTCATTGTCAATGGCGAATATCTCAAGACTGACGAAGGGTTGCCCGAGGCGAACGGTCAGACATATGTGCTGCCGGCCGGCGCCTTTTTTGATCTGAAAGATGGAAAGGTTAGTCGAGTAACGAACTACTATAATCTGAATGACTGGATTGCCCAGGTCGGCGTCTGACGCCTATTTGCCGATAAGCACCCGGCGGAAAAATGACAATTTCCACTATGAAGGATATTGACTCCATCATGTGAGAGTGAAATTCTCATATGATGGAAAACGAAGATCACATTCTCGAACGCTCGATCGGCGAGCGCATCAAAACGTTGCGGGCTGAAAGCGGCCTGACGCTGGACAGGCTTGCATCCGAATCGGGCGTCAGCCGCGCCATGATTTCCCGTATTGAAAGGGGAGAGGCGAGCCCCACCGCGTCGCTGCTCGCCCGCATCTGCGCGGCATTTGGCCTGTCGCTCTCCGGTTTCTTCGCCGAAAATGAAGAGACCGTTTCTCCGCTGGTGAGAAAGCGCGACCAGCAGCTCTGGAAAGATCCCGAGACAGGCTATGTCCGCCGCGCCATTTCCCCGCCGCGTGTGGGATCGGATGTCGATATTGTCGAAGTCGAATTTCCAGCCGGCGCGCGCGTCGGTTTTCCGCCGCATGCGGCAAGCCGGGGCATGACGCAATATGTCTGGCTTTTCGAAGGCGTGCTGGAAATGACGAGCGGCGGAAACGTTCACCGGCTGGAACCGGGCGATTGCCTTTTCATGCCGGTCGGAGAAGGGCACGTCTTCCACAATCCTTCCGAAAAACCTGCTCGTTATGCCGTGGTGCTGGATCAAAGACAGCGCTGATTTCCCCACAGGAGTTTTTATGACCATCATCCGCATGTTGAACGGGCAAGAGACCATCGATGCCCTGCCAGAACTCTGCGAAGTCCTCGCCGCCTGCGTGAACGGCGGCGCCTCCGTCGGCTTCATGTTGCCCTTTTCCCCGCAGGATGCCGAACCCTTCTGGCGATCCGTGGCTGAAGCGGCAGGTCAGGGTGCGACTATTCATGTGGTAGCGGAAGTGGATGGCAAGGTGGTCGGCACCGTGCAGGTAGGCCTTGCCTCAAAGCCCAATCAGCCGCATCGCGGCGATCTGATGAAACTTCTCGTGCACCCATCCGCCCGAGGCCTTGGCGTCGCTCGCAAGCTCATGCAAAGGGTGGAGGAGGAAGCGGCAAAACGTGGCCGTACCCTTCTGGTTCTGGATACGGCAACTGGCAGCGATGCAGAGGCGATTTATCCCCGTCTCGGCTGGGAACGGGTCGGCGTCATTCCGGATTACGCCCTGTTTCCGGATGGACGCTTTTGCAGCACGACCCTGTTCTATAAGCGGATCGGCTAGGCCTTTGAGACTGCAGCCTCACTGGCCCGGCTTCAGCGTGCGGTTGAAAGCTGTAAGGATCATCGTCTCCAATTGTGCGTGAATATCCGCTCGGTCTCGTGGTCCGGCCGGTTCGCAGATCGGATCATGCTCGCCGATGGATTTGAGAAATGCATCGGCATCCGGTTTGCAGAGGGGCAGGAAGCTGAAATGGTTGGCGTCGTCCACCCGCAGGTAGGTCGCGCCGGGCACGTCGTCTGCGAGTTTATCCGCAAGCACGGCCGGCGGAATTTTACCTTTGCTGCCGAGATTGATGAAGGTCAGCGGAATATCGATCGCTTTCAGGCTCTCCGGTTTGAAAGCCAGCGCCAGGCCGGGATCAACCAGCACGGCGGAACGGATGCGGGGATCGCGGTTCTGCTGCTCGAAATGGGCCTTGTCGAGGGTTCTTATATCCAGCTTCGGAACGCTGACCGGCTCGCCTTTGAGGTAACCCCGGCCGCCGGCGAACCACTGGCAATCCATCATCGAAGAATAGTCCTCGCAATAGCGGGCATAGGCATCGAGATCGGCGCGCGCACCCACGATCTCCATCGCCGCGCTGCCGCCCAGCGAGAAGCCGAGAACGCCGATCCTCTTCGTGTCGATCGCATTCGACCACTTGCCTTCTGCCGTCATGACCGTAATGATCGTTGAGAGATCGTCCGTTCGCTCCCAGATTTTCGGCGTATCGGCGGGCGTGGAATCGCCGCTGGTGGTGCCGGGATGGTTGGTGCCGGCGACGATGAAACCCTCACTCGCAAGCTTCGCGGCGATCCATGCCATGCCGGACACTCTTGAACCTGAGCCGTGGGACAGAAGCACGAGTGGCAAACGGCCCGGTTTCACCGCACCATCCTTGAACACGGGCGTGCCCTGAAAAATTCGGTCCTCGCCGGAAGGCGCCTGTGTGCCCTTTCCGTCAGATGGATACCAGACGGTGAGAGCAAGGTCTTTGCCGCGAGCTGGCGAATGAACGGTAGTTTCGCTGATGCCGACGGCGTCCGCCGCAAAAACCGGTTGAGTGACGAAAGCGGAAAATAACATGGTCGCTATGGTGGTGACAGGGCGCATGAAAACCTCGTGTGTTTGGGAAGAACGGTGCTCAATCTGCGCCGCCACGTATTTTTTGCGTCCTTGATCGCGTTAAAGGTCGTACCGAAACGCGATCTGGTCCATGAAGTGCGACAAGGTTTCGCTCCGGGATGGTTATCGTGCTTTTCATTCCCCTGCCTTTCGTCGTGGCGCTGTTGTTGGTGGTCATGTTCATCGTCTTCTTTCGAAGCGGAGACGATGTGCGGACAAACCGCGTATTTTTGGCGCTTATCGCCCTTTGCGCCGTGCAGTCTGTGCTCGTCGGCCTGCGCTGGGGATATGGGGTGAGCCTGGTGCGATACGTGCTGCCGGTTTTGGCCGCCTGCCTTCCGCCACTTGTGTACATTGCCTTTCGCGGCCTGATGAAGGTGGGGCCGGAAAGCAGAAGGGCCATGCTGGCAAGCCTCGCCCTGTCCCCTCTGCTGATCATTCTTCTGGAATTCACACTCCCGGTCGCTATCGATCTTGGCCTGATTGCCCTCTTTGTTGGCCATGCCACCGCCCTGCTGCTGCTCGGAAGAAAAGGGCCTGATGGGCTGGACGAGGCGCAATTCGCCAGCGTCGCTTCGGCACACAAGGCGCTCATCATCGCTGCTGCGGCGCTGTGCGTTTCCGCGATGTTCGATCTTCTGGTGTTTCTCGATTTCGAATGGGCACATGGCGAGAACGTCGCGGCGCTCGTCAGCAACGCCAATCTTTTCGGCCTGTTGCTGATCGGGCTGATGGCGGCCATGGCCGGGAAAAGCAAGGCGTCGCAAGCGGCCGCGGAGCCGCCGGCAGAGGTGCCGCCTCCTTCGGAACCATCACAACAGGACCGCGAGATTGTTGCGGGCCTCGATCGCCTGATGACGTCGCAGGCGCTCTACCGCGACGAAAATCTCAACCTGTCGCGCCTAGCAAGACGCCTCGGCCTGCCAAGCCGGCAGATTTCCGGGGCGATCAATCGTTCGCTCGGCATCAACGTCTCGCAATATGTCAACCAGCTCCGCATTCGCGAAGCCTGCCGGTTGCTGGAGGAGACGGATCAATCGGTGACATCGATCATGTTTTCTTCCGGCTTTCAGACCAAGTCCAACTTCAACCGGGAATTTCGCCGCGTCACCGGCATGAGCCCGATCGACTGGCGCGAGCGGGAAGTCTGGAAGCTGGTCTCGTCTAACAAAACGGCCACCCGGCAGATGCCGGATGACCGTCTGAAGATCGTCGGGAAATGATTGTCTATCAGAGCGTGCCGTTACGCTGCTGGATCATCATGTAGGTGTCATAGGTGTATTCGGCGATCTGTGCCCACAGATAGGCATCCTTCTTGAAGGCCTGCTGGCTCTCGTAGATTTTCTTGAAGCTCTCGTTCTTGGCCGAAATCTCCGCGTAGGTTTCCTGCGCCGCTTTGTGGCAGACATCGAGGATTTCCTGGCTGAAGGGGCGCAGGATCGCGCCCTGCGCTACCAGTTCCTTCAGCGCCTTCGGATTGCGTGCATCGTAGCGTTCCAGCATGCTGGCGCTGCCCGCGGCGCAGGCGTCTTTCAGGATGCGCTTGTAGTTTTCCGGCAGTTCGTTGAACTTCTGCAGGTTGACGAAGGCATGAACGGCCGGGCCGCCTTCCCACCATGCGGGGTAATAGTAATATTTCGCGACCTTGTAGAAGCCGAGCTTCTGGTCATCATAGGGGCCGACGAACTCGGTGGCGTCGATCGTGCCCTTTTCGAGCGCGGCGTAGACATCGCCGCCGGCGATCTGCTGCGGCGTCACGCCAACCTTCTGCATCACCTGGCCGGTGAGGCCGGCGATACGCATCTTCAGACCCTTGAGGTCGTCGATGGTGTTGATTTCCTTGCGGAACCAGCCGCCCATCTGGGCACCGGTGTTGCCGAGCAGGATCGAGTAGATATTGTGCTGGGCAAGGAACTCATTGAGCAGCTCGTTGCCGCCGGCCTGGTTGAACCAGGCATTCGTCTGGCGCGCATTGAGGCCGAAGGGAACCGAGGTCCCGAGCGCGAAGGTCGGGTCCTTGCCAACGTAATAATAGGCGCATGTATGCGCCATTTCGACGGTTCCGGCCGTCACCGCGTCCGCAGCCTGCAGGGCCGGCACGATCTCTCCGCCCGCGAAATGCTGAATGACGAAATTGCCGCCGGAAGCTTCCTTAACGTGATCGGCGACGATCTGGCCCGCGCCGAACAGAATGTCGAGGCCCTTGGTGAAGGACGACGTCATGCGCCAGGTAATCTTGGGATTTTCTTGTGCGATGGCCGGAGCGGCCAGCGCCGTTGCGGTAACACCGGCGCCCACGGCGCCAGCCTTGCGGATAAATGATCTGCGATCCATGTCGATAAGCCCTGCTATGCTTCATATTACAGGCGAACCGCACGGTACGCCTCCCGCCGGCTACTAAACATTTATCCTTGCGGCCATCAAGAGGGAATGTTCGAAACCTGCGCGCTCCTGCGCGGCGCTTCGTCATAGTTCCAACTCTGCAATCAGGTGCCGTACCCAGGCCCCGCGCCTTGCGGTTAAGACGACGATCGCGTCAACGCGGGATCATCGAGCGCCGGATTGTAAAAGAGCGAGAGCGTCAGGCTTCTGGCGATGCGTTCAGCGGTTTCCATAAACCAGTCGTGCGCCTCTCTGCCCGGTGCAATGTCATCGAGTGTGGCGGAAAACAGCGCAAGCCATTGGGGGAAAAGCTCGGCGGTCATACCTTTTACGCCAAGATGGGCTTGGACCGGCTTGCCGCCATAGCCGCCATTCTTGAACGCGACGGCCGCCCAGAACTGCTTCATCCTGGCCATATGTTCCGGCCAGCGGCCTGCAAGCCGCGCATCGAAAACGGACCCGAGCGCGGGGTGCTCCCGCACGCGACCGTAAAATGTTTCCACCAGCAGATCGATGAAACGGGCATCGACACCGATAGCCGCCATCGCTTTTTCTGCCCTGTCCTGAATTTCTGCGCTGTGGGCGGCTCTTGCCGCGGCTGGGTTCTGCATCATCGATCCTTTCCCGACGAATTTACGCCGCTGGGCTGCCATCGGCAATGCGGCGCTTTGACTGGTTAGAATTATTCTAAGATGGCTTGATCGCGGGGTGCAGCGGATGTATTTAGAATTATTCTAAAAAGGTTTCAGCCATGTTCCACAGTCTTTTCTCGCTTTCCAAACGTCCCTTTTCCTCCCTCAGCGAACAGGAAATCCTGGCGCTCGCCATCTCGTCGGAAGAAGATGACTCCCGCATCTACCGCTCCTATGCCGATCACCTGCGCGCGCAATATCCTCAATCGGCGAAGGTTTTTGACGACATGGCCGAGGTCGAGCAGCAGCATCGAAACGTGTTGATCGACATGCATCGCCGCCGCTTCGGAGAAACCATACCGTTGATACGCCGGGAACATGTGCGTGGTTTCTACGAACGCACACCGGACTGGCTGGTGAAGAATCTCTCACTGGAAAAAATTCGCGCCCAGGCGGAATTGATGGAAGCGCAGGCAATCCGTTTTTATGACGAGGCCGTCAAGCGCACCACGGATGCCTCGACGCGCAAGTTGCTCGGTGATCTGGCGGAGGCAGAGCGCGGCCACGAGGATATCGCGCATATGCTCGAGGAAAAACATCTCGATGAAAACGGCAGAACGGAAGAAGAGGAGACCGCCAAGCGTCAGTTCCTCCTGACCTATGTGCAGCCGGGTCTCGCCGGCCTTATGGACGGTTCCGTGTCGACGCTGGCGCCAATCTTTGCAGCGGCCTTTGCCACACAGGATACCTGGCAGACCTTCCTCATCGGTCTTTCCGCCTCCGTCGGCGCGGGCATCTCCATGGGGTTTACGGAAGCCGCTCATGATGACGGCAAGCTTTCCGGTCGAGGCTCGCCACTGAAGCGCGGCCTGGCATCGGGAATCATGACGGCCATTGGCGGCCTCGGCCACGCGCTGCCCTATCTCATCCCGCATTTCTGGACAGCCACGGCTATTGCCGCGATCGTTGTTTTCGTGGAACTCTGGGCTATCGCCTTCATTCAGAACCGCTTCATGGAAACGCCATTCCTGCGCGCCGTCTTTCAGGTGGTCCTCGGTGGCTCATTGGTGCTGGCGGCCGGCATTATCATCGGCAATGGCTAAAGGCAGAAGCCCGCGGCGCGTGCCGCGGGCTTTTCGATATAATCGATTTCATGCAGATCAGCGCAACGCGCCGACCAGAACGTCCCGACCATCCTCGATGGAAACCCAGCGGCCCGTATTAAAGGACGCCTGCCGCTTCAGATAGGTGTAGTTTGTGTCGGTCCAGAGCTTCACGTCGTCGGTGAGATTATCGAGAATATAGTCGCCATCCGTGGTGCGAAGGGTAAGCACCGCATGACCTTCACCATCAGGCTTGCGAACGACTGTTATCAGCAGGTCGGCCACAGAAAATCCGCGCTCGATCAGCTTCTTGCGCTTCAGCAGTACGAAATCTTCGCAATCGCCTGCGGTTGTCGGGTATTCCCAGACCTCGTCCTTGCCATAGATTTCCTGGTCGGTCATCGCCACGATGGTCGTGTTGACGGAGGTGTTGACCTCGCGAATGACGCCCCAGCCATAGTCGGTGACGCGTGGCGGCGGCGTCGCCTTGCTGCGAATGTTGCACTCGTCGGCATATTTCTGACAGAACTCGTAATGGCCGATCGGCTGGGAGGTGATCCCGCCCGTCACCATGGAAGGGCTTCCCTTGGTTTCCGCCATGGCGGAGGCAGCAGTCATTAGCCCGGCGGCAACTGCAGACAGCAGCGCACGCGCCAGCGGTGCGTTCATCATGAAACCCGTCCCTTAATTCTTAATGAAAAGTTAAGAGGGTTGGGGGGCAGGAGTCAATCTTTAGCAATCAATGGCGCGCAAGACTCGTTGAATATGGTTAAGAGCGTTGCGGAAATGCCTATGTTGCAAGGGCTCTCACCGCCGTGAGCATCCTTTCAATGTCCTGTGGCCGGGAGAGCCGGTGGTCGCCGTCGCGGATCAACGTCAGAACCACGTCGTCGGCTGGCAGGTGTTCCAGAAGTTTCAGCGCGTGTTGATAGGGCACGTCGGGATCGCGCATGCCCTGCAGGATGTGAACGGGGCAACCGGTGGTGATGATGCCCTGCAACACGCGGTTCTGCCGGCCGTCTTCCATGAGCGCGCGGGTGAAGATGTTGGGCTCGGGACTGTATTCCGAGTGCTCCTCGAAATATCCCCTCTCCAGCAGCGATGTCTTTTCTGCCTCCGTGAGGCTGGGCTCTATCAGTTCCGCCGTGAAATCAGGCGCAGGCGCGATGAGGATCAGGCCTGCGACGGATGGGGCGCCACCTGTCTTGCGTAGTTCCTCAACCATGCGCAAGGCGATCCATCCACCCATCGAAGAGCCGACGAGAATGACGCTCGACTGTGCCTTTGCACGCACTACGGCGAGAGCCTCTTCCAGCCATCGGGAGATCGTGCCTTTTTTGAAATCTCCGCCGGACGCGCCGTGGCCGGAATAGTCGAACCGAAGGCAGGCAAGGCCGTTTTCCGCTGCAAAGCGATCCAGTTCGACCGCCTTTGTTCCGGTCATGTCTGAACGATAGCCGCCGAGCCACACCAGCATGGGTGCGCTTTTGCCGGAAATCGCCGGACGATGGAGAATGGCAATCTCGCGGCTGTTGTTATCGGGACCTACGCGCAGGAATTCGGCGGCTTGTTCGCTCATGTATATGCAATTCTCCTGATTTTAGTGCAACAACGGCGGCGTATTTGCAAAAACCGTGACAACAGGTGATCTTTTCGGGCAGATATGCTATTGACTTCGCCACGGCAATAACGACATTTCCGCCGCTTGTACCAAACAAGCTGTTTTTTGCCGACGTGATCCAGAAACAGATCAGGAGAATACGACCATTCGCAGACCTTTCAAAGCCGATGCCCCCGTCAAGGAGGGGCCGCGCTCCAACCGGGAAATTCGGGTTCCCAGAGTTCAGCTTATTGATGAAGAGGGCCAGAACCTCGGTAGCATGCCGACGGATCAGGCATTGAAACTGGCGGAGGAGGCCGGTCTCGATCTCGTTGAGATTTCGCCGAACGCTGAACCGCCGGTGTGCAAGATCCTCGATCTCGGCAAACTGAAATACGCGACCCAGAAAAAGGCCGCTGAAGCGCGCAAGAAACAGAAGATCGTCGAAGTCAAAGAAATCAAGATGCGCCCTAACATCGACACGCATGATTATGACGTGAAGATGAAGGCGATGGGCCGTTTCTTTGAAGATGGCGACAAGGTGAAGGTGACGCTGAAGTTCCGTGGCCGTGAAATGGCTCACCAGGAACTGGGCATGAAGCTTCTTCTTCAGGTGAAGGAAGACACTCAGGCGATTGCCAAGGTGGAGGCCGAGCCGAAGCTTGAAGGCCGTCAGATGATGATGGTTCTCGCGCCGAAATAACTTATACCGCCACAGAACTGGCGTAATGAGCCGCACGGGGAAGTTCGCTTTCCCCGTTGCGCTTTTAACCGACTGCGGTTATAAGCGCGCGTCCGAACGGTCCGGCAGGGCATGCCGAGGCCGTTCCTGAATAGCTTGAAATAGGCCTCGTCTGCCTGTTTCGATACAAAAACGGAGTAGCAAAATGCCCAAGATGAAGACGAAGTCCGCTGCAAAGAAGCGGTTCAAGATCACTGCAACCGGCAAGGTTGTTGCAGCCGCCGCCGGTAAGCGCCACGGCATGATCAAGCGTACCAACAAGTTCATTCGCGACGCGCGTGGAACCATGGTTCTCGCCGAAGCTGACGGCAAGAAGGTCGTCAAGAACTACCTGCCGAACGGTCTCTGAGACTTTTCCGCATTTTTGGACACTTTAAGGAGATCATGACATGGCACGCGTAAAACGTGGCGTAACTTCCCGCGCCAAGCACACCAAGACACTCAAGGCAGCCAAGGGTTTCTACGGCCGCCGCAAGAACACCATCCGCGCAGCAAAGGCTGCCGTGGATCGTTCCAAGCAGTACGCTTACCGCGACCGCAAGGTCAACAAGCGCAACTTCCGCGCTCTTTGGATCCAGCGTATCAACGCTGCTGTCCGCGAATTCGGCCTCACCTATGGCCGCTTCATCGACGGCCTGAACAAGGCTGGCATCGAAGTGGACCGCAAGGTTCTGTCCGACATGGCTATCCATGAGCCGGCAGCATTCGGCGCGCTCGTCGAAGCAGCGAAGAAGGCGCTTGAGTACCTCAAGGATGCTGGTACGGCCAACGAGTTTGAAACCGCTGTAAAGTAATTACGGCGCGGACAATCTGTTGTTCATTTGAACCCGCGTCGGGCAACCGGCGCGGGTTTTTTCTTTTCAGCTGCCATACATTTCTATCGGCGTTTTTTAATTTAGAAATTTAGAAGACTTGGAGTATTCACGCCGTTTGAAGCGAAACCTTTGGTGGACGAAATGCAGGTCAATAAAAGTGAGGTTGTGGAAGCGGAAGGTTTCCGCGTTCATCTCGACGACGATGACATCGCAACCGTGATGCGTGTCCTCCTGAAAAGTGACCGTCGCATTCAGAAGGTTGAACTCTCGCAGCTGACGGTGTGGATCAAACGGCAGGGCACGGAGCGTGTGACGTGGTGGATGAAAATTCAGAAGCTGCTGTCAAAACTGCTGCCCTACGCTTTTCTTCGCCCTTCCGAGCCGCTTGATGGCGCGGGCCTCATGCAGCGAGAACTGGAAACCTTGCAGCAGTTCCAGCAGCGCGGCTTCCCGGTTCCGCCGCTGATCTACTCATCCCGCACGGCCGTGGTGCTGGGAGATGTAGGCCCGACGCTCATGGAGCGCATGGATGCCCTGAAGGCCTCCGATCCGATCGAGCATGACGCCCTGCTTGTTAAATCCGCAGAAGCACTTGGCGAGCTGCACGCCGCAGGCCTCTGCCACGGCCGCCCGCATGTACGAGACTTCTTCTTGAAGGATGGCCGTATCGGTTTCATGGATTTCGAGGAGCGCCCTCAGGATGTCATGCCGCTGGAAACGGCGCAGGCTCGTGATATCTGGCTGCTGTTTCTGCAGGTTGCCACGCGCGCCAATGATGCCCCCAAAACCCGCGACGCCGCCTTTTCGCGCTGGCTCGAAAATGCTCCACCCCGCGCACTGGAAGAATTAACCCGCTTGACCCGCATTCTCGGGCGTTTTTTACCGCTTGCCCGGTTGATCGGGCGCGTGCGGATGGGTAGTGATCTGCGACGCTTTATCATGGCGACCGACTATCTGATGAATGCTGTGAACACCGACGCCGCTGTTAAAAAATCCGGCAAGGCAGGAAAAGATGACTGAACTTGATACCTTGAAATCGCAATTGATGTCGGAGATCGCCGCCGCTGCCGATGAACCGGCCATCGAAGCCGTGCGCGTCTCCGCGCTTGGCAAGAAGGGCTCGGTTTCGGAGCTTCTGAAGACGCTTGGCAGCATGAGCCCGGAGGAGCGCCAGACCCGCGGCGCCGCCATTAATCAGCTCAAGACCGAAATTACCGACCTTATCGGCGAGCGCAAGAACGCGCTGAAAGATGCCGCCATCGCCGCGCGTCTCAAGGCCGAAACGGTGGACGTCAGCCTGCCCGTCCGCCAGTCTCCGGCAGAGCGCGGCCGCATTCATCCCATCAGTCAGATCGTCGACGAAATCACTGCCATCTTCGCGGATATGGGTTTCTCCATCGCCGAAGGTCCTGACATCGAGACTGACTATTACAATTTCACGGCACTGAACTTCCCGGAAGGCCACCCGGCCCGCGAGATGCACGATACCTTCTTCTTCCAGCCGGACGAAAAAGGCGAGCGTAAGGTGCTGCGCACCCATACCTCACCGGTGCAGATCCGCACCATGGAGAGCCAGAAGCCGCCGATCCGCATCGTCATCCCCGGCAAGACCTATCGCCAGGATTCCGATGCCACCCATTCGCCGATGTTCCATCAGGTCGAAGGTCTTGTCATCGACAAGAAGGCGCATGTCGGCAATCTGCGCTGGATTCTTGAGGAGTTCTGCAAGGCCTTCTTCGAGGTCGACAGCGTCGTCATGCGCTTCCGCCCGTCCTTCTTCCCCTTCACGGAGCCAAGCTTCGAGGTGGATATCCAGTGCGACCGTTCCGGCCCCATCGTCAAGTTCGGCGAGGGCAAGGACTGGATGGAAATTCTCGGCTGCGGCATGGTGCACCCAAACGTGCTGCGCGCCGGCGGGCTGGATCCGGATGAATATCAGGGCTTTGCCTGGGGCATGGGTCTCGACCGCATCGCCATGCTTAAATACGGCATGCCCGATCTGCGCGATTTCTTCAACGCCGATGTCCGCTGGATGAACCACTACGGGTTCCGCCCGCTCGACATGCCGACGCTGTTCGGCGGTCTGAGCGTTTAGTCCGGTTAGCCAAGGAGCAAAGACATGAAATTCACTCTTTCCTGGCTGAAAGAGCATCTCGATACCGATGCGACGCTGGACGAGATCTGCGCGCGGTTGACGGCGATTGGCCTTGAGGTCGAGGATGTTGACGACAAAGCGGCCTACAAGCCCTTCGTCATTGCCAAGGTTGTTTCCGCTGAAAAGCACCCCGAGGCAGACCGCCTGAAGGTGCTGATGGTCGATGCCGGTGACGGCAAGCCGGTGCAGATCGTCTGCGGTGCACCGAATGCGCGCGCTGGGCTCGTCGGTGCGCTCGCACGTCCCGGCACCTATGTCCCGGGCATCGATGTCACGCTCGCCATCGGGAAGATCCGCGGTGTGGAAAGCCATGGCATGATGTGCTCCGAAAAGGAGCTCAACATTTCCGACGATCACGACGGCATCATTGACCTGCCGGCGGATGCGCCTGTCGGTACTTCCTTCGCATCATATGCCGGCCTCGATGATCCTGTCATCGAGATCAATCTCACGCCCAATCGTCCGGACTGCACCTCGATCTACGGCATTGCGCGTGATCTCGCGGCCTCCGGTCTCGGCAAGCTGAAGACAAAGCCTGCACCCTCCTTCAAGGTGGAAGGCGCAACGCCCGTCGATGTGAAGCTGGAACTGGACGATCCCGCCCTCTGCCCTGGCTTTTCACTACGCATCGTGCGCGGTGTGAAGAACGGCCCCAGCCCGAAATGGATGCAGCAGCGTCTTCTGGCGATCGGCCTGCGTCCGATCAATGCGCTTGTTGATATCACCAACTACATGACCTTCGATCAGGGCCGGCCGATGCACGTCTTCGACGCCGCCAAGGTCAAGGGTGATCTGACCGTTCGCCGCGCAAAGGAGGGTGAGACGATCCTCGCGCTCGATCAGCGTGAATATAAGCTCGGCCCGAACAATGTCGTCATCGCCGATGAAAAGGGCCTCGAGTCTATCGGCGGCGTGATGGGTGGCGAACATTCCGGCTGCGACGAAAACACCGTCGACGTGCTGATCGAATCCGCCCTCTGGGACCCGATCAACATTGCCAAGACCGGCCGTTCGCTCGGCATCATCACCGATGCGCGCTACCGTTTCGAGCGCGGTGTCGATCCGGAATACATGGTTCCGGGCCTGGAGCGGACCACCGAACTGGTTCTGGAGCTCTGCGGCGGCGTTGCCGGCGAAGCCAAGGTCGTTGGTTACAAGGGATATCAGCCCAGGGTCGTGGATTTCCCGCTTGCGGAAGTGAAGCGGCTGACGGGGCTCGAAGTCTCGGCTGAAGAGAGCCTGGCCATCCTCAAGGGCCTGGGTTTTGGGGTCGAGGGAACGGGCGAGCGCGTATCCGTCACTGTGCCGTCCTGGCGCCCGGATGTCGACGGCAAGGCTGATCTGGTTGAAGAGGTCATGCGCATTCATGGCGTTGACAATATCAAGCCGGAACCGCTGGAAAGCTTCGGTGCCGTCAACGGTCGCATCCTGACCACGCTGCAGGTCCGCACGCGCACCGCGCGCCGTGCGCTGGCAAGCCGCGGCATGCTGGAGGCCGTCACATGGTCCTTCATTCCGGAAGCGCAGGCGAAGCTATTCGGCGGCGGCTCGCCGGCGCTGAAGCTCGCCAACCCGATTGCGGCCGATATGTCGGATATGCGGCCCTCGCTGCTGCCGGGCCTGCTGACCGCCGCACAGCGCAATGCCGACAAGGGCTATGGTGACGTCGCAATCTTCGAGGTCTCCGGCACCTATGAAGGCGACACGCCTGAGACGCAGCGCCGTGTTGCTGGCGGTGTTCGCCGTGGCACGGCCTCGCTCGCTGGCAGCGGCCGCATGTGGTCCAATGCGTCCAAGGGCGGCGGCAAGCCCGTGGATGTCTACGACGCAAAGGCGGATGCACTGACGGTGCTGGAAGCCTGCGGCCTCCCCATGGCCAATGTCCAGATCGAGGCAGGCGGGCCTGCCTGGTATCATCCCGGCCGCTCCGGCACCATCAAGATGGGCCCGAAGGTCGTGCTTGGTTACTTCGGTGAATTCCATCCGAAAACACTGTCCGATCTGGATGTGTCGGGTGTCTATTGCGGTTTCGAGATTTATCTCGACGCCATGCAGGAGCCGAAGAAGAAAGCCACCCGCACCAAGCCTGCGCTCGAACTTTCCCCCTTCCAGGCGGTCAAGCGCGACTTCGCCTTCGTGGTCGACAAGGCCGTAGAGGCGGGGGCGATCATCAAGGCTGCAACGAGCGCTGATCGCAAACTGATCACAGGCGTCAATGTCTTCGATATTTTCGAAGGCGCATCGCTCGGAGAAAACCGCAAGTCGGTCGCCATCGAAGTGCAGATTCAACCGGTCGACAAGACTCTGACCGATGAGGATTTCGAAGCCTTGACGGCCAAGATCGTCGGCAATGTCGAGAAATCGACAGGCGGCGTTCTGCGCGCCTGACGTCGGATAACAGATTGAAAAAAGCCGCGGCAACCACCGCGGCTTTCTGTTTTTTAACGATTGGCCATCTGTGACATGCGTTCGGGATAACGTTCGCCCGCAACCTTGGACGGAGCCAGCAACGCGCCAAGGCTTTCGACTTCTTCCGGCGTCAGGGACACATCAGCGGCCGCGACGTTTTTCTCCAGATTGGCAATCTTCGTGGTGCCCGGGATCGGTACGATGAAATCCCCCTGCGCCAACACCCAGGCCAATGCCAGTTGCCCGGCAGTCACACCCTTTTCGGCAGCCATGTCTTCCAGAAGTCTGACCAGCGCCAGGTTCGCGTCGAAGTTTTCACCCTGGAAACGCGGCAGGCCACGCCGGAAATCATCGGCTGCAAGTCCGTCCAGCGATTTCAGCGCTCCGGTCAGCGCACCGCGCCCAAGCGGGCTGAACGGTACGAAACCGATGCCCAGCTCACGGCAGGTATCCAGCACGCCATTTTCTTCCGGGTCGCGGGTCCACAGCGAGTACTCGCTCTGAATGGCGGCAATCGGGTGGGTGGCGTGGGCTTTTCGAAGCGTTTCGGCACTGGCTTCGGAGAGGCCGAGATGTTTTACCTTGCCCTGCTTCACCAGTTCCGCCATAGCCCCCACAGTTTCTTCGATTGGCACATCCGGGTCGACACGGTGCTGGTAAAAGAGGTCGATGGCGTCAACGTCGAGGCGCTTGAGGGAGGCTTCGGCGACGGCACGAACATTTTCCGGTCGACCGTCCGTTCCCACCATCATCTGGCCCGCGGGTTTGCTGCCATCAATCTTGAAGCCGAACTTGGTGGCAATCACCACCTTGTCACGATAAGGCTTCAGGCCCTTGCCGAGGAGAATTTCGTTCGTGTAGGGCCCATAAACTTCCGCCGTATCGAAAAATGTTACGCCGAGGTCAACAGCGCGATGCAGCGTCGCGATCGCACTGCTTTCGTCACCGGTCGGGCTATAGGCATGGGTCATTCCCATGCAACCGAGGCCGAGCGCCGATACGGTCAGATGGTCTCCAAGGGTTCTGCTTTTCATCTGTTCGTCCTTCCATAAGGAACCGCCCGTCATCAGGGCGTGATGGGAACATAGCGAATGAGAACAGCAAAAATAATCACTGCAAATCCGCGTGGGTTGTTCTATAATTTAGAACAATGAACCGTGTGCAACTCTCCCAACTGGCCGTTCTCTCCGCCGTTGCCGAAGGCCGGAGCTTTCGCAAGGCGGCTGCCGAACTCGGCATTGCCCCTTCCGCCGTCAGCCATGCGGTCTCGTCGCTGGAGGCGAGCCTGGGCCTGCGGCTACTTCACCGTACCACCCGCAGCGTTTCTCCGACAGAGGAGGGAAAGCGGCTTCTCGAAACCTTGGGTCCGGCGCTTGCCGATATCGACGCCGTCATCGATACTCTTGCCGAACAGGGCGGTCGACCCGCAGGTCCTTTGCGCATCACTCTCCCCAGACTTGCCGCCGAAGATCTTATTGTGCCCCGGCTGGGGGAATTCCTGCGGCTCTATCCCGAAATCTCCCTCGAAATTTCGACCGATGATCGCTTTGAAGATATTGTCGCAAAAGGTTTCGATGCCGGGCTTCGTCTCGGGGAACATCTCGATGCAGATATGATCGCGGTGAAAGCGAGCGGGGCCTGGCGTGGCGCGATTGTCGGCGCGCCGTCCTATTTTGCGGAAAATCCGCCTCCCCGTGATCCGAGGGACCTCATCCGGCATCGCTGCATCCGCCGGCGTTTTGCGAGTGGATTGATCTATCGCTGGGAGCTGGAGAAAAATGGCAGAGCGCTTGTGGTCGACGTTCAGGGGCCGCTGATCCTGTCGGACCAGAGTCTCATTCGCCGGGCGGCGATAGACGGTGCAGGGCTTGCCTTCGTTTTTGAACAGCGTGTCGAAGACGATATAAGGGAGGGCAGGCTGATCAGCGTTCTCGAGGATTGGTGCGCGCCGTTTGATGGATTTTACATCTATTACCCCTCGCGCCGGCAGATGCGTCCGGCGCTGAGGGCCTTCGTGGATTTCTTCCGCTTCCGGGGATGATCAGAAGGTGATGCGATAGCGGATATGGCCGTCGCTTTTCACGTAGCTGTCGTAGAGCTTCTGGGCGCGGTGATTGTCCTCGCCGGTGTTCCAGTAAAGCCTGGACCAGCCCTTTTCCTTGCAGATAGCGATAAGGTCGTCCATCAGCGCCCGGCCCGTCCCCTTACCGCGGATTTCGCCATCGACAAAAAGGTCTTCCAGATAGCAGTCAGGCGTTTTCACCCAGGTGGAATCATGGAAGTGGTGAATGGCGAAACCGGCCATGCGGTCGCCAAGCATTGCCACCCGCATCGAAACGCGGGAGGCGGGGTCGAGAATGCGCTCCCAGGTATGGTCGGTTACCTCGTCGGCAAGATCGACATCGTAAAAGGCGAGATAGTCGTTCCATAGGCGCAGCCATTCCGCCCGGTCAGCCGGCTGCGCATCGCGAATTACAAGCTCCATTTATGCACCCGCCTTGTCGAGAAGCGTCATCATCTCATCCGTCAAGGTCAACTCAACGGCGCGTTTGAAGCTTTCGAGCTGGGACAGGCTGGTGGCACTGGCGATGGGCGCGGTTATCGCCTTCTTTCTCAACAGCCAGGCCAGTGCAATATCTGCAAGCTTGGCCCCCGTTTCGACTGCCACCGCATCCATGGCCCCCAGGACGGCAAGGCCGCGGGCATTGACATATTCGCCCACGCGATAGCTGCGGGCGACGCCCTCTGTATCAGCCTTGGCACGATATTTCCCGGTCAGAAAGCCGGCCGCTAGGCTGTAATAATTGATGACGCCAATCTCTTCCTTCTGGCAAAGCTCGGCAAGCGGGCCTTCGAAATCCTTGCGGTTATAGAGGTTGTATTCCGGCTGCAGCACGTCGTAACGCGGAAGATTATTTTTTTCTGCCGTGTCCAGCGCATCCTGAAGCTGGCCCGCGGAATAGTTGGAGCAGCCTATGGCGCGAATTTTTCCCTGTTCCTTCAGTTTTGCGAAGGCGGCAAGTGTTTCTTCCAGCGGCACGTCGGCATCCGGCTTATGCGCGAGGTAAAGGTCGATATAATCAGTCTGAAGCCGCTTCAGCGAAGCTTCGACGGCTTCGGCGATCCACTTGGCACTGAGGCCGGTCTTCTGGCCGCGATTGTCGAAACCTACCTTGGTGACGATCACCGCGTCCTCGCGCCTGACGCCGGATTGTTTCAGCCACTTGCCGATGATGGCCTCGGATTCACCGCCCACATGCCCATCCACCCAGGCGGAATAGACATCTGCCGTGTCGATGGCGTTGAACCCCGCATCAAAAAAGGCGTCAAGCAGGGCAAAGGACGTCTTTTCATCCGCTGTCCAGCCAAACACGTTGCCGCCGAAGACGATGGGGGCGATGGAGAGGCCGGTGCGGCCGAGGCTTCGTTTTTCCACGGGGAATGCTCCTGTTGCTGTCTTATCGCAAGGTTAGCAACTGCCCGCCGGCATAACCATTCAATTCCTTTGATGGCAATCATCAGGCTGCGGGAGGTCCGAGATTATCAGGCGTGAAAGCCGCGATAGTGGCTGGGCGGATAACGGTTATGCTGCTGCCAGACCCGTCGCAAATGCCGGGCGGAGGCAAAACCCGCCCGTTCGGCAATGGCCTCCATATCAAGGCGGCTGTTTGCGAGAATATCACGGGCGAGGTTGACCCGCATCAGGTTGACATAATCGATGACGCTGATGCCGGCATGCTCGCGAAACAGACGTGAGAGATGCCTTTCGCTGAGCGCGGCGATATCCGCTAGCCGCTCCAGCGACCAGTCCTGCGCCGGTTCGGCCATTACGCGATCCTGCACCCGGTGAATGGCGGGATGGATGTGGTTGCGGCCTGTGAGCCAGGGGGAGATTTGCGGATCGTTACCGCTACGCCTGAGATAAACCACCATGGTTTTGGCGATGCGTGCCGCAACCGCAGGCGATGTCAGCCGGGAGACCACATGCAGCATCAGGTCGATGCCGGTGGAAATACCGGCGCTGGAGAAACGGTTGCCGTCCTCCACGAAAAGGCGGTTTTCGGCCACCTGTGACAATGGCGCAATGCGGCGTAGCCCCTCTATACAGTCGGCATGGGTCGTGCAGTTGCGTCCATCGAAAAGGCCCGCTTCGCCCGCCAGAAGCGCGCCGGAGCAAATGGAAATCACCGTGGTGTCGGGACGCACTGTACGGCGCAGCCATGTCGCCAGCGCCTGCCGCTCACGCTGCGTTCCCGGATCACAGTCGAAGCGTGTTGTGCTCCCGGAGATCAGTAGAAGAGCATTTTCCGGCAACGTCGCCGGCAAGCTCTCAAGCCGGGCAAGCGCAAGACCAATGGAAGTTTGTTGTTCGTCGCTCTCAGCAATGTACCGGCAGTCAAAATGAATGTCGCGCTGTTCCCCGTTGGCATAACGGATCACCTCGAGCGGGCCGGCTATATCGAGCAACAGCGCATGTGGCGGCACAAGCGTATAAAAGGGAATGACGCGGGTGCCGCCCTCATCCATCAGGTGGCCTCTTTGACGGATGCAAGCACGTCGCTGACAGTTGCGATGCGCGCGAAGCGGCCAGCCAGCACCAGTTCGGTTCGCTTGCGGATATCTTCCGCACTGAAAACGGTGCCGGAAGCATGTGTCATCGGGAAAGTCAGCGTCGCTTCGCTGACGTAGTCGACTTTGTAACCAAGATCGGAAGCGTGCCGGGTCGTGGTTTCGCAGCATTGCTCGGTACGGATGCCGGAGACGATCAATCGGTTGATGCCCTTCTCAGTCAGCCAGATTTCAAGACCGGTGCCGGCAAAGGCCGAATGGCGGTTCTTGTGAAAGGTGACATCTGGGGTAATTCTTACGCCCTCAAGTGCACGGATGTAACCGCTGTCTTTTGAGAAGGCCTTGTCACCATCGACATGGAAGATCTGCACAACGGGAATACCAGCAGCTTTGGCGCCATCGATGAGCGCCTGCTGTTTCTCAAGATAAAGCGTGAGGCCGCTTTCATCAAAGTAGGGGGCGTGACGAAAGGATTCCTGAACGTCGATGACAAGCAGCGCGGTGTTGGAAGAGGACATTTCACGGTTCTCCGTTGGGTTCATGTCTAGCATCATTTCCCTTTTGATGTACGTATAAAAGCAGCCAGACCGACAATGGCCGGACAGATCCGGCCATTCTTTATCAGTCGCGCTGCCGCGGCTTGCCAGAGTGTGTGGCGGTGCTAAGTTTCCAGGAATGACAGAACGGGAGAACGAAATGCTGCGCTTCGGAATAATCTCAACGGCGAAAATCGCTCAGGACCACGTTATTCCGGCAATACAGGATGCACAGAACTGTGTGGTCAGCGCCATCGCCAGCCGCGATCCTGCCAAAGCGCGCGCGGTGGCCGATCGCTTTTCAGTGCCCTACGCTTTCGGCTCCTATGAAGAAATGCTGGCTTCTGATGTCATCGATGCGGTTTATATTCCGCTTCCCACCTCGCAGCATGTGGAATGGACCGTCAGGGCGGCTGATGCCGGCAAGCATGTTCTTTGCGAAAAGCCGATTTCATTAAAGGCCGAGGAGATAGACGCCCTTATTGCCGCGCGCGACCGTAACGGCGTTATCGTATCCGAGGCCTTCATGGTGGCCTACGCTCCGGTCTGGGCGAAAGTGAAAGAACTGCTGGCTTCGGGCGCAATTGGTTCGCTGAAACATGTGCAGGGCGCTTTCACCTACTTCAACCGCGATCCCGGTAATATGCGTAATATTCCCGAACTGGGCGGCGGCGCCCTGCCGGATATCGGCGTCTACCCGACGATCGTGACGCGTTTTGCCACCGGTGCGGAACCAAAACGTGTGCAAGCGACCGTCGAACGCGACAGTGAATTCGGCACGGATATCTACGCTAGCGTCAGGGCCGATTTCGGCGGTTTTGAACTGAGCTTCTATCTGGCGACACAACTCGCCTCCCGCCAGCTCATGGTCTTCCATGGCACGGACGGTTACATCGAGGTAAAGTCGCCCTTCAACGCCAATCGGTGGGGTGCGGAAGAGATCGAGTTAACCAATCAGACGCATAACGTCTCGCAAATCTTCCGGTTTCAGGACAGCCGTCAGTACAAGCTGGAAGCGGAGGCCTTTGCCCGTGCGGCGAAAGGTGAGGACGACGTCGTCACGTTGGAAAGCTCAAAGAAGAACCAGCTTTTCATCGACGCCATCTACCGGGCGGCGGAAAAGGACGGCTGGGAAACGGTTTAGTCTCGCTCTTGCCGTTGCCTTTGAAGCCGCCAATAGCCGTAAAGCGCCAGCACCAGTGCCGCGAATGCTGAAAAGACAAGTGGCACGAGCGGTTGCACGAGGGGGTTGCGCCATTGCAGCAGCGCAAAAAGCCCGACGCTGACAATACGTGAGGTAATAGTTACGGCGTTCATCAAAAAACCGTTCGGCCTAACTGATGCCTCAGCATTGACCCGGTTCAGCCGCCAGCTTGTTGCGAGCCCCGTTGCCGCGCCGGGCACGCGGGCGACGAGCGCATCAACGCCGAGATAGGACATAAGCAGACAGGTAACGATAATGTCGGCGGCCAGCCCGCAAATCTCGGTAAGGGCAAAGCGCGGAAGCCTCAAGGCCGGGGACTTTTAGAGGGTTGGCTGAGTGGAACGCGGGCGCTGCAGCACGAGAAGGCTGATAACGACACCGACGACACCGAAATTGTAACCGGCGAGTGCCAGAAGCAGCGACATCAGCGGTACGGCCGTGGGAGAAAGTGCGATCGCCACGCCATAGGCACCGATAATCATCATGCAAATGAAAACGATGCTGAAAACCGAACGTAACGCAACTGCGGTTACGCCAAGCAATGTGGCGGTAAGAAAAATCATGATGCCGCCTCCTCTTTGGTTGCCGGGCCTGGGACAGACGTAACGCCGTCTTCCCTAAAGAACCCTTGTTTTCTCCTCCATTCCCCATTTTCCTAACTCGGTAGTTGAGGATATGGTTTCATCGCGGTTAAAAAAGCGCTGGCCGGCGCTGGCATTTCCGAATCGACGGCTTTTGGTTACAAACAGGCATGAGCGATATCTTCTCCCACGCCGCATTGAGCAATCTTGCCGAATTCTCGGTCTCCGAACTGTCGGGCTCCATCAAACGCACGGTGGAGACGGCGTTCGAACAGGTGCGGGTGCGGGGCGAAATTTCTGGTTATCGTGGGCCGCATTCGTCAGGACACGCCTATTTCTCACTGAAGGATGATCGTGCCCGCATCGATGCGGTGATCTGGAAGGGCACCTTCTCGCGGCTGAAATTCCGCCCGGAAGAGGGCATGGAAGTCATCGCCACCGGCAAGATCACCACCTTTCCCGGTTCCTCGAAATATCAGATCGTCATCGAAAACCTTGAGCCTGCCGGCGCCGGCGCGCTGATGGCGCTTTTGGAAGATCGCCGCCGGCGGCTGGCGGCGGAAGGGCTGTTCGATCCGGCCCGCAAGCGCCGCCTGCCTTTCATGCCGCGCGTCATTGGAGTTGTGACCTCGCCAACGGGCGCGGTCATCCGCGATATTCTCCACCGCATTTCGGATCGTTTCCCGGTCCATGTCGTCGTCTGGCCGGTCAAAGTGCAGGGCGAAGGCTCGGGTGAGGAGGTGGCGAACGCCATTCGCGGCTTCAACGCGCTTCAGCCCGGCGGCGAGATTGCCCGCCCCGATGTAATGATCGTTGCGCGCGGCGGCGGCAGCCTCGAAGACCTCTGGAGCTTCAATGACGAAATCGTCGTGCGCGCAGCTGCCGAGAGCGAAATCCCGCTGATTTCCGCCGTCGGACACGAGACCGATACGACATTGATCGATTATGCCGCCGACGTGCGCGCCCCGACGCCGACGGGAGCCGCCGAAATGGCGGTGCCGGTGCGGGCGGAACTCGAAGCGCAGCTGTCGGGCCTCGCTGCCCGCCTTTCCGGTTCGGTCTTGCGGCAGATGGACAATCGCCGTCAAGGCGTGCGGGCGCTGGTGCGCGCGCTGCCTTCGCTCGATCAGCTTCTTGCTTTGCCGCGCCGCCGGTTCGACGAGGCCGCGAGCGGTCTCGGTCGCGGATTGGAAATAACAGCCCTCAACAAGCGCCGTGCCTTCGAACGTTCTGCCTCGGGTCTCAGGCCGGAAACCCTGTTGAACGGTCTCAAACACCACAGGCAGGGGATCAGCGAACGTATACACCGGGCCGAGACCCTGGTGGAACGCCGCCTGTTGCAGGGCAAGGGCCGCGTTGATGCTTTCGATTCCGCGTTGCGTTCGCTCCCTGCCCGACTTCTCGGCCAGCTGGAGCGGCAGAAGGAACGCGTCGTCACCGCGTCTCGTCGCGCCGATACCGCCGTGTTGCATCGCATGGCGCAGAACCGTTCCGGTCTCGCCGCCCATGATCGTATCCTGCAATCGCTGTCCTATAAGAACGTGCTGAATCGCGGTTATGCGGTGATCCGCGATGATGAGAACCGGCCGCTGACTCGTGCTGCGGCTATCGCGTCAGGCGCTGTTGTCTCTATGGAATTCGCCGACGGTCGCGTCTCCGCCATCACAACGGGAGAGGGGACGCCGTCCCCGGATGCGCCCGTCGCGTTGAAAAAGAAGCCGGTAAAACCGGCTTCTTCGGACCCTGGCAATCAAGGCAGCCTGTTCTGATCAGATTGATGCCGCATCTGAAAAACGGCGGCTGACGGTGAAGGTTTTTTCGATATCGGGATGCAGCTCCATGCCAAGGCCAGCGCCTGGCGGCACGGTGATCATGCCGTTCTTCACTTCCGGCAATGCGGTCACGAGATCGCGATACCAGGTCTTGTAGAAGGCACGCACGCTTTCCTGCACCAGCGCATTCGGCGCATTGAGCGACAGATGTGTGGAGGCGCAGAGCACCACCGGCCCGGTGCAATCATGCGGGGCGACCGGCAGATGCCAGGCTTCCGCCATCGAGGCAATCTTACGCGCTTCGGAAATCCCGCCGCACCAGCTGATATCAAGCATCACCACACCGGCAGCACCTGTCTCGAGCAGGTCGCGGAAGGCCCAGCGGGAGCCAAGCGTTTCGGACGCGGAAATCGGTGCGGGCGAAACAGCGGCATACCGCGTCAGGCTGGAAAGGCTGTCCATCTTGATCGGGTCTTCATGCCAGAAGGTCTGGTATGGCGTGAGCGCCTTGGCGATCTGCATGGCGGGCAGAAGCTGCCACATGGAGTGAAACTCCACCATGATATCCATCTTGTCGCCCACCGCTTTGCGGATTTTTTCAAACGGCTCAAGCGCTGCCTTCAGGTCCGGCATCGAGATATATTGCCCGCGCGTCTTCTCCGCCGCTGCATCGAAAGGCCAGATCTTCATGGCCGTGATGCCGTCTTCCAGCAGCGAATGGGCAAGCTCGTCCGCGCGATGCAGGAAGCCGTTCAGATCGTCATAATCCTTGCCACCGGAGAGGCCGTAATTGGCCGTCTGCTGGCCGGTGGCTTTCTTGATATATTCCGTGCCCGCGCAGGTATTGTAGGTACGGATTTCCTTGCGGCTGAAACCACCGAGCAGCTGGGCTATCGGCTGGTTGGTGGCCTTGCCGAAAATATCCCAAAGCGCAATATCGAATGCCGAATTGCCGCGCACTTCCGCACCGGATGAGCGGAAGCCGAGATAACCGACGAGATCCTGCGCCAGAAGGTCGATCTGCAGCGGATCGCGGCCGATGACCCTGGGTGCAATATATTCATGCACATAGGTCTCCACCGTCTCGGCGCCATAAAAGGTTTCGCCAAGCCCGGTAATGCCTTCATCCGTATGGACCAGAACCCAGAGCAGGTTTGCCCGTTCCGCCACGCGGACGGTCTCGAGTTTGGTGATTTTCATGAAGTGTCTCCTCCAGAGGCAGTCAGTTTCCGTCTGGGACTGCGTTGAAAAAATCAGGCGATGCCGGCCGCCAGAAGCGCGTGAACGCTTTCATCGAAATGACGCGCCATCAGCGTTGAAGCGGTTTGCGGGTCACCGGCGGCAATGGCCTGTCCGATGGCGATGTGAAGTTCGCCTGCAGCATGTCGCTGTGCATCGGATGTGCGGCTTTTCCAGCCGATCGGCCACGTCTGGCGCGTCACATTCTGAAAGGCGCCGAGAATGAGTTCGAAAACCGGGTTCTTGGAGGCTCTTGCAACAGCAAGGTGAAACGCCAGATCATGTTCCATGACCTTGTCATTGTCGCCAAAGTCCCGCTCCATGTTGTTGGCATGGTCGAGAATGGTGAGCGCTTCCGCATCCGTTCGTCTGAGCGCCGCGAGCGTCACGGTTCTGACCTCGATCGTGCGGCGCACATCGTAGATCTGCTGAATGTTGATCTGCTCAGTGTGAATGCCATGTTCGAACATCAGCGACATCGCACCATGATCCAGCGTCGCCACCGTAGCGCGTTTGCCGGCGCTGACATCGATCAGCCGCATGGCCGATAGGGACCGGAAGGCCTCACGGACGACGGTGCGAGAAACGCCGAGCTGCTGCGAAAGCGAAAGTTCGCTGGGGAGCTTGGCGCCGGGCGCAAGTTCGTTTTCGCGGATATGACGGGTGATCGCGCCGATCGTGCTGCTGACGAGACCGGATTCATGCGGAATGGCACTTAACATTTTTCCTCCAACCTGTAGTACAGGTTTACGGAAAATTGCTTACAGGATTTTTGGGCGCGAAACAAGCGGCATCACGGAGCATTATGTTTGCCAGCGGAAAATGCCTATGCTTCGAAATCCCGCAAGAACCGTTTCAGCAGCTGGTTCAGCGTCGTGCGCTCTTCCTCGCTCAGACTGGCGACCAGACGGTGCTGGTTTTCGACATGTGCACCGACCGCCTCCTCGACAATGGAAAATCCCGGTTCTGTTAACGATATCAGGACGCTGCGCCGGTCATCGGGATTATGTATGCGCTTCACAAACCCAGCTTTTTCGAGCTGGTCGATGCGGTTGGTCATGGTGCCGGAGCTTACCATTGTCATCGCCAGCAGATCGCCGGGGGAAAGCCGGTAGGGTGATCCGGAACGCCGTAATGTCGCGAGAACATCGAAAGCGGAGGAGGAAAGACCGTGCTTCAGCAGCACGGTCTCCACCTCTCGCGCTAGATGGGTGGTGAGACGGTTCAGGCGCCCCAGCAGCGCCATGGGTTCGACATCGAGATCGGGCCGCTCCCTGCGCCATTGCGCCAGAATGTGATCGACGCGGTCAAGTGGTTCTTTGCTCATCATCAAGGCATAACAATTAGTGTCTTGACGTCAAGATAAAATCACTTAGGGTGCATTTGTCTTGATATAGAGATTCTTGAAATGAAGAAAAATACAGCCTATGCCGCCGATGTGCTGACGACTTCTCTTGCTCCCGCTATTTGGGGCACGACCTATTTCGTCACCACCGAGCTTCTGCCTCATGGATACCCTCTGCATGTCGCCATGCTGCGCGCATTGCCGGCTGGCGTGTTGCTGCTGCTTTTCGTGAGAAAACTGCCAAACGGTATCTGGTGGCCGCGCAGCCTCATTCTGGGGGCACTGAATTTCTCGTTCTTCTGGGCGATGCTTTTCGTTTCGGCCTATCGGCTGCCCGGCGGCGTGGCGGCAACGGTGGGCGCGGTCCAGCCCCTGATCGTGATTGGCCTTTCTCGGCTGTTTCTCGCGACACCGGTCCGGCCGCTGGCTATCGCGGCCGGTTTTCTGGGTATTGTCGGTGTGGCGCTTCTGGTTTTGGCGCCGGGGGCTGCGATGGATAGTATCGGTGTGGCGGCAGGCCTCGCCGGTGCCGTGTCCATGGCTTTTGGAACAGTGCTGACCCGCAAATGGCGTCCGCCGGTGTCGAACCTGACGTTTACCGCCTGGCAACTGACAGCCGGTGGTATCCTGCTGCTGCCGGTCGCGTATTTTTTTGAACCCGCACTGCCGACGCCGACGGCCGCCAATATTCTCGGCATGGCCTATCTGGGTCTTATCGGCGCTGCCTTGACCTATTTTCTGTGGTTCCGCGGACTTGCCCGCATCGAACCTTCCGCCGCCGCATCGCTTGGTTTTCTAAGCCCGGTCGTTGCAACCCTGCTCGGCTGGCTGGCGCTCGGCCAAAGCCTCACGCCAGCGCAGATCGCAGGTTTCGTTGCGGTGCTCTTCAGCATCTGGCTCAGTCAGCGCAGCCAGTTGCCGAGATAGGTGTCGTCAGGCCCATTCGCCCTTGCGCATGACAGGAACCGTGGAGCCATCCGGCCTCACGCCATCGATATCCACCTTGTCGGAACCGATCATCCAGTCGATGTGGATCAGGCTGGAATTGCCGCCCTGCGCCTTGATCTGATCCTGCGACAGCGACGCGCCGTCGAGAAAGCACTTCGAATAGCACTGACCGAGCGCGATGTGGCACGAGGCATTTTCATCGAACAGCGTGTTGTAGAACAGGATGCCGCTTGCCGAAATCGGCGAGGAATGCGGCACCAGCGCCACTTCACCGAGGCGCCGCGCACCTTCGTCAGTGTCGAGTACCTTGTTCAATACAGCTTCGCCCTTCGAAGCCTTGGCTTCGACGATACGTCCACCCTCGAACTTCACCTGGATATCGTCGATCAGCGTTCCCTGATGCGACAGGGGCTTGGTGCTGGAGACGTAACCGTCGACGCGCAACGCGTGCGGTGTCGTGAACACTTCTTCGGTCGGGATATTGGGGTTGCAGGTGACCCCATTCTTGGCGGTGGAGGCGCCGCCATGCCATTCGTGGCCGTCCGCCAGGCCGATTTTCACATCCGTGCCAGGGCCGGTGAAATGCAGTGAAGCGAAACGTTCGCCATTCAGCCACGCCGAGCGCTTGGCAAGGTTGGCATTGTGCTCAGCCCATGCGGCGACAGGATCAGCCAGATCCACCCGCGAGGCAGCGAAGATGGCGTCGGCTAGCCTGCGGACCGCTTCGTCTTCCGTCACGTCGGGAAACACCTGCTTTGCCCAGGAGGGGTTCGGATAGGAGATGATGTTCCAGTTGATGTCGAAGTTGGAAATCTTCTCCAGCGCCGGCTTATAGGCGGTGGAGTTTGCTTTATTGGCGCGGGCAACCTTGGCGGGGTCCTGTTCGGCCAGCAGCATGGGGTTATCGCCGGCAATTGCCAGCCGCGCCGCGCCGTTCGAATAGGCCTTTGCCATGCCATCATAAAGCCAGCCGGAAGCCCGGTCGAAATTGGCGTCGCTCGCATGGCGATAGCGGGCAAGCGTGGTTTCTTCGTCGGAGTAAAAGGTGGTAACCAGTCCGCCGCCCGCCATATAGGCATGTTTTGTCAGCAATCGCACCAGCGGCAGCGCTGCCAGCGGCGCGGTAATCACCAGATCCTGATCCTTCTGCAATTGCAGACCGACCTTGATGGCGACTTCGGCCAGTTTTTCGAGTTTGACGGGATCGATGGGGGAAACAGTCATGATCTGCCTTCGTCTATTTCAATCGGAGGCGCCGACCATAGCCCATTCCTCCTGAAAGCCAAACGCTTTCAGGCGCGCCCCTTGCGCCTCAATCGGCGACCAGCGGTGCGGCAATGGCCTTCAGTGCCGTTTGGGCATCTCGGGGAGAAAGCCTCACCTGCAAGCCGCGCTGCCCACCATTCATGTAGACATAATCATTCGTCATCGCTTCGGCCTCGATGGCCGTAGGCACCTGTTTTTTCTGTCCGAAAGGGCTGATGCCGCCGACATGGTAACCGGTGGCACGCTCGGCATCGGCAGGTTTCATCATGCTGGCGGATTTGCCTCCGAAAGCGGCCGCAAGCCTCTTCATGCTGACCTCACGATCCGAAGGAACGACGACACAGACCGGCTTGCCGTCTAGCTCCGCCATCAGCGTTTTCAGCACCAGATGCGGTGGCTCGCCGATCGCCTCGGCCGCCTGCAGGCCAATGCGGTCTGCATTCGGGTCGTAATCATAGGTAACGGTGGTGAAGGCGACGCCCGCCTTGTTCAGCATCTGGGTGGCGCGGGTTGTTTTGGACATGGCAGATTGCAGTCACGCAAAAAGAGTCTGGTAGGTTTCAGGCTTGAAACCGACGGTTATCTTGCCCTTCGCCTCCAGCACCGGACGCTTGATCATAGAGGGCTGCTCCAGCATCATTGCAATGGCCTTCTCGCGGCTCAGGCCAGCCTTCTGGCCGTCATCGAGTTTTTTGAAGGTCGTACCGGCGCGGTTGAGAACCATTTCCCAGCCCGCGGCATCGCACCATGTCTCCAGATGGGCGCGGTCAATGCCCGAGGCCTTGTAGTCATGGAAAGAATATTCGACGCCATGGGTTTCCAGCCAGCTTCTGGCCTTCTTCATCGTGTCGCAGTTCTTGATGCCGTAAATGATGATCGTCATGCTGCCAGCCTCTTTGTGTTCAAGCTTTCCGGCATAACAAAATATCCGCCTTATTCAACCCGCCGGCTGAGGCGCCCTGCGTCCTTTTGAAGACGCCAAGCCTGAGCCATGCGAAATCGCAATGGCTGATATCCGAACGAGCGCGAGCAAAGCTGCATGGCTTCCCTGCTACATCATGAGTTGTAGAACGGTGCGGAAATGCCCATTATCTGGGCATCAAAGATGGAGAAAAAAATGCGTCAGGTTGCAAAGACATCGCGTAACTTCTTCGGTGAAACTTTCGCCGTTCTCGGTGCAGCGCTCTCGGTTTCGGCCGCTGTTCGCGCGCATCGCAAGCCCGCCCGTGCCGATCTCGAAGCCCTCGGCATCGATGGCAAGGCTTTCGACAAGGTTCAGCTCTAAGCTGGTTATCGTTCCCGGCGAGGCGGCACCGCCTCGCTCGCGCCGGATACCGGAACACCCGGTTCTCGGCGGGCGCTACAAACTGCGCTTTTGCTGGCGCATCCTCTGCGTCTACAGCAGTGGGGCAGCTAATGCTAGGCATGTATGCCGTGCTTTTTCACGCAAGCGTTATCGCGCCGCCATCTTGTGCGCCGACCGCTTCTGCGGCCTGAATATTTTTTCCGGCAGATATAATTGACTTTCCGGCTGCTCATAGCGGTCCGCTTTCGCCGAAAGCGGGAAGCGCCCGAGAGATTCGTGCCGCGTCTCTCCATTATGGCTGAAGATGAGTTCGAAGCTGCCCGCCAGCCAGCTATATGGTTTTTCAACAGGCATGATGTCGATTTTCCCGCAGCCATAGACCACGGTGAGATGCGGCGTGAACGACGATGCGGCGACAAAGGGCAGATTGGCCCGCCAAAGCGCGCGCTGCACCATCTTCGCCAATGCTCTGAGCTCCAGCATCTCGCGGCGGCTGCTTAGCGCCAGACAGCTGCGATTGCCGAAAAGCGAGCTGCCATCGAACGTAATCGGAACGGGACGCGCCCTTATTTCCGCCAGTGCCGCCTTCAGCCGGTTTGCGAAACCGCGAGGCACGGTGTCGAAACACCCGACGCAAAGGAGGGTGATATGCAGAAGCTCGGCTGGATGGGCCGCCCGCTTCGTCCGCCCGGCGGCATGGCACGATGCATCGGTGAAAATTCTTTCCGCCAAGGCCACCGGCGGCTTCAGCACGATTAAGACCTTGTTGCCAAATCGCGGATTGACCCGTCGCTGCTTCTCCAGATCGAAGCCTTCGAGGAAAAGCTGCCCTGACCCTCCATTATCCGTCAACTCGAAACTCACGACGATGCTCCACGGCCTTTGCTCAAGGCCGCAATATTATCATCGCCGAGGAAAATTGGAAGAACAAAAAGCGAACAAAACTTCACCATATGCGGGGCAATATCCGATACGGCCTTTCGCGAACGCAATCCGTATGACCCGGCAACTCTGTCTGGAGCATACGATCTTCCCAGCTGGTCCGCGGGACCAGCATTCCGCTAGCCAAGGTGGCGGGAAGCAGGGCCAACCAACAAGCCAATGCGAGTGGCATGTCGATGGGGGCCAGGCAATGACGGGGCAATGGCTGAGGGCATGCCTTTCTTTTATGGTTCTCCGCCTGTGATCGTCGGGGTCGATCCTCGTCCGGATCCCATCGCCGTTGACATTCTACCTACTAGTTGGTAGGTAAAAGCATGAAAAGCTCTAAAACCAAAGCCGATGACATTCTCCAGTGCGCCCGGACCCTGATTGTGAGAGGGGGCTATAATAGTTTTAGCTATGCCGATATTTCCCATGTAGTCGGCATTCGCAACGCGAGTATCCATCACCATTTTCCCAGCAAGGCGGACTTGGTCGCGAAACTGGTGTCACAGTACAGGCACGAGGCCGAAGCCGGTATCGCCGCGCTGGAGCAGCACATTCCAGATCCGCTGGAGCAGCTTCGCGCCTATATCGGCTATTGGGAGCGCTGCATCGCCGATGCAACCCATCCCTTCTGCGTCTGTGCGCTGCTTGCCGGCGAAATACCGATTCTTCCCGAAGCGGTCGTTCTCGAGGTGCGTGCGCATTTTCGGAGTCTCTCGGACTGGCTTACAGCCGTGCTGGAGCGCGGCGCTTCCCAGGGGCGCCTTGCACTAACCGGCACAGCGCGGGTCAATGCTGAGATGTTCATGGCCACCGTGCACGGCGCAATGCTCTCAGCGCGCGCACATGGCGATGCCACAAGCTTTGGCGCCATAACCCGCCCGATGCTGGAGCGCATCACCGCTTGAACTGCATCTTGCGAGGGGCGTCGACGCATGACCCAAACGAGACCGACCGATCAACTAATGACGCTGCTCTGGCAGACATGCCGGCGACAATCTGCGTTCCGGACCACCCCATCTTTCAGGAAGAGAAAGGCAATTTCGCATGTTCGGTATTTCTTCGCTTGGCTGGATCCACACGCTCGGCAGTCTGCCCGCCATTCCCGCGGCCATTTTCATGTTTACCCGTTACGGTCGCATCGTCCCCCGATCCACGCCCGGGGCAATCTACTTTGTGTCCATGCTGATTGGCGCTGCAACTGTCTTTCTTGTGGCGCATCAGCCAATCAGCTACGTCGTTGGCGTCCTGACCATCCTGTTCCTGCTTGCAGGCTACGGTATCGAACGCGTTCTGGGTTCAACGCGTATCGCCAGATATATTGAAACCATCTGTCTCAGCATTACCGCGTTTCTGTTGATGGTCCCGACGGTGAGTGAAATTCTGCGCCGTGTTCCCGACGGTCATCCGATAGTGACAGACCTGAAATCGCCGCTGCTTCTCGGCGCCCAGGCAGGATTGCTGGCGATCCTCGTGGTCGGCCTGACTGCCCAGATGATCTATCTCATCCGACAAAACAAAAACGCCGCGAACTAGTCGCGGCGTCGTCTTTCTTCCTTAGATACGGTGGCGTTGCGGCAGCAACCTCACCGTATCGAGTATGGTCCTATTCCCACTCGATCGTGCCGGGCGGCTTGCTCGTGACATCGTAGACGACACGGTTGATGCCGCGCACTTCGTTGATGATGCGGGTTGCCGCACGGCCGAGGAAGTTCATGTCGTAGGGATAGAAATCCGCAGTCATGCCGTCCACCGAGGTCACCGCGCGCAGCGCACAGACGAAGTCATAGGTTCGGTAGTCGCCCATGACGCCAACAGTCTGGACCGGCAGCAGCACGGCGAAAGCCTGCCAGATGGTGTCGTAAAGACCGGCCTTGCGGATCTCGTCGAGATAGATCGCATCCGCTTTACGCAGGATATCGAGCTTTTCACGGGTAATCGCACCGGGGCATCGGATCGCAAGACCCGGACCGGGGAAGGGATGGCGGCCGATGAAGCTTTCCGGCAGGCCGAGTTCGCGGCCAAGAGCGCGTACTTCGTCCTTGAAGAGTTCACGCAGCGGCTCGACGAGTTGCATGTTCATGCGCTCGGGAAGACCGCCGACATTGTGGTGGCTCTTGATGGTCACCGAAGGGCCACCGGAGAAGGAGACACTTTCGATGACGTCGGGGTAGAGCGTGCCCTGCGCGAGGAAGTTCGGAGCACCCTTGCCATCGGCGGCAATCTTGGCCGCTTCGGCCTCGAAAACCTCGATGAACAGACGGCCGATGGTCTTGCGCTTCACTTCCGGATCGGAAACGCCGGAGAGTTCGCCGAGGAACAGGTCGGATGCGTCCACATGAACAAGCGGAATATTGTAGTGGTCGCGGAACATGCCGACGACCTGTTCGCTTTCCCCAAGCCGCATCAGCCCATGATCGACGTAAACGCAGGTCAGCTGGTCGCCGATAGCCTCATGAATGAGAATAGCTGCAACCGAAGAATCGACGCCACCTGAAAGTGCACAGAGCACCCGGCCGGTGCCGACCTGCTCGCGGATCTTGCGGATCATCTCGGCGCGATAGGCCGCCATCGTCCAGTCGGATTTCAGACCAACGATCTTGTGCACGAAGTTTGACAGCAGCTTGCCGCCATCGGGCGTATGCACCACTTCCGGATGGAACATGGTGGAGTAATAGTGCCGCTTCTCGTCCGCTGCGATGGCGAACGGTGCGTTTTCGGAGGTTGCGATGACCTCGAAGCCTTCCGGCAGCTTCGTCACGCGGTCGCCATGGCTCATCCACACCGGGTAGCTTTTGCCCTGCTCCCAGAAGCCTTCGAACAGCGGGCTAGCCTTCTTGATGTCGATATCGGCGCGGCCGAATTCCGCCGCATGGCCGCCCTCGACAACGCCGCCGAGCTGTGTGCACAGTGTCTGCTGGCCATAGCAGATGCCGAGGATCGGTACCTTGCTGTCGAACACTGCCTGCGGCGCGCGCGGGCTTCCTTCCGCCGTGACAGATGCGGGGCCGCCGGAGAATATCACGCCCTTGGGCTGAAGTTTCTCAAACGCCTCTGCGGCATTCTGGAACGGGTGGATTTCGCAATAGACCCCGGCTTCGCGGATGCGGCGCGCAATCAGCTGCGTCACCTGGCTGCCGAAATCGATGATGAGAATGCTGTCGGGATGGGCTATCTGGGTCATGGCGAGCCTTTAAAGAAAATGGCGGCTTTAGGCAACCCGGAAGCGGGTGGCAAACAGTAGAAAATCGCGAAAATCGCAAGGTTCAGAGGGCTATCGCGCCGTCTTCGATAGCGCGACAGAGCCGGTCAACGGCATCCGCCAGTTTTTCATCGATGATGTGCAGATACTCGGTCCAGTCATTCACGTGTTTCACATCGGCCTTGCCGTCGGAAATACCGCGCAGGCCAATCAGCGGTAAACCGAAACGCTGGCATGCTCTTAAAACTGCATATGTCTCCATTTCCACCATATCGGCGTCGATCAGCCCATAGGCCTCGCCGGAAACGACATTGGCGCCGGTGGAAAGCCGCGCCCCGGCAACGTCGGGTATCCGCAAGGGCAAGGCCACCTCCGCCGGCAGGTCGAGAAACGGTGTGCAACCCTTCGCAAAACCGAAGGGAGAGGCATCCATGTCACGATAAGAAACCGACACTGCCTGGTAGATTGCGGTCTGTTCGAGCGTGCGGGAACCGGCGGAGCCGAGCGACACAACGAGGTCTGGCAGATGGCCCGCCGTATCGAGACCGGCAAGAACGGTCGTGACCGCAATAGCCGCTTCGACGGGTCCAACACCGGTCATCAGCGGTGTGATGCGTGACTGCAGGTGGGGACCGTATTCGGCGGAAGCCGCCATGACGAACAGGAGTGATTTATCCGCGACATGCATAAGCTGGTAGCTCATCCGGTAATATCCTCGCGTCCTTTAACCACCATCATCGTGCCCGTCATTGAGGCGATCAGCTTTGCCGGCCCATCGGACAGGGCATAGGCGCGACCATCGGCGACGATAAGATTATTGCCGGGCTTGATGATCTCGCCGCGAAACAGAAACCGCTCGCCGCGTCCCGGCGACATGAGGTTCACCTTGAACTCGATGGTCAGCAGCGAGGCTTCCGGCTCAATGATCGTATAGGCGGCATAGGTGCAGGCGGTATCCAGACCGGCGGCGATGACACCCGCATGTAGTATGCCGTGCTGCTGCGTCAGCTTTTCATGAAAAGGGAGTTCGATTTCCACCAGCCGGTGTTCGATACGGCTGATTTCGGCGTTAATCGCCTGAACCACGCCCTGCCGCGCAAAGCTTCTTTCTATCCGCTGACGAAAATCGCCGGGATCAGTGATCTCCATGGCCTGCCTGCCTGCTTCTGCCTCATCGCAAACTGACATGGCGCGGGGCGGCAGGCAAGACAAGGGCGATGCGGCAAATTAGAGAAATTAGGAAAAATCCAGCGCGCTTTTCCTTTGGAAATGCGCAAGCACTTTAGTTAAGCATGCCGATGCTTGCGTTGAGCACCGTCGCAAAGGCGACCCATACGGCATAGGGTACGAAAAGCCACATTGATATGCGGTCACGACGATAGGAAAGCGCTATAAAGGCGACGATGCTGATCAGCATCGGGATGATGACAATCAATGCGCCAGCCGGACTTTGCATGCCGAAAAAGATCGGCGACCACAGAAAGTTCAGTACCATCTGGGTGAACCAGAGCCGCATGCGCGTTCCCATCGGCCTGCGAATCCATGTCCGCGCGCCAGCAACGCCGATCAGCACGTAAAGCGCGGTCCAGACAGGCCCGAAAATCCAGTTGGGCGGATTGAAGAAAGGCTTCTGCAGCGATTGATACCATTCGCCGGGTACATTGTTGACGCCGATCAACGCCCCTACGGCAACAACGACAACCACAAAGACAATATAGATCGCAAGATTTCTCATAATCGGTCCAATGCGCCGGCTGGGCTTTTGTTCCCCTGTTTTTTCAATATTTTAGCTGGATAGCCGCACGATGTGCTGGTCCCATGCCACATCGCTGCGCCGGGTTCCGAAAAACCCCTGATAGGACGAAACCGCGATGCCTCTTAAGGCGGGCGCAACACCTGCCGCGTCCCGCACTGTCGTCTCGGAAACCACGCGCCCGGTTTTTGCATCCAGCGTCACGGCGGCGTTGCCGTTGGGCGAGGTCAGGCCAACCAGCTGATCGCGTCGGTTGACGGCGATGGCACCCACATAATTGGCAAGGCGGACCGTTGTTTCTTCCGGTAGATCCACAAAGGTTACTTCCTCACCCCTAGAGAAATGGCCGACAAGTGGCGGAAGATCGTTGCGCGGTCCTTCATACTGGCAGGCGAACCAGATGCGTCCGTCATCCCCGATATCGACATGACGTGTGGATAGCTGCCGCAGTCCGTTCGGCATCGCGTGTTTCTGAATCAAATGGCCGGTTGCTGCGTCCAGCAGCACGAGAGAAGGTTGCATCCTGTCGACGTTGAGCTTGGTGCGGCCGAAATCCGGATGGGTTTCGATACCACCATTTGCGATGATGATCGTTCGCCCGTCGTCGCTCACCGTCATGTCATGCGTGCCGACGCCATGCGCGTCATATTCGCCGATGCGTATGAAGCCGTTTCTGGCGTCATAGAGCCCGATAACGCCACGATTGCCGTCGAAGTCGTTTTCGCTGGCATAGAGGATCGACCCATCTGGCGAAAACTGTCCATGACCGTAGAAATGGCGGTTTTCCGGCGTGTGCATCACGATCGGTTCGCGATGCCCCCCGGGGTCGAAGGCCATAAAGAATGTCCCCGGCCGGCGGGCAAAGGCCACGGTTACGCCGGTCGCGTGGCTCGTCGCCATTCCATGGGCACGGGCAGGAAGCGTGACGCGGTCGATGATCTCGCCGCGCTCGCTCACCGTCGCAATGCCGTAGGACCCGTCACGGGCGCGGAAGGCAGACGCAAAGACCGCATCTGTCCGCTCAAGCGCATAAAGTGAACGGGGAGCCAAGGCGGTGAGGAAGGAAACTCCCGCCGCTTTGATGAAGCTGCGCCGATCTATCAGTGTCCGCCTGGTGCCGGAGATCATCGGCTCAATCCCCATCGGCGAAAGAGAAGCCGGAACTGAGGCCAATCGCGCCGCCATATTGATCGTTTAACCGGTAGATAAGGTCTTTGCCGTTCAGCAGAAGATAATCCACCTTCGCGCGCTGATCGTCCTGATCCAGCGCCTTTTGCACATCTGCATCGATCGTCCCGGCCACGCGGATCATCGATTTGGCGATGAAGTCGATGGAATTTACGATGGAGCGTTGGTCGGGGGGGACGAGTTCGGCCATATCGGCGGTATGCAGCAGTGTCTGAATGGCCTTGATGTTTGCGGAGATGCTTCTCCATGTGAGGCCAGACCGCCAGTAAATGGCGGTGCGGGGAAACGTCGCCTTGTCCGGCCCCTTGTAAAAGGTCTCGATCCGCTGGTCGCGGATCGCCTCGGCGCCGTGCACCAGAATGCCGAGCAGGGCAACCAGCGCCTCTCGTTCGTCGCGGAAGACGGGGTTATCAGGCCCCGGCTGCGTCCAGTTTTTCTGTGCGCCATCGGCCGCGTTCCAGCTATCGGAAAGCTCTGCCGCGACATCGGCGATATTGCCGGCAATGGCGGCTCCGAAACGGCAGCGGAAATCGCCCTTCTTATCAAGAAGTTCGTTCGCGCCGGTGCCGTAGAGAATGAATTCCAGGGCGCCCAGCCCCTGTGCGGCAACGCTCTTGCCACTCAGGCCTTCGGCGGTTGTAACGCTTTCATCCTTGTCGGAAAGGTAACGCTGAACCTGTTTCAGCCCGAGCCCCTTCTTGTCGGGATAATAAAGGACGCGCTCGAAACGGTTCTGTTCGATGACAGGGCCGACACGCACGATCTCGATGGTCGACCAGCTTGAGACGGTATCGGCAAACGCGTCCTTCGCCGTCTTCTCCGTCGTAGCAGAAGGCGCCGCGCAGAAAGCCTTCATGCTGTCCTCCAGCGTCTCTGCCGAGCGTCGGAAGTGGTCGTAGCCGGGTCGGATGAAGCCGTTCACTGCCTTTTCCATGACGCCGCGCACCTGTGCGGGGTTGAGCGGTGGCGGCGGCATCAGTTCCACATCCTGGGCCATGGCCGGCTGTGTGGTCAAAAGCATCAGCATGGATATGAGGCCGGAGATTTTTCGCATGGCTTTTTTCATTAAAGAGACTCCAGAAAGGCCAGCAAAGCCTGCCGGTCGGATTTTTTCAAGACGGCAAAGGCGTCGCGCGCTTTCTGCCCTTCGCCGCCATGCCATAATATCGCTTCCGTCACGCTGCGTGCGCGCCCGTCATGTAGGTAAAAACCATTGCCATTCACGCGTTCTGTCAGACCTATGCCCCAGAGAGGCTGGGTCCGCCAGTGTCGTCCGCTTGCTTCGCCCACCTGTTGGCCATCGGCAAGCTCCTTCCCCATGTCATGCAGCAGAAAATCGGAATAGGGCCAGATAAGCTGAAACGCATGCATCGGATCGGCGGCATCGCGTCGGGTGACGAATTTTGGGGTGTGGCAGGCCGTGCAGCCCGAGGCGTAAAAGAGTTGCTTGCCCCGCAGCACCATCGGCTCACCGACATCACGCCGTTGCGGCACGGCGAGGTTTTCAGTGTAGAAGGTCACGAGATCGAGAACCTGATCCGGCGCCTCCACTGGCCCGAGCCGCGGTTGCACGCCCGTTGGCATGGCGAGACATTTTTTCTGCCTGTCGGTACAGTCGCCATAGGCATTCGGCGCATCCGGTGTGGAGATGCCGATATCGTGGGAGAAAGCGCTTGCGCTCTGGTCGCGTACGCTCGCGTTCTGAGCTTTCCAACCAAACCTCCCGATTTTCGTTTCGCCGGTGCGATGATCCTTGACCCAAGCGGGACGCCCTTGAATGCCGTCCCCATTCTTGTCGTCCGGATCGGCGTTGGCCAGAATATCGGTGTCGCTGATAGCTTCTATCAAGCCAAGCCCAAGGGTCGGCATGGCAATGCGTGCTGACAGCGAAGTATCGGCGCCGAGCGGGCCATATTTCAACTCTGCCACGGCATAATCAGGCTGGCGCAACGTCACCATCTCGCCATCCGCCAGGGACACCCGCTTTTCCGTATAGGTGATGACAGCCTTGCCCTCGGCCTCAAGGCCGGGAATGGCAAGATTCTGAAGCTGACGTCCATAAGTGGCGTCAGGAAAGTTCAACACTTCATGGCGCGCGATCGCCGTCCGTTCCGCCTCGTCTCGAGCCGGCCTTGCCAGCCGTAGAAACAGGGAGACGGCGTCTTCGCCGGCAAGAGGCGGACGGCCCCTGCCATCCTTCACATGGCACGTCTGGCAGGATCGGGCGTTGAAGAGCGGCCCCAAACCGTCTGAAGCCTGCGTGGAAGAAGGAGAAGAGACCCACAATTTCTGAAACAGCGCGTTGCCGAGCTTAAAATCCTGCCTCCGCTTCGGGGGCATGGTGGCTGACGGATGGGAAAACGCGTTGCTGTCAGTTCTGTTGGTATTGGTCGACGCCCCGCCAGACATGGCCTCGAAAGGCTCCGGGTCGGTAAAATCGATCGCCGGAGCGGTTACGGCAAGAACGCGGTTTCTGTCATTTTCCGTCAGATCGTCACGCAAGGATGCGGCAAGCGTCGCCGTCGCCAAAAGACAGGCTGCCCCGGCGAATAAGAACGGCCTACGGATCGGCGACAGAGACATTTCCATGAAAGTCAAACGCGTGCGGGGAGGAACAGGCCGCAGTCTCCCTGCGGCCCGTTCTTGCCGTTTATTTGAAAACGGCGTTCGGATTATCGAGGCTGTCGGATCCTTCGAGGTCGATCTTGCCGAGATCGAGCGCTGCAATGACGCGTTCGACCGACTTCGTCTGGTCGAGGAGGCCATCGATGGCGGCCTGAACCACGGCGTTGCCTTCCTTGTTGCCCTCGCCAATCATCTGATCGTAGGCCTCAACCGTCTGAGCGCGCTTTTCCATCGCGTGCATGGCATTGAGCGTCTTGTCCAGCTTCGCCAGCATCTCGTCGTTCAACGCCTTGTCTTTGGCGCCGACCAGTTCCGAGAGCGACGCGCCAGTCATCTTCGTTCCGTCCACACGGGTATAGTCGCCGGTATAGGCCGAGGCGATGCCGATCGCGTCGTTGAGATGCGAATTATAGGTATTGTCGGAGAAGCAATCATGCTCCTCTTCCGGATCGTGCAGCAAAAGGCCAAGTTTCATGCGTTCGCCGGCCAATTCACCATAGGAGAGCGAGCCCATGCCGGTGAGAATGGCGGTGAGGCCTGCCTTCGGATCGCCTTCCAGCGTTTTGGTTGCTTCGCCTTCCGGCGCCCAGGCGTCGACCATCTCCTGCAGATCCTTGATCAGCAGGGTGGAGGCGGATTTCAGATAATCGGCACGGCGATCGCAATTGCCGTTCGTGCATTTCGCCTTGTCGTAATCGGTGTAAGGGCGGTTGCCTGCGCCCGGCCCGGTGCCGTTCAGATCCTGGCCCCAGAGCAGGAATTCGATGGCGTGGTAACCGGTCGTCACATTGGCTTCGACATCGCCCGCCTCGTGCAGGCTTTCGATGAGTTCCGGGGTGATCTTGGAGGCGTCGACCTCTTCACCACTGATCTTGATCTTCGGGTTGGCGATGATATTCGCAACATAAAGCTCGTTTTCGTCGCTTTCCGTACCATAGGCACCGTCGACGTAGTCGATCAGGCCTTCGTCCAGCGGCCAGGCGTTCACCTTGCCTTCCCAATCGTCAACGATCGGGTTGCCGAAACGATAGACTTCCGACTGTTGATAGGGAACACGTGCCTTGATCCAGGCTTCCCGCGCGGCCTTTAGCGATTCTTCGCTCGGTGTGGCGATCAATGCGTCGACGGCCTTATCCAGCGCCTTCGCTGTGATCAGCGAATCCTCGTATTTCGCATGTGCGACATCAGCATAGTGCTTGACAACAGCGGCCGCGTCGGTGGCAGCCTTTGCAGGAACCGCGATGAAAGCCGCCGATGCGGCAAGAAGCGCGAAAGAAGCGCTGAGAATGGTTTTGCGGATCATGATCCCTCTCCTTGAGCAGGCATGAAATAACTTCACGCTGCGGCAAGCGAGTTCTGACCCAATCACAAACTTGTGTCAAACATTCTAGTTTAGAATGCTTTGAAACAAGCCCGTGCTGTATTTCCCAGGTAAAATCCCTGGATGCAAAATGCTTTTATGCTCTGCGTTTCATCAGGCAGAAGAAGAAACCGTCCGTATCTGTGGTTGCAGGCGTGAGCGTCACTGTCTTGCCGTCGGAAGAATGTGGTTTGCTGGCATTGCTGCCGAAAGTCGTTTGCCACCGCTCCAACGCCGAACCAATGGCAAAATCTGGATTTTGCTCGCAGAAACGACGGACCTGCTGTTCGTTTTCTTCGGGAAGCACCGAACAGGTTACATAGAGCAGCTCTCCGCCCGGGCGCACGAATCCCTTGGCCTGCGAAAGTGCCTCGCCCTGCTGTTGCACGCGCTCTTCCAGATTGCGCGCGGTCAGCCGCCATTTGGTGTCGGGGCGCCGCCGCCATGTTCCGGTTCCGGTGCAGGGGGCATCGACGAGAACGCGGTCGAATTTTTCCTGAAACGGCGTGAGGCCCGATGGACGGTCATGAACCTGCACATTACGCGTGCCAGCCCGCTTCAGCCGTTCGATGATCGGCGCGAGGCGCTTGCGGTCGGCGTCGAAGGCGTGGACCTGACCCTTGTTGTTCATGCTGGCAGCCATGGCCAGCGTCTTGCCGCCGCCGCCTGCGCAATAATCGAGGATCTGATCACCCTCATGCGCGCCGGCGAGATCGGCGACGATCTGCGACCCCTCGTCCTGCACTTCGAACCAGCCCTTCTGAAAGGAGAGTTCGGCGGTGACGTTCGGCAGGCGGGATGGGCCTTCGCCTGCGGCAATGCGAACACCCTGACGGGCGATGTGCGTGGCCTCCGCGCCGCTTTCCTCAAGAACCTTCAAAACCTTTTCACGGGTCGCCTTCAAGGTGTTGGCACGCAGATCGAGAGTAGGGCGCTCATTGAGCGCCTGAGCCTCAGTCAGCCAGCGCTCCCCGAATGCGGTCTCGAAGGAAGATTGCACCCAATCGGGAATGTCGCCCTGAACATGGGCCGGCGCCTCGGCAAGGGAACGGGAGAGAAATGCCTGCTGTCTTTCAGCGTCCGGTGCGGCAGGCGCGAATTTGTCACCATCGAATTCCGCTGCCAGTTCCGTGAAGCTCTTGCCCCATTGACGCAACAGAACAGCGTAGCCGAGTGAGGTGGCGCTGTCGTCATCCATCAGCCAGGCGTGCGACAGTTTCATGCGCAACGCATCATAGACGATGTTGCCGATCGCGGCCCTGTCGCCCGACCCGGCGAAACGATGGGCAAGGCCCCAGTCCTTCAGAGCATCGGCGACGGGACGTCTGCGTCCCTCAATATCCGCCAATACTTCGATTGCTCCGGCCAAACGCCCGCCTAATCGCATTGTCTACCTCGTTTTCCTGATAAGTCCGGTTGGTAGACGCGAATGGCGGCGAGGGCAAGGCTCAATCGGCTTTGACGACCTCGTAGCAGACCTTGGCAGTGCCGGAGTTGATCATGCCGATGTTTTTGGCCGCAGCCTTGGAAAGATCGAGAACGCGACCCTTGATAAATGGCCCGCGGTCATTGATGCGAACGACAACGGCCTTGCCGTTGCGCGCGTTGGTAACCTTGACCTTGGTGCCGAACCGCAGGGAGCGGTGAGCGGCGGTCAGGTTGGCGGCGTTCATACGCTCGCCAGAAGCAGTCTTGGAGGTCAACGCATACCACGATGCGCCTCCACAACCATTTGCCGCATTCGCCTGAAGAGGCGCGATGATGGAACAGGCGGCGATAGTTGCAGCGGTGAAAGTTATACGACGGATATTCAAAACAGTGCTTCCCTGAAAATCGGCCCCGCGCCGATTGATTGTGCCCTTGCTAAACGGCCATGAACTGGCCTGAACGCCTTTTGATGCGAGATTGTAGGGCGAGGGAAAAATGGCGAAAAAAAGCTGATCTCAAATCACGAACTGTTACAGACTGTAACATTCGTGATCATCGGCCGGAAGCTGCCATTGCCGCGCCCGTTTGAAGAAGCGGAAAAAATAACGCAGAATCAATGCTCAATGGAAATGCTGTTGCAAGTCACGGCTTCGTGAATCCACTTCACGAAATGTGAGTGAAATATTTTTCTAATGACTACGATTTTAGTCATTTCGGCTTGGTTAATAAAATCCTAATTGGCTGAAATAAGACGAAAACCATCCGCAAAAGCGGGATTGGAAGGATTTTTCATCGCTTTTGGAGATGGCATTTTTCAGCATCGCCAGAGGCCGTTTTCCCATAATTGTCGAAGCGAGACCCTGTACTCCGGGAAGCGAAAATCGAAGCCCAGATCGCGAATTCTGGCGTTGGAAACGCGCTTGTTCTCGCCATAAAAAGAGCGCGCCATCGGTGTTAGATCGGCAGTTTCAAAGGCCTGTTCGGGTGGTGGTTCCACTCCCATCAGCGCTGCGGCGAAGCTTACCACATCCTGCGGGGGGCAGGGTTCATCATCGGTCACGTTGAAGATGCCGCCTTCGTGTTTTTGTGCCAGGAAGGCAACCGCCGCGCCGATATCCTCCACGCGGATGCGATTGAATACCTGGTCCTTCTTCACCAGCCGCCGCGCCGTTCCCTTCTCGAAATTCATGAAAGCATTGCGCCCCGGGCCATAAATTCCGGATAGACGCAGGATGGAAAGCGGCGCGTCGGCGTCGCGGGCCGCTTCAGTCCATGCGGCCTCAGCCGCTACCCGCTCAACAGAACGTGGGGAAACGGGGCGGCAGGGTGTTGTCTCGTCCACCCAAGCGCCGCCGTGGTCGCCATAAACACCCACGGTAGAAAGATAAGCGATCCATGCCAGATTGGGCAGGAGCTTTTTCAAGTCGCCGCCCAGAAGCGGAAGCAGAGGATCGCCATCCTTGCCCGGCGCGACGGATTGTATGAGATGCGTGACATTGCCCATCGCAGCGACGAGCTCATCATTGAGCTGGACGCCGTCAAAGAGCAAGGGCGTCATGTGTGCGCTGGCGAGGCCAGAGAATTTGTCCTGACTGCGCGTGGTGCCGGAGATCCCTGCTGCTTGGGATTTCAGCGCGTTGGCAATGGCTTTCCCCGAATAACCCGCGCCAAAAATCATCACATGCATGGTTCACGCCTCTGCCAATTGCCATTCCATTTCCGCCTCCGGATCAGTCTCCGGTGCGCGCGTGGCAGAGTATGTACGGAATTCCTGCCTGTCCATAAGCCGCGATAAAGCCCACGCGGCCATGCCGCGTACCTCCGGCGAAGGGTCCATTTCGGCAAGAGCCTTGCATCGTTCCACGAACTGCCGGTTTCCGGAGTTGCCGGCCGCAATCAGCACATTGCGGATAAATCGGCTACGGCCGATGCGTTTGACGGGAGAGCCACTGAAAAAGCTGCGGAAGGCAGCATCATCCAATGTCAGGAGGAAATCGATGGACGGTTCTTTCAGATCCTCGCGCGCCTGCAATTTCATTTCCGAGGCGCTGGCCGCGAACTTGTTCCATGGGCAGGCGGCGAGGCAATCGTCACAGCCGTAGATGCGATTGCCCATCATCGGCCGGAACTCATGCGGAATTGGCCCCTTGTGTTCGATGGTGAGATAGGAGATGCAGCGACGGGCGTCGAGTTGATAGGGGGCGGGAAAGGCCGCCGTTGGACAGGCATCAAGACAGGCCCGGCAGGAGCCGCAATGATCCTTCTCCGCCTCATCGAGACAGAGATCAGCGGTGGTGAACATGCTGCCGAGGAACAGCCAGGAACCATGGCTGCGGCTGACGAGGTTCGTGTGTTTGCCCTGCCAGCCGAGACCGGCGGCGGCGGCGAGCGGTTTTTCCATCACCGGGGCGGTGTCGACGAAGACCTTCACATCCTCGCCGGCGCGTGCGGCAAAGCGCGTGGCGATTTCCTTCAGCCGCCCCTTGATGACGTCGTGGTAATCGCGATTGCGGGCATAGACCGAAATGGCTGCCTTGTCCGGTTTCGAGAGTAGATTGCGTGGGTCTTCGTCGGGACCATAATTGAGGCCGAACATGACGATGGAGCGTACATCGCTCCACAGCGTTTTCGGCTCCGCCCGCCGGGCCTCGGTTTCTTCCATCCACGCCATCGTGCCGTGATAACCTTTGCCGAGAAATTCTCTCAGCCGTTCCGGTGCGAGCGGAATGCTGTCCGGCGCTGTGACGCGACATAGATCGAAGCCAAGCGAAAGGGCTTCCTGACGAATGAAATCCGTCAGTTTGCGCGCGCGTATCCGCTGCTTCTCGTCGGCAACGTCGATGGTAGTCTCTCCTGCGGGTTGTTGCGCGTCATATATAGGCGCAGTCCCGGGCCGCAGCAAATAACCGAAAGGCTGAACTTAAAAGTCCAGATCGGCATAATGGGAGGAGGGGGCGAGGCGCGGAATACGCTCGCTCAGGAACGGCCGGAAGGACGGACGGGATTTCACCCGCTGGTACCATTCCTTGGCGATGGGCGCCTCGAGCCAGTTGATCTCGCCGAGATAATCCAGAACCGAAACCGCGGCTGCGGCGGCAAGATCGGCATAGCTCAGCCGATCACCCGCCAGCCATGTGCGCGAACCGGCCAGCCATTCCAGATACTTTATATGCTGGCGGATATTGTTGCGGGCTGTGCGCAGCAATTTGGAATCCGGCGGGCCGCCGCCTTGCGCGGTCGTCATCTGCAATTTGTAAACACGCTCCCGTACCAGCGGCCGGGTCACGTCATTTTCCATCTTCTGCAGAAACCATTCCGTCAGGCGGCGAATTTCCGCCCGCTGAAACGGGTCTTCCGCCAGAAGACGCCTGTCACGCTTCAAAACCCCATGGGTTTCATCGAGAAATTCCGCAAGCACGTAAGGCCCGCTGAGGGAGCGCATATTGTCGTCGAGATAGACCGGCAGGGTGCCGGCCGGATTGAGCGCCAGAAACTCCCGCCGTCTTTCCCACGGTTGCTCCTCCACGAGATCGGTCTGGAACCCGTATTCCGCAAGGATCAGACGAACGAACCGGGATGCGGTCGACATCGGAGAGTGATAGAGAGTTGGCATCGGTACTCAATTTTTACGATTGGTTGTCATGATCGGCATCTGCCGGAAAACTTTTTCAGTTTCGCTTCATCAAGACGCTATAAGAGCTTGGCTACTTTAAAACAAGTTTAACGCAATTGCCGTCCATTGCCACTTCCCCCTGAAAAGAAGGATTCCCCATGGGTGACCAATCGATCATCAGCGCGCTTCTGCTGGGTATCATCGAGGGTCTGACGGAGTTCATTCCCGTTTCCTCAACGGCGCATGTGCTGCTGGCCGGGCACTTCCTCGGCTTCAAATCACCCGGCAACACCTTTGCGGTTCTCATCCAGCTCGGTGCGATCCTTGCGATACTTCTTGTTTATTTCCAAAAGCTTGTATCGATAGCGCTCGCTCTGCCGACAAGCGCGAAAGCGCGCCGCTTCGTGCTGGCCGTCGCTCTCGCCTTCCTGCCGGCGGCCATCATCGGCGCCTTGGCGCATGACTTCATCAAGACCGTGCTGTTTGAAACGCCCATGCTCATCTGCGTGGTGCTGATCATCGGCGGGGTCATTTTGCTTGCCGTCGACCGCATGCCGCTGAACCCGAAATATACCGACATCATGGATTATCCGCCATCGCTTGCATTCAAGATCGGCCTCTTCCAGTGCCTCGCGATGATTCCCGGCACATCGCGTTCCGGTGCCACGATCGTCGGCTCGTTGCTGATGGGCACGGACAAGCGCTCCGCCGCCGAATTTTCGTTCTTCCTGGCGATGCCGACCATGCTCGGCGCGTTTACGCTCGATCTTTACAAGAACCGCGATGCCCTGAGTTTCGATGACGGCGCTCTGATCGCCGTCGGCTTCATCGCCGCTTTCGTCTCGGGTCTATTTGTCGTTCGCTCGCTCCTGGATTTCGTCTCGCGACGGGGCTTCGCGCCCTTCGCCTGGTGGCGCATCGCCATCGGGTCTCTGGGACTTATCGCGCTTCTGGTCTTGGGCTGAGGCTTTGATTTATATGGTCTGAAAAAGAAAAAGCGCCCCGGAAAACCGGCGGCGCTTTTTTTTAAAACTTCTAAAGGCTGGTCAGTTGGTGCTGATCGAAGCCGTCGCGCAGGGGTCCACGCCATAAGCCGGAGCACAACCGCTCTTGCCCGCTGCAACCGTGCCCGGTGCCATGAATGAACCCGCCAGAACCACCAAAGCCGCACACGCAAAAAAGAGTGCGATAGATCTGCCCATTTTATGATTGCCTTTCAGACGTTCGTTCGCGCGGATCGTGCCGCCGTGTGTGAATTGAGGGTTCGGGATATGTTTGGAATGTGGCGAATATCAATAAAGCAGCTTGTTGAATACCGGGTTAATGCGAAGTCTTTTCCACAGTTGCGCTTGTGCCACGCTTGCCTGCGGAGACCTTTCCGCCGTTAACCTTTTCCAGCGGCTCGCCCGCTCCGATATTGATGTCGTCTCCTTCCCGTTATCGAAGGAGAAATGCACCGAAAGCGGTTTGGTTGCGATGAAGAATGCACAAAAAAAGCGGGAACAAGTCCCGCCTTTCAAGTAGGTGCTGCATGGCGGCAGAACTCAGGCCGCCTTGCCCGCATTCGAGAACTGGCCGTGCGGGCGATATTGCACCATGTAGGACGGCAGAACAGACGCAACACGAACGGGCGTAATGCCGATGCCTTCCAGCGTCAGGCCGTTTTTTTCCGCCTCAGCGGAAACGACGTTGTCTTTTTTCAGCATGGTCACCTGATCGGATGTCAGCGGTGGCGTGATCAGCGGCACCATCGAAGCAACCTTGCCGATCATTGAGGCGACGCCGAAAGGCAGATTGACGAACGGACGTTCGCGATAGGTGGCGGCAAGAACGGCCTCAAGACAGTCGCGGAACGTCATCACATCCTGGCCGCCGAGCTCATGGATGGCGCCGGGTTTCAGCTTGCCGTCAACGCTACGGGCGACGGCCTCCGCGACATCCTCGACATAAACCGGCTGGAACCTGGTTTTTCCGCCACCGATCAACGGCAGGAAGGGCATGCCGCGGGCCATCTTCGCGAACTTGTTGAAGAAATCATCTTCCGGTCCGAAAATGATCGAAGGACGCAGGATAACGGCGGCGGGCAGAACGGAATGGATAGCAGCTTCGGCGCGGCCCTTGGTGCGGCCGTAACCCGTGGGCGAACTGGCTTCCGCGCCGATGGCGGAAATATGCGTCAGCGTGGCGCCGGCATCGCGGGCGGCCTCGGCGATGGCTTTCGCGCCGAATTCCTGCACGGCGTCAAAGGTGTTGCGGCCACTTTCGGTCAGGATGCCGACGCAATTGACCACATGATCCGCATCTTCCACGGCTTTGACGATGGAATCGCGGTAACGCAGGTTGGCCTGCGCAAAGGAAATCTGGCCGACATTGCCAAGCGGCTGCAAAAAGCCGGCGAGATCGGGTCGGCGCACGGCGACACGAATGCGATAACCGCGCTTGGCGAGCAGTCTCACCACATGCCGCCCGACAAAACCCGAACCGCCGAATACGGTGACGAGGGGTGGAAGGTTGGCCAAGGTCATGGGAGGCTCCTCAGAAGCTGTCGATAAAGCGTTTTTCAGTCTCTTAGCCCAAAGCCGCGCGCACGGGAAGAGATGTTCTCGCCGGGAAGAGGCGGGTTTGGGACATAGGGTTGACGACGGTCAAATTCCCTCGACGATCACCATTTCCGCATCCGCGACTTCCTGGCGGATTTTGGCGGCTGCCTGGTATTCTGGGGAATTATAGCAATCGATGGCGTGTTGCACCGAAGGAAACTCGATGACGACGTTGCGCGCCCGTGCCTTGCCCTCAAGCTCGGTCAAAGCACCGCCTCGAGCGAGGAAATTTGCACCGAACCGCTCGAAGGCGGGTTTTGCCGTTGAGACGTAGTCCTTGTAACGCTCGCTGTCGCGAACATCGACGCGGGCGATCCAATATCCCTTTGCCATTTCATCTCCTCCCGTCGTCATTATTGATTGGCTGGAAAGCTGGCGCGCAGCATGTCATCGAGAATGGCGCGGGCCGCCGCTTTCGGATCTTCCGCCCTGACGATCGGTCGGGCGACGACCAGGTGGCTCGAACCAGCCTTGATGGCGTCGTAAGGCGTCATCACCCGTTTCTGATCGCCGAGATCGGCGCCCGCGGGGCGAATGCCAGGGGTAACGACGGCAAGATCGGGGCCGAGGATTTCGCGCACGGCGGTCGATTCTTCCGCCGAGCAGACGATGCCGCCCATGCCCGCCTCGCGCGCCTGTTCCGCGCGGCGCAGCACCAGCGAACGGGCATCCGCGGCGTAACCGGCTTCGGCCAGATCGCTGTCATCCATCGACGTCAGCACCGTGACACCGAGCAGGCAGAGGCCGGAACCTTCCGCTGCCTTGACGGCAGCACGCATGGCTTTGGGATATGCATGCAGCGTCAGCATCGACATGCCCATCCGGGCGATGTTTTCGACACCGGAGGCGACGGTGTTGTCGATATCGAGCAGCTTCATGTCGAGGAAGACCTTCTTGCCGCTTTGGACAAGGTCGCGCGCGAATTCCAGACCGCCGGCGAAGACGAGCTGATAACCGATCTTGTAGAAAAGAACCTCGTCGCCGATTTTTGAAACGATGTCTTCGGCCTGCTGCACAGTCGGAACATCGAGCCCGACGATGAGTTTTTCGCGCGCGGTCATTGTCTTATCCCTGCCATGTTTCCATTGCCGTCCAGTCGCATGCGGGGGAGGCGGCTGCAAGTGAAAAGTCGGCGATGGAGAAGCGAAAGAGATTGCCGCCGCCGGGTGGCTGGTCCTCGCTGCGGCTGATGCGGCGGCCTTCTATATGGCATTTCAGAAGTGTGCCCACACCGCCATGGCCGACAAAGGCGATAGGCCGCTGTGTATCGTGCCGGTCAAGAATAGCTCTGACGGCATTGACAATCCGCGCCTGCGCATCGATTGCCCGCTCCCAGCCGCGAAAACTTTCCTGCGGGTGAGCGAAGAACCAGTCCGCCGCCTTCTCGAATTCCGGTGGCGTCAGGAAACCGATGGAGGACCGGTCGTTTTCATGCATCTCCTCGACGATTTCTATCTCCGCTCCGGATGTCTCGGCAAGGATACGGGCGGTTTCAATCGCCTTCGTCTCGGCGCTGCAAACGATATGGCGCAATGCCAGCGCCCAAGACAGGCGGCCTGCCTCTCGCGCCCGCTCGGCACCTCTTTCCGAAAGCCCCCATTGAGGAACGGGAACAGCCGGATCTATTCTGACCTGGGGGTGGGTAATGTAGAGAGCATGCACGGCAATCGGTCCCCAAAAGGCCATGGAAAGGGCATCGACACCCTAACCATGCGCTACGACCGGGAAATGACGGATTTTCTCGATCTGCCGGACGTCAGGCCCGAGTATAGGTCCACAGTTGCGCCGGCGGAATATTGCGCACGATGAAATCGAAATGACGAATGTGGTAAAGATGCGGCTGTGCGACGATCGGCGAGATCGGGCCGTAGGATATCTGCACCACGGGGCGGCCATGCGGCACGCGCTTCAGCAATTCGTCGAGAAGCTTGATGCGGGCGGCCATCGGAAAATTCAGCATGGGCACGGCTGAAATGACACTGTCGAACATCTGATGCCCGTGTTCGCCGAGCGTTGCATCAAGATCGAAGGCATCCCCATTGACGAAGTTGACGCCGGGGTAGCTTTTGAGCAGCTGATTATAGAAATCGGTCGAATATTCGATGGCGGTCAAATTCTCCGGCTTGATGCCGCGCGCCAGGATGGCCTTGGTGATGACACCCGTGCCTGGGCCGAGTTCAAGAACCGGGAGGCCGGAATGGGGATTGATGACACTCGCCATCTTTTTCGCTGTGATGGCCGATGTCGGTACGATGGCGCCGACTTTTTTCGGCTGGCTGACCATGCCCTTGAAAAAGCGGATTTCTTCCTCGAATTTCTGTTCAAGGCGTTGCTTCAGGTTAAGTGCCATAATTCCCCTCAGATGCATTTGGTCATTGTCAAAAAACTGTTACGCAATGTTGATCCCATTTGGCGCAAAAACAAGGCAAAATGTCGTAACTGGGAAAATTCGCCTCTGGGCCCAAGGTGGCGATAATCGAATCAAAAAACGCCGGCGGAGCGATCCACCGGCGTTTTTGTTGAAATGGAAAGGAATCAGCGTACTCACACGCGCATCGGCATCAAAACATACAGGGCATCGTCGCCGGCGGTGTCACGAACCAGCGTCGGCGACCCTGCATCTGCCAGAAGGAAAATCGCGTCGTCACCGGAAAGCTGTGAGGTGATGTCGAGCAGATATTTCGCGTTGAAGCCGATTTCCATCGAATCATTGTCATAGCCGACGGCAACTTCTTCCGTCGCGCTGCCCGAATCGGGATTGTTGACGGTAAGAGTGAGCTGTCCATTGGTGAGGGCGAGTTTCACGGCGCGGCCACGTTCGGACGAAATGGTCGAAACGCGATCGACAGCCTGGGCGAAAGACTGGCAGTCGACCCGCATTTCCTTGTCGTTGCCGGTGGGGATCACGCGCTGGTAATCCGGGAAAGTCCCATCGATCAGCTTCGAGGTCAGAACGACCGAGCCGATGGTCAGGCGGATTTTCGCATCCGAGACTTCGACGGTGACTTCAAGCTCGGGGTTGTCCATCAGCTTCTGCAATTCGCCGACAGTCTTGCGCGGAATGATGATGCCAGGCATGCCTTCGGAACCGGACGGCGCATCCACATCGGCGCGTGCCAGACGGTGACCATCGGTTGCGACAGCGCGCAGCTTCAGCTCGCCATTGCTTTCGATGGTGTGGAAGAAGATGCCGTTCAGGTAATAGCGTGTCTCTTCCGTCGAAATCGCGAATTGCGTGCGGTCGATCAACATCTTCAGATCGGTCGCCTTCAGCTTGAAGGTGTGGCTGAAGGTGCCGGCGGTCAGGTCAGGGAAATCCGCCTCGGGCAGGCATTGCAGCGAGAACTTCGAGCGGCCGGACGCAACGGTCATGGAGGAACCGTCCGGATTGGTCGCCAAAAGCACCTCGGAACCATCCGGCAGCTTGCGCACGATTTCATAAAGCAGGTGTGCCGGCACGGTGGTGGCGCCCGCCTGCTCCACCATGGCCGGGGTCGCTTCGGTGATTTCGAGATCGAGGTCGGTCGCCTTCATGTCAAGATTGGCGCCGGAAGCGCGCAGCAGAACGTTCGACAGGATCGGGATCGTGTTGCGACGCTCGACGACCCGGTGGACGTGGTTCAGCGATTTCAGAAGGTTCGACCGCTCAAGAGTAATACGCATGGACACTACCGCTTTCAACCGTTGCGAACCGGCCACCGCCGGATCGGCAAGAAGAGTCTTCACCGGCAAATGCCGGATAATGTGGACGGGCAAAATGGCAGAGTTATTGCGGAGAATGCAAGAGCCGAGTTCGTCTGCCGCGGGTCATTTTGCTGCTATACAACATGATCCACAGGCTGGCGCCGCCCGTTGCCCTTGTTCGCCGGTTTTCAATTGCCCATAAAGAGGAATAACTGGAGCGACCGGCCGGAAATGATCGGCAAGAATGATTGGAAGCCGTGTGACGGAAGAAACATCGAAGATTGACGCCAGACAGGCGGTGAAGGAATTCAGGATCGGGGCGGCCACAATTCCCGCGCGTCCGCTGGAGTGCGCGCTTTATCTCGTCGCCACCCCCATCGGCAATCTGGGCGACATCACCATTCGCGCGCTGGAGACGTTGGCTTCTGCTGATGTTCTCGCCTGCGAGGATACCCGCGTCACGCGCATCCTGCTCGAGCGTTACGGTATCCGTACCCGTCCGTTTGCGTATCACGAGCACAATTCGAACGAAGTGGGGCCAAAGCTCATCGCGGCGCTGGAAGCAGGAAAATCCGTGGCGCTGGTGTCGGATGCGGGAACGCCGCTTGTTTCCGATCCCGGTTACCGGCTCGGCCAGCTTGCACTCGAGGCCGGGCATCGCGTCGTGCCGGTGCCGGGCGCCTCGGCGCCGTTAGCCGCGCTGGTCGGTTCGGGCATGCCAAGCGACGCCTTCCTGTTTGCTGGTTTCCTGCCGGTAAAGGACCGCGGTAAGCGCGACCGTTTTGCCGAACTGGCGAAAATCCCCGCGACCCTCATTTTTTTTGAATCACCGCATCGCATCAGCGCTTCCATCAAGGTCGCATCGGAAGTGCTTGGCAGTGAGCGCCGTGCCGTGGTCTGCCGCGAGCTGACCAAGACGTTCGAGGAATTCCGCCGCGGCACGCTCGGTGAGCTTGCGGATTACTATGACGGTGACCGTGTGGTGAAGGGCGAGATCGTGCTTCTGGTGGAGCCGCCTTCCTATGACGAGATTCCCGATATCGAGGATGTCGAGAAACTGCTGAAGGATCTGGTCGCCACCATGCCCGCTGCAAGGGCTGCAGGCGAAGCGGCGAAGCTGACGGGCCTGCCGCGCAAGGAGCTTTATCAAAGGCTGCTGGACATGAAGGAAGCGGATGGCCGCTAACTGGCGAAACGATAAAAGGCGAAAAGCCGAGCGGCGTGGTCATGCTGCGGAATATTGGGCGGCACTTTTTCTGCTGCTGAAGGGATATCGCATTCTCGCCATTCGTTATCGCACCCGGCTGGGGGAGATTGACCTTGTCGCCCGCAAGGCGGACGTCGTCGCGTTTGTGGAGGTCAAGGCCCGGCCGTCCGGCATCAGCGCGATCGATGCCGTCGGCTTTCATTCGCAGCAACGCATCCGGGCGGCTGCGGACCTGTGGCTGGCCCGCCACGGCGATGCCGGGCGGCTTTCACTGCGCTTCGATATCGTCGCCATTCTGCCGCGAGGTCTGCCGCAGCATTTTATCGATGCCTTTTGAAGGGGAGACGATGTCCACCGAGCGTGAAAAAATGGCCGCGGGCGAATGGTACAGCTGCATGGATGGCGAGCTGGATATATTGCGCCGGCGCGCACGAGGGGCCGTCCACCAGCACAATACGATGCCGCCGGATGAGCGCGGGGCAATTGCACCGCTGCTGCGAGCGCTGTTTAATTCTGTCGGGGAAGGCGCGTTTCTCGAAGCGCCGTTTCATTGCGCTTACGGCTTTAATATCGCGCTGGGAAAGAATGTATATCTCAACGCGGGCTGCACCATTCTCGATTCCGCTAAGGTAACGATAGGCGATGGCGCGATGCTGGGGCCTGCGGTGCAGATTTACTGTGCGGAACACCATCTCGACCCGGTGCCGCGTGCGCAAGGCATTGAAATCGCAAAACCCGTGGCCATCGGTCGCGACGTCTGGATCGGCGGCGGAGCGATTCTGCTTGCGGGTGTGACAGTGGCTGACGGTGCGATTGTCGGTGCCGGTTCGGTCGTCACACGCGACGTCGCTGCAGGCGTGACGGTGGTCGGGAACCCGGCGCGGCCCCTGAAACGCATATCCGACTGAGATTTTCATCCGCCGCTGTAATAAATCTGACATGAAACTGTCAAAGAGGCGTCATTGAACCTCTCTATTCGCATCCTCACCCCAATAAATGGTGGAGAGGATTTGATATGTTCAAGAAGATTTCCATGGCCGCTGTGGCTGTCAGCATCTCCGCGACCTCTTCCATGGCTGCGACCAACATCACCTGGTGGCATGGCATGGGCGGCCGTAACGGCGAAGTCATCAACGAAGTCGCCCAGAAATTCAACGAAGCCCAGAAAGAATGCGCGCTGACGCCGGTTTCCAAGGGCTCCTATGAAGAAGCTCTCGCCAGCGGCATCGCAGCTTTCCGTTCGGGCGAACAGCCGAACATTCTTCAGGTTTTCGATGCAGGTGCTGCCACCATCATCAACGCCAAGGGCGCGGTCATTCCTGCCGAAGACCTGATCACCAAGGCCGGTTACAAGTTCGATCGCGACGCCTTTATCAATGGCGTGCGCTACTTCTACGCTGCCGCTGACGGCAAGTTCGTCGGCATGCCGTTCAATTCCTCCGCTCCCATCATGTACATCAACGACGAGGCCCTGAAGAAGGCCGGCGTCGAAGCTCCGAAGACGTGGGAAGACTTTGAAAAGGTCGCCCCGAAGCTGAAGGAAGCCGGCTATATTCCGCTCGTCCAGTCGCAGCTGACCTGGCAGTTCACGGAGAACTTCTTCTCGCGTAACAACATCCAGTTCGCCACGAACAACAATGGTTACGACAGCGTCACCGACACCAAGCTCAAGGTCACCGACCCGAACCTCGTCATGATGTTCGAGAAGCTGAAGGACTGGAAGGACAAGGGCCTGTTTGCCTATTATGGCGCAGGCTGGAACGACAACCAGAAGCCCTTCGAAGAAGGTAAGGTAGCACTCTGGATCGGTTCGTCGGGTTCCTTTGGCGGCCTTCAGAAGACGGCCACAATGCCATTCTCGGCAACTTTCCTCCCTTACTGGGGCTCCATCAAGGGCGCGGGCACCAACTCCTTCATCGGCGGCGCCGCCCTCTTTGCAATGTCGGGCAAGTCCGAAGCCGAAAACAAATGCGTGGCCGACTTCTTCCAGTTCCTGACCTCGCCGGAAATCCAGGTCTTCTATCACAAGGCAACCGGTTACGTCGCCATCACCAAGGCCGCTTATGAAAAGGCCAAGGCTGAAGGCTACTACAAGGAAAAGCCGGTCGCCGAAGTCGGCATCCAGCAGCTGTCACTGCAGGGTGGCGACTGGTCCAAGGGTTATCGCCTCGGCTTCTACCCGCAGATCCGCGCCGTGATGGAACGCGAATATAACCGCATCTTCTCCGGCGAAGTCACGCCGAAGGCTGCTTTCGAAATCATCGAGAAGGAAGGCAACGACCTTCTGGCCCGCTTCGCCAAGACGGCCGGCTGATCGATCTCTTCGAAACCGTTGATCTTGTCGAGCCTCCTTTCTGACGGAAGGGAGGCTCACTTCTGGATAAGGAGGCGCAAGCGTGGCCTATACATCGTCTCAACCGCGCCGGTTTTTCTCCGGTCGGTCCGCAAAGGCTGGAAAACCCGCCAAGCCCGCAGAAGCCGGCATGAAGCGCGTGCAGTTCTCTTCGTCCTTTGTGCCCTATCTGTTTCTGGCACCGCAGCTTGCGGTGATTTTCATTTTCTTCTATTGGCCATCCGTTCAGGCCATCCATTCGTCTTTCTATATCGAAGACCCGTTCGGGTTCGGCGCTTCCTTCGTTGGACTCGCCAATTATTCGGATGCGATCTTCAGCCCCGAATATCTCAGCATCGCGAAATTCACGGTAGTCTTCACCGTGCTCGTCACCTTCTTTTCGCTGGCGCTCGGCCTGCTGCTCGCCGTCAAGGCGGATGCGGTCATTCGCGGCAGTTCGACATACAAGACGCTGCTGATTTCCGTTTACGCCATTGCGCCGCCGGTCGCCGGCCTTATCGGCATGATGTTTTTCGACCAGCATATCGGCCCCTTCGTGAAGATGGCCGCGTTTCTCGGTTGGGACATGAAGGTCGGCCTCAATTATTTCGATACGGCCTTTGCCATGATCGTTGTCGCGGTCTGGAAGCAGATTCCTTACAACTTCATCTTCTTCCTCTCCGGTCTCCAGGGCGTTCCGGTGTCCGTGCGGGAAGCCGCGTCCATCGATTGCCGTTCGGGCTTTCGCCGGTTCTGGACCGTCATCATGCCGCTCCTGGCGCCCACGGCCTTCTTTCTGCTGATCATCAACATCACCTATGCGCTCTTCGACACCTTCGGCGTCATTGACGTGATGGTGAAGGATAAGGCCGCCAACAACCCGATTACGCTGGTCTACAAGGTGTTCCTCGACGGTTTCCGCGGCAATGACATCGGCGGTTCCTCGGCCCAGTCCGTCATCCTCATGCTGGTCGTTTTCGTCCTCACCATCATCCAGTTCCGCTTCATTGAGAAGCGTATCCATTACAATTGAGGGAAAAGACGATGTACAAGACCAAACCCCTCGATCATCTGGTGCTGATCATTGGCGCATTGTTTCTGATCCTGCCTGTTGTCGTGGCCTTCATGACGTCCACCCACACGGCGGCTGAAATTCACCGCAGCGGCCTTGCGATCATTCCCGGCGACAATTTCATCGAAACCTATGAGAAGGTCCTTACCCAGAAGGGTGGTTTCACCGGACAGGTTACAGGCCTGAACATGGTGTTGAATTCGCTGATCCTCGGCATCGGCTTTGCCGTCGGCAAAATCGTCCTGTCGATGACGGCGGCCTATGCGATCGTCTATTTCCGCTTCCGTTTTGCGACGCTCGCCTTCTGGATCATTTTCACCACGCTGCTTCTGCCGCTCGAAGTGCGCATCATGCCGTCCTACGAGGTAATGAGCAAACTGGGACTGTTGAACTCCTATACCGGTCTGATCGTGCCGCTTCTCGCTTCGGCGACGGGCACCTTCTATTTCCGGCAGTTCTTCAAATCCGTGCCTGAGGAGCTGCTGGAGGCTGCCCGTATCGATGGTGCGGGGCCAGTGAAATTTTTCATCGACGTTCTCATTCCGCTGTCGCGCACCATGATGGCGGCGATCTTCATCATCATGTTCGTCTATGGCTGGAATCAGTATCTCTGGCCCATGCTGATGACGACGGATGAGAGTTTCTTCACCCTGATGCGTGGCATCAAGTCGATCCTGCAGGTCTGGGTCGGTTCGCAAATCCCCGATTACAACGAAGCTTTCGCGCTCGCCGTGCTGGCCATGCTGCCACCCGTGCTGATCGTCGTTATTTTCCAGCGCTGGTTCATCAAGGGCCTGACCGAGAGCGATAAATAAGGAGACCGAAATGGCCGCGATAGAAATCAGTCAGGTCTGCAAGGATTATCATGGCGGCGTGCGCGCCGTGCATCATGTCGATATTGATATCAAGGACGGCGAGTTCATCGTTCTCGTCGGTCCCTCCGGCTGCGGCAAGTCCACGCTTTTGCGTATGGTCGCCGGGCTTGAGGATATTTCAGAAGGCACGGTGAAGATCGGCGACCGGGTGGTCAACCAGACCGATCCGGCCGACCGCGATATCGCCATGGTCTTCCAGAACTACGCGCTTTACCCGCATATGTCGGTACGCGAGAACCTGGAGTACGGGCTGAAGAACCGCAGGACACCCAAGGCGGAAATTGACGCCCGTGTGGCTGAAGCGGCGCGTATGCTGCAACTCGAACCCTATCTGGACCGCAAGCCACGCGCCCTTTCCGGTGGTCAGCGTCAGCGCGTCGCCATGGGGCGCGCGATCGTTCGCAAGCCTGCTGCCTTCCTGTTCGACGAACCCTTGTCCAATCTCGATGCCAAGCTGCGTGTTTCCATGCGCGGCGAAATCAAGCGGCTGCAAAAACGTCTCGGCACGACATCGATCTACGTGACCCATGACCAGTTGGAAGCCATGACGCTGGCCGACCGTCTCGTCGTGCTGAATGGCGGCCGTATCGAGCAGATCGGTGCGCCGCTGGATGTCTATCACACGCCTGCCTCAACCTTCGTCGCAAGTTTCATCGGCTCTCCGGCCATGAATCTTCTCAGCGCCGAATTGCACGGCGATAGCCTTGCCATCGGGCCGTCGCTGTTTGCGCTCAATGGCTTCGCCCCCACGTCCGGCCCGGTGACTGTTGGAATGCGGGCGGAAGATTTTCGTCTCGCTGCTGCTGACGCCCAGGGTTTCGCACTTCGCGTGGATTATATTGAGGAGCTGGGTTCGCAACGCCTTATACACGGCATGATCGGCGATCAGAGCCTGACCGTGGCCTTTCCGCCTGATGTCGAGGTTCCGTCCGCGCTTTCGGTGACGATTGCTCCGGAAAAACTGCACTTCTTCTCCAGCGAAACTGGCAAGCGTATCGCCAGCAGAGCAGAACAAACGATGGCGCAGGACGCTCAACTGGCGACGGCCTGAGTTCGTCACCTGAAATCGGCGCGATGGCTAAAATTGCGCCGATTGTCAAAACTGGTTTGTTACGATCCCGATGATAAAAGGCCTCCAATATTTCACGGGGGTTTTCTCATATGTCGTTCAAAATGATGTTCGCGGCGGCCGCAACCATGGCTATCCGTACGGTGCCGATATTGCCGGCCTATCTGCGTCGGAAAAAAGACGACGCCGTGGTCAGCGCATCCTGCACCGATCTACGGCTTCAGCCGGCGCCTATCAATCCTGAATGGATCATTGCCGGCAACCCGCAGGCACGTGCTGCGGATCATTCCCGAAGCGGCGACCGTGCCTCAAGCACTGCCATGTGGGATTGCACTGCAGGCGAATTCCGCTGGTTCTTCGGCTGGGATGAGACCGTCTATATTCTGGAAGGCGAGGTGCATGTGACGGCCGAGGACGGCTCGGTCAGCATCCTGCGGGTCGGTGACGTCGCTTATTTCAGGGCCGGAACATGGGCCACCTGGCGTGTTGATCATTATGTGCGCAAGGTTGCCTTCATGCGTCGTCCGTTCCCCAAGGCGCTGGCATTTGCCTATCGCGTCAAGAACAAGCTGTTCGCCGGTCGCTCCTACAAGCTGGCAGCCTGAGCCGTCGCCCATGCCGTTGGCGGGCGCGGGTGTGCCTTCGCCGTGGGAATTATGAAGGTTCAATAAAACTCACAGAAACCACGGCTCGCAGCAGTTGCGTTTGAATGGTCGCTGCCCTACATCTTTCAAGTTTTCTGAAGCATTTCCGGGTCTCTTCCGGTCCTGCCGGAACGCTTGAAAGATGAGACACGGCATGGCGGATCGCAGGCGTCCGTATGCTGCGAGAGGAACATGCGCATGGCGAAGATCAAGAACGTCGCGATCCAGATGGATCATGTCTCCGGCATCAACATCGGCGGTGATTCCACCTTCGCCATGAGCCTTGAAGCGCAGGCGCGTGGATATCGGCTGTTCCATTACACGCCCGACCGCCTTTCCATGCGCGATGGCAAGATTTACGCGACCGTCGAGCAGATGGAGCTGCGCGACATCAAGGGTGACCATTTCTCGCTTTCCGAACCGGAGCGCGTTGATCTGTCCACGATGGATGTCATCCATCTGCGTCAGGATCCACCATTCGACATGGCCTATATCACCTCCACCCATCTGCTGGAGCGCATTCATCCGAGGACCCTGGTGGTCAATGATCCCGCCTGGGTGCGCAATTCGCCGGAGAAGATCTTCGTCACTGAATTCGCGGATCTCATGCCGAAGACGCTGATCACGAAGGATGTTGCGGAAATCGCGCGCTTCCGTAACGAAATGGGCGATATCATTCTCAAGCCGCTTTATGGCAATGGCGGTGCGGGCGTCTTCCATTCAGCGCGGGACGACCGCAATTTCTCATCGCTGCTGGAAATGTTCGGTCAGATGTTCCGCGAACCTTACATTGCTCAGGAATATCTGCCCGACGTCCGCAAGGGCGATAAACGCATCCTGCTGGTGGATGGAGAGCCGGTGGGTGCGATCAACCGCGTTCCAGCGGAAAACGATGCCCGTTCCAACATGCACGCTGGCGGCCGGCCTGAGCCTACGGAACTGACCGCGCGCGAAAAGGAAATCTGCCGCCGTATCGGCCCCGCCCTGCGCGAGCGTGGTTTCCTGTTCGTTGGAATTGATGTCATTGGCGATTACCTCACCGAAATCAACGTCACCTCGCCGACCGGCATTCGAGAGGTGCGGAAATTCGGCGGCGCCGATGTGGCGAGCCTGCTGTGGGACGCCATCGAGAAAAAGCGCGAAGCTCAGGATTTTTGACGAGACATAAATCGCTCTCGGTTTGTTCCGGCTATACAACTCGATACAACTAAAATACAGCGGATGCGATAAATTGTTCGCTGGATGTTCTTGTTTTATTCTTTGAGCTGTGGCACGTTGCTTGGCAATGGTCGTGGATGGGGCATAAGGCTCTGAAAGCGCGGCGGTTTGCGGGGGCAGGCCATGGTGGCACGGGTCAATACGGTGGCATTTCAGGGCATAGAGGGTGTGCCTGTTGAGGTGCAGGTCATGGTCGCACCGGGAAGGGTCGGCATCCAGATTGTCGGTCTGCCGGATAAAGCCGTCGCCGAAAGCCGGGAGCGCGTGCAGGCGGCATTACATGCCTCAGGCTTGGCGCTGCCGGCAAAGAAGGTCACGGTCAATCTTGCCCCTGCCGATCTGCCGAAGGAAGGATCGCATTTCGATCTTCCCATTGCCCTTGGCCTCATGGCTGCCCTGGGAGCCATACCGGCCGAAGCGCTGGGGCGTTACGTGGTCCTTGGCGAACTCAATCTCGATGGTACTATCGGCTTGGTTGCGGGCGCGCTTCCGGCAGCGATCGGGGCCAATGCGCTTGGCAAGGGACTGATTTGCCCGGCTGATAGCGGCCCGGAGGCGGCATGGGCCGGAGCCGGGATCGATATTCTCGCCCCGCGCAGCCTGATTGCGCTCGCTAATCACTTTCGTGGCACGCAGATCCTCTCGCGCCCGACGCCCGCCATTCGCGCCAATCCGGTCAATCTGCCTGATCTAGCTGACATAAAGGGGCAGGAGAGCGCCCGGCGGGCGCTGGAGGTGGCAGCCGCCGGCGGCCATAATCTGCTGATGGTCGGCCCGCCCGGCTCGGGAAAATCCATGCTCGCCGCCCGCTTGCCTTCGATCCTGCCGCCGCTGGAGGCGGCAGAACTGCTGGAAGTGTCCATGGTCCATTCCATTGCCGGCCAATTGTCGGGTGGCAAGCTTTCGGATCGCAGGCCTTTCCGCACGCCGCATCATTCCGCCACCATGGCGGCCCTGATCGGCGGCGGGCTGCGGGCCAAACCGGGTGAGGCTTCGCTTGCTCACCATGGCGTTCTTTTTCTGGATGAGTTCCCGGAATTTTCGCCGCAGGTGCTGGATGCCCTGCGTCAGCCGCTCGAAACCGGCGAATGCATTATCGCGCGTGCCAATCACCGTGTCAGCTATCCCGCGCAAATCCAGCTTGTCGCGGCAATGAATCCCTGCCGTTGCGGTATGGCGGGAGAGCCGGGTTTTACCTGTGCCAGAGGCCCACGTTGTGTGGCAGACTATCAGGCTCGCATTTCTGGCCCGCTGCTCGATCGCATCGACATCCGTATCGACGTTCCCGCCGTTTCCGCCGCCGATCTCATTCGGCCCGTGACGGCCGAACCGAGCGCCGTGGTCGCGGCGCGCGTCGCCGAAGCGCGCCTTGCCCAGCAGGAACGTTATGCGGCAGCGGGCTTCCCTGCCATCCGCACCAACGCCCGCTGCACGACAGCAATGATCGAAAAATACGCCGAACCGGACCAGTCCGGGCTGCAATTGCTGCGTGATGCGGCGGAGCGCATGAAGTTTTCCGCGCGCGGTTACCATCGCATTCTCAAGGTGGCCCGCACCCTGGCGGATCTGGATGGCAGGCAAACGGTTGGACGTATCCATATTGCTGAAGCAGTGTCCTATCGTATCGCCGGCGAAAGGCTAACCGCCGCGGCGTAAAACCAGCTACGGGCACTTTGTCTGGAAAGGACGCTCATGCCTGCCGGTCAATCAGGCGGTTCCGGGAATGAACAGGTAAAATGCTGTCTGGACAGCTCGGTAGGTGATGGGCCGAATGAGGGGGCCTTGAAACAGAAGTGCCGCCGGCAAACCGGCGGCACGTCAAATATTCGCTTTTCCGCAACCGGGTGCCGAGAAGGGGCTAGAGCCCAAGCCCTTCGAAAAGTGCTGTCGAAAGATAACGTTCCGCGAAGGAGGGAATGATGATGACAATGTTCTTGCCGGCATTTTCCTCACGCGCACCGACCTTGATTGCCGCCGCCAGCGCCGCACCCGAGGAGATGCCAACGGGCACGCCTTCCAGCCTCGCCGCCAGACGTGCGGTTTCGAAAGCCTCATCATTGGTGACGGTGACGATCTCGTCATAAATGCCGGTGTCGAGAATGGCGGGGGCAAAACCGGCGCCGATGCCCTGAATTTTGTGGGGGCCGGGGTTGCCACCGGAAAGAACGGGGCTGTCGGCGGGCTCCACCGCAATCACCTTCACCTCGGGCTTGCGGGATTTCAGAACCTGACCCGTGCCGGTGATCGTGCCGCCGGTGCCGATACCCGAGACCAAAATATCAACCGTGCCTTCGGTGTCGTTCCAGATTTCTTCAGCCGTCGTCTTGCGGTGGATCTCCGGATTGGCGGGGTTTTCAAACTGCTGCGGAATGATGGCGTCAGGCAGGGTTTCTGCCAGTTCCTGCGCCTTGGCGATGGCGCCCTTCATGCCCTTCGGGCCTTCGGTCAGCACCAGTTCTGCGCCCAGGAGAGCCAGCATTTTCCGACGCTCGACCGACATGGTTTCAGGCATGGTCAGGATCAGCTTGTAGCCTTTCGCGGCGGCAGCGAAGGCGAGCGCAATCCCCGTATTACCGGAGGTCGGTTCCACCAGCGTCGTCTTTCCGGGCGTAATCTTGCCCTGGGCTTCCAGAGCTTCAATCATGGCGACGCCGATGCGGTCCTTCACCGAAGCGATGGGATTGAAAAATTCGAGCTTGGCAAGAAGGTTGGCCTTCACGCCTTTTTCCTTCGCCAGCTTGTCGAGCCGCACGATCGGTGTATCGCCGATTGTTTCCGTAATCGAGGAATAGACGCGTCCGCGTCCGGGCTTTCTGGCTTCCGGCATGTTGCTCTCCTGTGTAAAGACCGCAAGATTTGAGCGGCAGAATAGGATCAATAACCTCCGCAAGCTAGCGAACGTTCGTCCTAATATCCGTGAATTGCGGGAATAATTTCACGCCAGATCGCGGAAATGCACGAATTTGTTTTACGTGCTGCGGATGGCGATCATCGTCGCGGTTCCGGCCAGAATACCCGCCGCGGTGCGGTTGAGAATTGTCAGGGCGCTCGGTCTTTTCAGGAGGTTGCGCGCTTTGGCCGCAAGCAGGATGTAAGGCAGGAGAACCGCCATCAGCACGACAAAGGTGATGGCAAGAAGCGTCGCATATTCCGAAGGGCCGATCATGCGGATGTCGATCAGCGTCGGCACCAGCGCCACATAAAAAAGCATGGTTTTGGGATTGCCGAGGGTGATCAGCAGGCCGGACAGGAAGGACATGGACATGCTGGTGCTCTTCTTCGCCTTCAGGTCCTGCGGCAAGAGACCGGCGGTCCAGAGCTTCCAGGCGATATAGAGAAGATAGGCCGCACCTGCAAATTTCAGGACCATGAAAGCCTCCTGAAAGGTCTGCGCGACGAAGGCCAGCCCCAGGATCACAGCGGTCAGATAGATCATGTCGCCAAGCACCAGCCCGAGACCCATGAAAAAGGTTTCCCGAAAGCCCGAACCCAGCGCCCGCGCCACGATTGCCGTCATGCCGGGGCCGGGAATGGCGGCAGCGATGAAGAGGGCGGTGGCATAAGCGAATAGGGTGGTCAGCGTCATGATCGTGTTTCCCTGAAAATCCGCCAGATCCATAGCGAAAATGCCGGGCAAAGACAATCAGTCCGCTCCTCTGCACCAGCGGTGTCGCTAAACGCCGGTAGAGCCGAAACCGCCGACGCCCCGTGCCGTCTGCGAAGTCTCCATCACTTCGACAACAGTCACCTGCGTCACGGGCGCGACGACCATCTGTGCAATGCGCATGCCACGCTCGATGACGAAGTCGTCCTGACCGAGATTGGCGAGGATGACTTTCACCTCGCCGCGATAATCGCTGTCCACCGTGCCCGGGGAATTAAGGCAGGTGATGCCGTTCTTGATGGCAAGGCCGGAGCGGGGGCGGATTTGCGCCTCATATCCGGCGGGAACTTCGAACACGAAGCCGGTCGGCACCAGCGCCCGTTCACCGGGTTTCAGGGTCAACGGCTCACCCACGGACACAGCTGCACGCAGGTCCATGCCGGCGGCGCCGCCGGTCTCGTAAGAGGGGAGTTCAAGGCCCGCGCCGTGGGCGAGGCGGGCGAGACGAAGAGGAGGCAGATTGTTGTTTTGAACGGTCATGCGGCATTAGTTTGCCGAGATCGCGGCAAGGTCAATTGCAAAACCGGCCCTGAAACGCTAGATACCCCGCAATTCCACAGGATTTGTCAGATGGCCGAAACACTTGCCGAGGCGGTCTCCCGCCGCCGCACCTTTGCTATTATCGCGCACCCGGATGCGGGTAAAACCACGCTCACCGAAAAGCTGCTGCTGTTCGGCGGAGCGATCCAGCTTGCCGGTGAGGTGAAGGCGAAAAAGGACCGCATCCAGACCCGTTCGGACTGGATGAAGATCGAGCGCGAGCGCGGCATTTCGGTCGTCACGTCGGTCATGACTTTCGAATATAACGACCGCGTCTTCAATATCCTCGATACGCCCGGCCACGAAGATTTCGCCGACGATACCTATCGTACGCTGACGGCCGTGGATGCGGCGATCATGGTCATCGACGCCGCCAAGGGTATCGAGCCGCGCACGCTGAAGCTGTTCGAAGTCTGCCGCATGCGCGATATTCCGATCATTACCTTCATCAACAAGATGGACCGCGAAAGCCGCGACCCCTTTGAGATACTGGACGAGGTGGAGGAGAAGCTCGCGCTCGATACGGCGCCGATCACCTGGCCGGTGGGCCGCGCCAAAACCTTCTGCGGCGCCTATCATCTTGCCGACAGCACGTTCCGCGGCGTCGACACGCAGGTGGAGGCCATGAAGGTTAACGGCCCGCAGGCGGTCGCGGATCGACTGCCGGAAAATGAGCGCGATGCTTTCATCGAAGAAACGGAACTGGCGATGGAAGCCTGCCGTCCCTTCGATCGGCAGGCTTTCCTCGAAGGTCATATGACGCCGGTCTTCTTCGGTTCGGCGCTGCGCAATTTCGGTGTGCGTGACCTTATCAATGCGCTCGGCGATTTCGCACCGCCACCGCGCGATCAGGTGGCGGATACCCGCACCGTGCATGCGGCCGAAGACAAAATGACTGCCTTCGTCTTCAAGATTCAGGCCAATATGGACCCGAACCACCGCGACCGTATCGCCTTTGCCCGCATCTGCTCCGGCAAGCTGGAGCGCGGCATGAAGGCGCGCCTGTCACGCACCGGCAAGCAGATGGGACTCACCGCGCCGCAATTCTTCTTCGCCTCGCAACGCCAGCTGGCCGACACAGCCTTTGCAGGTGATGTGGTCGGCATTCCGAACCACGGCACGCTCCGCATCGGCGATACGCTGACCGAGGGTGAAAACCTCGTGTTCCAGGGTGTGCCGAACTTCTCGCCGGAAATCCTGCGCCGTGTGCGTCTGGAAGATGCGATGAAGGCGAAGAAGCTGAAGGAAGCCCTGCAGCAAATGGCGGAAGAGGGCGTCGTGCAGCTCTTTTCGCCGGAAGACGGCTCGCCAGCCATCGTCGGCGTCGTTGGTGCGCTGCAGCTTGACGTGTTGAAGGAACGGCTGATGGGCGAATATGGCCTGCCGGTTTCCTTCGAAATGTCGCGCTTCTCGGTCTGCCGCTGGATTTCGTCCGATCAGCTGGCAGAAATGGACAAGTTCCTCAACGTCAAGCGTGGCGATATCGCCCGCGACCTGGATGGCGATCCGGTATTTCTGGCGCAGGATGCCTTTTCGCTGCGTTATGAATCCGAGCGTTTCCCCGCTATCAAGATGGTTGCGATCAAGGAATATCACGTCGCCAAGGCGGCGTGATATCGGCCGGGTTGCACTTTGTATGCCAAGGGCCGAGCATTTCAGGAAAAATGCGCAAGCGTCTTTCCGTCCAGAAATGTGGAAAAACAAAGAGCTAGAGCATTGAAGGTGATTACGTTTTCACTGAAAATGCTCTAGTTTCCCGGTGAAACGGGAAACTGGTCCGGCATCATGGCGCTTTCAGACAAACATATTCTCCTCATCATATCAGGCGGCATCGCGGCCTATAAGAGCCTCGACCTCATCCGCCGTCTGAAAGAGCGAGGCGCAAAGGTTACGCCTGTCATGACGAAAGGCGCGCAGGAATTTATCACCCCGCTCGCCGTTGGTGCATTGTCTGCCACCCATGTTTTCACGGAGCTTTTTTCACGGCAGGACGAGCAGGATGTTGGCCATATCAGGCTGGCGCGCGATTGCGATCTCGTGCTGGTGGCGCCCGCCACCGCCGATCTCATGGCGAAGATGGCACATGGTTTGGCCGATGATCTAGCTTCGGCGGTCCTTCTTGCGACCGACCGCAAGGTGCTGGTTGCGCCGGCGATGAACCCAAAAATGTGGTCGGCAAAGCCAACAATGCGCAATGTCGATACGCTGAAGAAAGACGGTGTGTTTTTCGTCGGACCAATGGCCGGCGAGATGGCTGAGAAGGGGGAGGCTGGTCTCGGCCGAATGGCGGAGCCTTTACAGATCGTCCAAGCCGTTGAAGCGCTGCTGGATGGGGAGACGAAGCCCCTGAAGGGCAAGACGGCGATCGTGACCTCCGGCCCTACGCATGAGCCGATCGATCCCGTGCGCTACATCGCCAACCGTTCATCGGGCAAGCAGGGCCATGCGATTGCAGCGGCTCTCGCGGAACTCGGTGCAGACGTAACGCTGGTTTCCGGGCCGGTGACCATTGCTGATCCCGCCGGTGTGACGGTAATCCATGTCGAGCGCGCCGAAGAAATGCGGGACGCGGTGATCTCAAGGCTGCCGTCGGATATCGCCGTCATGGTTGCCGCCGTCGCCGACTGGCGGGTGGCGGGTTCATCAGAACAAAAGATCAAGAAACAGCCAGGTGATGCGCCGCCGGCGCTCCAGCTGACAGAAAATCCCGATATTCTCAAAACCGTCGGCCACCATGAAAACCGTCCGAAGCTAGTGGTGGGCTTCGCTGCCGAAACGCAGGACGTGGAAAAAAACGGTCGCGCCAAACTGGAACGCAAGGGCGCGGATTACATCGTCGCCAACGACGTCTCGGCGCAAACCGGAATCATGGGTGGAGACCGCAACAGCGTGAAAATCATTTCGGCTGAGGGTGTTGAGGCATGGCCGGATCTCGATAAGGCCGAAGTGGCAAAACGTCTGGCAGCCTTTGTCGCGGAGAAACTCACATGACCATCTTTGATCGCAAGACATTCGACAGGATGCTTGGCGAATGGCCGGGCGTGCGTTTCGTCGATCAATGGGATTCGCATGTTGCCAAGGTGGGCGACAAGGTCTTTGCCGTGCTGGGCGAACGGGAAGACTGGCGGCTGGTGGTGAAATGCTCGGAGGAGAGCTTTGAAATCCTCACTGCGCTCGAAGGTATCGCCCAGGCGCCGTATTTTGCCAAACGCAAATGGATATCGATTGCCGATCATTCTCCGCTCGAACGGGAAGAAGTGGAGCACTATGTTCGCCGCTCCTATGAGCTTGTGGCAGCCGGCCTGACAAAAAAACTGCGAGGCGAGCTGGGCATCGTGATCGATCCCGCACCCGCCCTATAATTTCCGCTTCAATTGACCTTTTTGTCTTTGCCGATGATCTGGCGGACGCCTTCTTTGGTGAAGGGCTGCACGAGCTGTGGCAAAAACCCCTTGGCGATCTCACCCTTGATGCCGATATCAGTTGATGAGGGTCGGTCAGGGTTATGGTAGGAGCCAAAGAGAATATCGAAGATGACGAGGTTTTCGCCGTAATTGGTATTGCCTTCCGGAAGCTGTTTTGAATGGTGCCAACGATGTAGGCGCGGCGTGCTGAAGACATAGTCGAGCACACCCGTTTTCATGTCGACATTGCAATGGGTCAAGATACCGATGAATGCGGTCACAGCACCCAGCCACCAGAACACCTGCAGCGGCGCCCCCATGAAATAAAGCGGAATCTGGCTGAGCGCGATCTTGAATAGGGAATCGGCCACATGGAACCGCCCGGTATTAACGACCCATAGCCGTACGACGCTGTGATGCAGGGCATGGAACCGCCAGAAAAAAACGGTTTCATGCGCGATGCGATGGGCCCAGTAGAGACCGAATTCGGCAATCGTTACCGCAAGCGAGACCTGCACCACCATTGGCAGATGCGATGACCACAGGTCAAAGCGCATTGCCGCGAGCGGCTGGAGCACGTTCGCGGCCAGCATCGGGAAGATGGCCGATGCTGCGGCGGCAAGTTGCACCAGCCCCTTGGTCAAAAGCGTGTGGCCGATGCTCGTCATTGTCTCGCCATCCCCTTCGAGCCATTCTACTTCATAGGGAATATAGCGTTCGAGAAGAAAGAGAGTGATAACCGCGCAGGCATAGACACTGAGAAACGCCGCGATCGGATGGCTGCTCGAGAAGGCGAAATATGACCCCACGAGGCCGCCAACAAAGACGAGTGGCCAGGAGGAATAGGAGAGGGTCTGTTTCAGTATCTGCGCTTTAGCCATCACAATCAAATCCCGACCGGCATCATCCGTCTCTAACACCCGCGCACTATCGCGGCTTCAAAGCAGCCCTTTACCCGCACAACTGCCTGACCCGAGGAAAGGCCAGGTCTTTATTACCTCGAGACGTTACACAAACATGGCACGAAAACGTGCCGAGATGTTCAGCTTACCTTGATGGCAATAAAGACAAGCGTCAGCGCAATAACCCACAGCGCTATCCGCCCCCATCTGGTATGGCGCGCTTCTGCCCTGCCGATGGCTTCTGCGGTCTGGGCGTCGAAACGCAAGCCGTGCTCGCTCATATACATCAGTTCGGAATGCAGCTTCTCCGTCTTGGCGGCGATCTCCGGCGCTGCCTCGGCGAGCTTCAGGGCGGCCTTCACGCCGTCTTTCAGATCGGTTACGATACGTTTCGGGCCAAGATTGTCCCTTATCCAGCCACTGACAACAGGGTCAGCCGCCTTCCACATGTTGAAGCGCGGATTGAGCATACGCGACACGCCTTCCACCACCACCATCGTCTTTTGCAGCATCACGAGTTCCGGCCGGGTTTCCATGTCGAAAAGCTCAGTGACTTCAAAGAGAAGGGTCAGGAGCTTGCCCATGGAGATCGTCTCGGCCGGCTGGCCGTGAATTGGCTCGCCGATGGCGCGGATCGCCTGCGCGAAACTCGCTATGTCGTGATGGCCCGGCACGTAACCGGCCTCGAAATGTACTTCCGCCACCCGCATGTAATCGCGCGTGATGAAGCCGTAGAGGATTTCAGCGAGAAACCGCCGCTCCTTTTTCCCGAGCCGTCCGGCGATGCCCATATCGACCGCGACTATCATGCCCTGCGGATCGACGAAAAGATTGCCGGGATGCATGTCGGCATGGAAAAAACCGTCGCGCAGGGTGTGCCGCAGGAAGGACTGAATCAGTGTGTCGGCGAGCTTGTTCAGGTCGTGACCGGCGGCCTTCAGGCCTTCAATGTCCGACATCTTGACGCCGTCGATCCACTCCATGGTGACGACGTCACGACCGGTGCGTTCCCAGTCGACTTCGGGAACACGAAAACCGGGATCTTGCCTGGTGTTTTCCGCAAGCTCGGAAAGGGCGGCGGCCTCAAGCCGCAGATCCATCTCGATCTTGGTGGTCTGCTCCAGCGTGCGCGTCACTTCGACCGGGCGCAGACGACGGGCCGAGCGGACAAAGCGCTGTTGCAGGTCGGCGATCAGATACATCGCCTCGAGATCGTTCTGGAAGCGTTGTCGCACGCCGGGACGGATCACCTTCACGGCAACCTTGCGTGGCCCCTTTGGCGTATCCACAATCGCCGGATGGACCTGGGCGATGGAGGCGGCGGCGATCGGGTCGCCAAATTCCCTGTAGAGTTCCGAAACCAGCCGTCCGAGCGATCCCTCGATATTCGCTTTGGCGGCTGCGGCTGGGAAAAAGGCCATGCGGTCCTGAAGGCTTGCGAGATCGTCCGCGAACTCCGCGCCCACCACATCCGGACGGGTGGCCAGAAACTGACCCATCTTCACATAGGACGGTCCAAGCCGCTCGACGGCCACCGCCAGCCGATCGCTACGCTGCGCTCTTTTCGCCTTGCTACGGGCGAATGGCTTCAGCAGGGCTTTTAACACCTGCGCGGGAGCGGGCAGGTCATCGGACGGCAGGGCCAGCACGACGCCTTCGCGCACGAGAACCCAGCCAACCCTTGCGAGGCGGAAATATGCGCCCAAAGTGCTCATGCTTATGCTTGTCTCCTGCCTATGCCGGCCATGGTCTTAGAGCTTCCAGCCGGAATGCAGGGCGGCGATGCCGCCGGTGTAATTGGTATAGGTCACGCGGGAGAAGCCAGCGGTGCGGATCATCGTCGCAAAATCCTCCTGATTGGGGAATTTACGGATCGATTCGACCAGATACTGATAGGGTTCGGCGTCGCCGGTGATCATCTTGCCGAATTGCGGAATGGCATTGAACGACCACGCGTCGTAGACGCGATCAAGCAGCGGCATCTCAACTTCGGAAAACTCCAGCACCAGAAGCCGCCCGCCGCGCTTCAGCACACGGTGCGCTTCCTTCAGCGCAACGTTGATGCGCGGAACATTGCGAATGCCAAAGGCGATCGTATAGGCGTCGAAGCTGTTCGCCTCAAAAGGTAGTTCCTCGGCATTGGCCTCCACGAAGGTCAAATTGTCCGAAAGCTTCTTTTTCGCCGCGCGCTCTTCGCCGACGGCAAGCATCGAGCCGTTGATATCGAGAACGGTGGCATGCGCCAGACGGTTGGAAGCTTCGATGATCCGGAAGGCAATATCCCCGGTACCACCAGCCACGTCCAGAACCTTGTAGGAGGGATCCTTGCGCGGCGAAAGCGAGGACACCATGGCGTCCTTCCACAGCCGGTGCAGGCCGGCCGACATCACGTCGTTCATGATATCGTAGCGCTTGGCCACCTTGTGGAAGACCTCGTTGACCATCCCCTGCTTCTGGCCTTCGTCCACCTTGTGGAAGCCATAGGACGTTTCCATGCCGCCTTGGGCGGTGGTACGGGCGTCGGTCATCGTCTGTCTCCATATTTATTGCGTGGCGGACCATAGCGGAAACGCCATGGCGACGCTATCTGTTGCCGCATCGCCTGGGCGCGACATTTCGCGTGCACTTTATAGACCACATGGTCCTAACGAAAAACTGCCGGATAAGCCAGATGCCAGAATTGCCAGAAGTCGAAACCGTCAGACGCGGCCTTGCTCCCGCCATGGAAGGGGCAAGGGTTCGCAAGCTCCATCTCGGCCGCCCCGACCTGCGGTTTCCGTTTCCAGAGGATTTCGCGGAGCTTATCGAGGGGAAGACAATCATCTCGCTCGGAAGGCGGGCAAAATATCTTCTGATCGAGCTGGAGGACGGGCTGACAATCGTGTCCCATCTCGGCATGTCCGGCTCTTTCCGCGTGGAAGCGGAGGCCGATGCAGAAGGCAGCATACCCGGCGTGTTCCACCATCCCCGCTCGAAGGACGGCAAGCACGACCACGTCGTCTTTCATCTGGATAAAGGCGAAGAGCGCATCTGCATTATCTATAATGATCCGCGTCGCTTCGGCTTCATGCATCTGGTGGAGCGCAGCAAGCTCGATCTTTATCCCGCCTTTGCGGAACTTGGCCCGGAGCCAACAGGCAATACGCTGAGCGCGGATTATCTCGCGAGCCGGTTCGACGGTAAAAGCCAACCGCTGAAAAGCACGCTGCTGGACCAGAAGGTTATTGCCGGCCTCGGCAATATCTATGTCTGCGAGGCGCTGTGGCGCGCCCATCTTTCCCCCCTGCGTGCCGCCGGAACGCTGGTAACGAAAGGCGGCAAGCCCACAGCGAAGCTTGTCGATCTCACGGAGAAAATCCGCGACGTCATCGCCGATGCCATCGCCGCCGGGGGCTCATCATTGCGCGACCACATACAGACGGATGGAACGCTTGGTTATTTCCAGCATTCCTTTTCGGTCTACGATCAGGAGGGGCAGCCTTGCCGTACCCCCGGCTGCAGGGGTACGGTTGAAAGGGTGGTGCAGGCTGGCCGCTCCACCTTTTATTGCGCCGCCTGCCAGAAATGAACCAACGACGGAGAAGGGGAGACTGCCGTGGATTATGAAACGATATTGGTCGAAAAGCGCGACGAGGTAGGGGTCATCACGCTCAATCGTCCAAAGGCGCTAAACGCTCTCAATTCCGTGCTTCTGAAAGAGCTGCGACACATCCTGTCTTCATTTTCCGTGGACGATTCCATCGGTGCGGTCGTTATCACCGGCTCTGAGAAGGCATTTGCGGCGGGTGCCGATATCAAGGAAATGCAGGGGCTGGATTTCGTCGATGCCTATGTCGGCGATTTTCTTGGCGGCTGGGACGAGGTTGCGGCCACCCGCAAACCCGTCATCGCCGCCGTTTCCGGTTTTGCCCTCGGGGGCGGGTGCGAACTCGCCATGATGTGCGACTTCATAATAGCATCCGATACGGCAAAGTTCGGCCAGCCGGAGATCACGCTGGGTGTCATTCCAGGCATGGGCGGCTCCCAGCGGCTGACGCGTGCGGTGGGTAAGGCAAAGGCGATGGACCTCGTTCTGACTGGCCGCATGATGGATGCGGCGGAAGCCGAGCGCGCCGGTCTCGTATCGAGAATCGTACCGGCCGCGAACCTGATGGACGAGGCGGTGGAGGCCGCCACCCGCATCGCGTCGCTGTCGCGTGCCTCCGTGCTCATGGCCAAGGAAAGTGTCAATCGTTCCTTCGAAGTGCCGCTTTCGGAAGGTCTGCGATATGAAAGACGGTCCTTTCAGTCGCTTTTCGCCACGGCAGATCAGAAGGAGGGCATGGCGGCCTTCGTCGAAAAGCGCAAACCTGCTTTCCGGAATCGCTAAGGATTCGGAATATCGGCGCTTTTGAGCGTTTTGCGCGTTGACGGGCGTAAGCTTTAGCGGTATATGCCCGCCCACGGTTAAGGAAAGCCATCCGGCTTGTCCGAAATTACTCCCGCATTCTTGGGTTACGTGAGGTCTTCGAAAGACCCGATCCTCTGGTTGCGGAATTTGGTTTGAATTCGAAGAGAGGCATACATGGCCAATACAACTTCGGCGAAAAAGGCGACCCGCAAGATCGCTCGCCGTACCGCAGTCAACAAGGCTCGCCGTTCGCGCGTTCGCGGCTTCATCCGCAAGGTCGAGGAAGCAATCGCTACCGGTGATCTCGCTGTCGCTACCGAAGCTCTGAAGGCAGCTCAGCCCGAGATCCAGCGCGCCGCCACGAAGGGCGTTCTGCATGGCAACACGGCATCCCGTAAGGTGTCGCGTCTTGCACAGCGCGTGAAGGCTCTTTCCGCCTAATCCGGCTAATTACAAATAATTATTCAAAAAGCCTGGTCTTTGACCGGGCTTTTTCTGATTCTAACCGCCTGTTAATCATTCCTCCCGTAACGTGACAAATGCGTGTCAACTGAACGACAGGAAAAACTAAGCAAAAACAAATACTTGCTGGAGGTCTTCTCCAAAATGGGAAGCTTGCTCTACGGAAGTCGGGGCAAGTTTTGAGTCAAGAAGATTTTTATTTTTTTGCCAAAACAGGCTCTCAAAAAACGCCAAAATTGAATCTCATTGATTCATAAGCGATTCTGCTTTGAACCTTGACGGTGATGCAAAACGGCCATTGCGAGTCAATGGCCGATCTACGTTTTTGCAGAAAAAACGCCATTGATCTCTCCCCACGATCCTGCCTAAATGCATTCCAACAAGGGGTGCGGATCTCAGTCCACAGATTATCTCGATGTTCGTATCGACGATATTCACCTTCTTGCTGACGGGTCTTTCGAGGTCCGTTTTTTCAGGTCATGGAGCTTTTTGTACCGTTTCGGTCTCGGAACGGGCGGGAGCTTTTTGTCCTCAAAAATGCGCCTTAAGGTTGTGGCGAAAGGAGCGTTTTGAGCGTGTCGCAGGCCTCTCCATGAGGGAGAGGGAAATGGGAAACCGGCTCGCAAACGAGAATAGTCTTTGACGTTCTTTCGAGGGGAACGCTGAGGGCGGGAATAAACGAGGGGGATCTCTGGCGATCTATTTTGGTCGTCAGGCTATGATTGGCAATTTGAAAGGCGGCAATATGCAATTGAATTTGGCGATGGGTGCGGTGGCTGATGGGGACCGCGCACCAAAGGCATGTGATGCAGCTTGCTCAGAGGCGGCAGGGGACAAATCGGCAATGAAGCATGATGCGCTGTTTGAACGTTTTAGCGCGCGGCTCAAGGCACAGGTTGGTCCGGAAGTCTATGCGAGCTGGTTTGCACGGCTGAAACTCCATTCCGTTTCGAAAAGCGTCGTTCGTTTTACCGTTCCGACGACCTTTCTGAAGTCCTGGATCAATAACCGTTATATGGACCTGATCACCAGCCTCGTGCAGAGCGAGGATCCGGATGTGCTGAAGGTGGAGATTCTGGTCCGCTCGGCCAGCCGCCCGGTGCGCCCGGCCCAGGCTGAGGAACGGACACAGCCCGCTCAGGAAATCGGGGCGGTTCAGCGCAACAAGCCTTTTGTCCCGCAGCAGCCCGCGGCGGCGCCTTCTGCGCAGCCCGTGGCCGCGCAGGCAACGCTGCGTCAGGGCGGCTCCGGTCCGCTGTTCGGGTCACCGCTGGATACGCGTTTCACCTTCGAGACGTTTGTGGAAGGTTCGTCCAACCGTGTTGCGCTTGCAGCCGCAAAGACGATAGCAGAAGCCGGCGCTGGTGCCGTGCGTTTTAATCCGCTGTTCATCCATGCGGGTGTGGGCCTCGGCAAGACACATCTTCTGCAGGCCATCGCGAATGCGGCCATCGACAGCCCGCGCAATCCGCGCGTGGTTTATCTGACGGCCGAATATTTCATGTGGCGTTTCGCAACCGCGATCCGTGACAATGACGCTCTGACGCTGAAGGATACGCTGCGCAATATCGATCTGCTCGTCATCGATGACATGCAGTTTCTGCAGGGCAAGATGATCCAGCACGAATTCTGCCACCTGCTGAACATGCTGCTCGACAGCGCCAAGCAGGTCGTGGTTGCGGCTGACCGCGCTCCATGGGAACTGGAATCGCTCGATCCGCGCGTGCGCTCCCGCCTTCAGGGCGGCATGGCCATCGAGATCGAAGGGCCCGATTACGACATGCGTTATGAAATGCTCAACCGCCGCCTCGGTTCGGCCCGTCAGGAAGATCCTTCCTTTGATATTTCGGACGAAATCCTGACCCATGTCGCCAAAAGCGTTACGGCGAGCGGTCGCGAACTTGAGGGTGCGTTCAACCAGCTGATGTTCCGGCGCTCTTTCGAACCGAATCTGTCGGTCGATCGGGTCGATGAACTACTGTCGCATCTCGTCGGCACGGGCGAGGCCAAGCGCGTGCGTATTGAGGATATTCAGCGGATCGTCGCCAAGCATTACAACGTGTCGCGGCAGGAACTGGTGTCCAACCGCCGCACCCGAGTCATCGTCAAGCCACGCCAGATCGCCATGTATCTGGCGAAGATGCTGACGCCGCGGTCTTTCCCGGAGATCGGCCGCCGTTTTGGCGGACGTGACCATACCACGGTTCTGCATGCGGTGCGCAAGATCGAGGAGCTGATCTCCGGCGATACCAAGCTCGGTCATGAGGTCGAGCTGCTGAAGCGCCTGATCAACGAAAACAACGCATGAAAAAAGCGGCCTCCGGGCCGCTTTTTTATTCTCTTCTTGTTTGAGGACTAAAGCCGGATGCGCGGGTGTCAGCAGGCGAGGTCGGCGACGACGGCGTCCAGAATGAGCATGCCCGATGGGGTGCAGCGCAGCCGGGAGTTTCCGAGCCGCTCCACAAAGCCGTGCTGGAGAAGAAACTCTTCCTTTTCCGGGTCGAGGTCGCGTCCGGAAAGATCGCTCCAGCGGGCGAGATCGATGCCTTCCCGCAGGCGAAGGCCCATCAGCAGCAATTCGTCGGCCTGTTCATCGACGCCGAGGAGTTCCTGATCGATCATGCCGTGGCCTTCCCGCTCAACGGTTTCCAGCCAGGTCTCAGGGTGGCGTTCGGTCGCCGTTGCGAGCTTGGAGGAGCCGCGCGTCAGACGCCCATGCGCGCCAGGACCGATGCCCGCGTAATCGCCATAACGCCAGTAGGTGAGGTTGTGGCGACTTTCAGCACCGGGCCGGGCATGGTTGGAAACCTCGTAGGCCGGCATGCCGTAACGCTCGGTGATTTCCTGAGTGGCTTCATAAAGCACGGCCGAATGCTCGCCATCTGGCACGATGAGTTTGCCGGCCTTGTGCAGGCCGTAGAAGGGCGTGCCTTCTTCTATCGTCAGCTGATAGAGCGACAGATGGTCAACGGCATAGGAGACTGCTTCCTTCAGCTCGGCGTCCCATTCGGCCACCGTCTGGTTCGGGCGGGCATAGATGAGGTCGAAGGACATACGCGGGAAAATCTCACGCGCCAGCCTGATGGCTTTCAGGGCGTCAGCGACATCATGCAGCCGTCCGAGGAATTTCAGGTCGCGGTCATTCAGCGCCTGCACACCGAGAGAGACGCGGTTGACGCCCGCCGCCCGGTAACCGCGAAACCGCTCTGCCTCGACGCTCGAAGGATTGGCTTCCATGGTGATCTCGATACCATCCGGCACATGCCAGAAGCGCGAGACGCCATCAAGAAGTGCTGCGACTGTCTGCGGGTCCATCAGCGATGGCGTGCCGCCGCCCATGAAGATGCTGGTGACGACGCGCGGGCCGCTCAACGACCGCATATGTTCCATTTCACGCAGGAAGGCAGCCGTAAACCGCTCCTGATCTACCGGCCGGTGGCGGACATGGCTGTTGAAATCGCAATAGGGGCATTTGGCCGCGCAGAAGGGCCAATGCAGATAAATCCCGAAACCGGGATCGCCCGTATCCGGCAGAAGCGATGCGCCGGGGGCAGAAAGTTGGTGCTCCCCGACCATCGGGTTCATGCCTCCAGGCAGGTTTCTACGAATTTTTTAAACGCACGGGCACGGTGCGATAGCGCAAAGCTGTCGCCATGTTTCCAGCCGTGTTTTTCGTCCGCGGTCATCTCACCGAATGTGGTGTCGTAACCCTCGGGTTTGAAGATCGGATCATAGCCAAATCCGCTCGTTCCGCGCGGTGGCCAGACGACAGTGCCTTCCACCTCGCCACGGAAATACTCGACATGACCGTCGGGCCAGGCCAGGCACAGCACGCTGACAAAGCGGGCCGTGCGATCTTCCGGTTTCGATGCGCCGTGCTCGGCCAGTGCATCTTCAACTTTCCGCATCGCCATGGCGAAGTCGCGTGTGCCGTCAGCCGTCTCCGCCCAATTGGCGGTGTAGACACCGGGCGCACCGTCAAGCGCGTCGATAACCAGACCGGAATCGTCGGACAAAGCCGGAAGACCGGATGCCTTAGCAGAGGCAAGCGCCTTGATGGCGGCATTTTCTTCGAAGGTCGTACCTGTCTCGTCCGGCTCTTCGAAGTTGAGCTCAGCCGCCGACTTGGCGGAAAAGCCGAAAGGGCCGATCAGATCGGCAATTTCGGCAATCTTGCCTTTGTTGTGGCTGGCGACGACGATGGTTCTGGTATCGAGCTTGCGCATCACGCTTTCCTGTCGGCTCAGGCGATGGCCTGTTTCTGAAGGGCGACCAATTCGCTGCAGCCGGCTTTGGCCAGGCCGAGCAGCGTCAGGAATTCTTCTTCGGAGAAGGGCGCGCCTTCAGCAGTACCCTGAACCTCGACGATGCCGCCCGAGCCGGTGATGACGAAATTCGCATCGGTCTCGGCGGAGGAATCTTCGAGATAGTCGAGATCGATAACCGGCTGGTTGGCGAATATACCGCAGGAGATCGCCGCGATATGATCCTTCAGGACTTTCTCGACCTTGATCATGTTGCGGGTTTCCATCCACTTCAGGCAATCGTGCAGCGCGATCCACGCGCCGGTAATGGAGGCGGTGCGGGTACCGCCATCGGCCTGGATGACGTCGCAGTCGATGCTGATCTGGCGTTCGCCGAGCGCCTGCAGGTCAACGACGGCGCGCAGCGAGCGGCCGATGAGGCGCTGGATTTCCTGCGTACGGCCGCCCTGCTTGCCGGAAGCAGCTTCGCGCTTCATGCGTTCATGGGTGGAGCGCGGCAGCATGCCATATTCTGCGGTAACCCAGCCCTTGCCGCTGTTGCGCAGCCACGGCGGCGTCTTTTCTTCGAGGCTTGCGGTGACGAGCACATGCGTGTCGCCGAATTTCACGAGACAGGAGCCTTCGGCATGTTTCGAGAAATTGCGCTCGAAGGAAACCCTGCGCATCTGGTCGGTTTTTCTGCCTGAAGGCCGCATATGATCCACTCTCCATGTTGGTCCCTGCCTTCTAAGGCGAGGTCCTGGCTTTTGCAAAGCCAATTTCCATTTTGCCGCGGCCGCGCGACGCATTATATTGATGACAGACAGGATATGGACGACAAAGAACGGACGAATGGGCTTTTCTGCACCGCTTTCAAAAGATCAGGCATCGCTTCTCGATGAACGGTCGCGGGAAATTTTCCGGCGCATCGTCGAAGGTTATCTCGATACCGGCGAACCGTTGGGCTCACGCAGCCTGTCGCGGCTGCTGCCGATGTCGCTTTCACCGGCCTCCGTCCGGAACGTCATGAGCGATCTGGAGGAACTGGGCCTCATCTATTCCCCTCACATCAGCGCGGGGCGCCTTCCCACCCAGACCGGGTTGCGCTTTTTCGTCGATGCCTTCATGCAGGTAGGCGATCTGCCGGCGGAGGAACGCGCAAGCATCGATCGTCAGATCGGGCCGGTCGCCGGTCACGAGCAATCGCTGGAAGGGCTGCTGACGGAGGCGAGCCGCATGTTGTCCGGGATGTCGCGGGGCGCAGGCCTGGTGCTGACGGCCAAGAACGATGTGGTGCTCAAGCATGTCGAATTCATCAGGCTGGAACCGACCAAGGCGCTCGCCGTGCTGGTGGGTGATCATAATCAGGTCGAAAATCGCATCATCGAGTTACCGACTGGCATTTCTTCGTCACAGTTGACCGAGGCTGCGAATTTCATCAATGCCCATCTGTCCGGCCAGACGCTGCAGGAATTGCGCGGCCAGTTCCAGAAGCAGCAGGCGGAGCTGCAGTCCGAACTCGGCAAGCTGGCACAGGATCTCATCGAACGCGGTCTGGCTGTCTGGGCGGGCGATAGCGAGGACGGCAAGCTTGGTCGTCTCATCGTTCGCGGGCGGTCCAATCTGCTGGAGGGACTGGCCGGCGAGGAAGACATCGATCGTGTTCGCCTGCTCTTTGACGATCTGGAGCGTAAGGAAAACCTCATTGAAATCCTCAACCTCGCGGAAAGTGGGTCGGGAGTGAGGATTTTTATCGGTTCGGAAAACAAGCTCTTTTCGCTGTCGGGTTCCTCGCTCATCGTCGCGCCGTATCGTGACGAGGACAATCGTGTCGTTGGTGCGGTCGGCGTCATCGGGCCCACCAGGCTGAATTATGCCCGTATCGTGCCCATGGTGGATTACACCGCGCAGATCATGGCCCGCCTTTCCCGCAAACAGAGATAGACAAGCCGGCAAGGAAGGAGAATGCGGCAAGCTTTTCGCCGCAAGCCTTGATTTTTGCCCGCCAAAGCTCGATATCGGGCGCAACCACTAACAGTCTAATCTGGAGAACGTCATGACCGACGATACAAAAAAGCCCGGACCTGACGCGGACGTCGCGGAAGAGTTTGTCGAACCTGTTCAGGCAGGCGAAGAACAGGCTGAAACGGCGGAGCCTGATCCGGTCGAAGCGCTCAAGGCGGAAAATGCCGACCTGCGCGACAAGTTCCTGCGCCTTGCCGCGGAAATGGACAATCTTCGTCGTCGCACGGAACGCGACGTAAAAGATGCCAAGACCTATTCCATGGCCGCTTTTGCCCGCGACATGCTGGCGGTTTCAGACAATCTTCGCCGCGCTCTCGAGGCCATTCCCGCTGAGCTCAAGACCAATGGCGAAGCCGGTCTGAACGGCTTGATTGAAGGTGTCGAAATGACCGAGCGCTCGATGCTGTCGACGCTGGAACGCCATGGCGTGAAGAAGATCGATGCCGAAGGCCAGAAGTTCGACCCGAATTTCCATCAGGCCATGTTTGAAATTCCCAACACGACGGTTCCCAACAATACCGTATTGCAGGTAATTCAGGCCGGTTTCACCATTGGCGACCGCGTTCTGCGCCCCGCCATGGTCGGTGTCTCCAAGGGCGGCCCGAAGGCGGAAACCGCTGCCTCGGCCGAACCGGGCACCGCGTCGGTCAATGAAAAAGACGCTTGAGGCCATCTGTGCCGACGTAACGAAAAACGCGCCTTCAGGGCGCGTTTTTTATTACCATTAACTGGGAAAGGAAGGCCTGCCGTCAGGCAGCCGTTGCCTGTTCCTGATTAAGGAAGGCGTAGATCGCCGTATCGGAATCTGTAGCCCGCAGCTTGGCCACCAGTTCAGGGTCGCGCAGGGCACGCGCAATGCGTGAAAGTGCCTTCAGATGGTCGGCGCCGGCACCTTCTGGCGCCAGCAGCAGGAAAACCAGATCAACAGGCTGATCGTCCAGCGCTTCGAAATCGACCGGCGTTTCAAGACGTGCGAAAACACCGGTGATCTGCTGGATGCTGTTGAGCTTGCCATGGGGAATGGCAATGCCGTGCCCCACACCGGTGGAACCGAGCTTTTCACGCTGGAGGATGACGTCGAACACTTCCCGTTCCGAGACTCCGGTAATTCTGGCTGCCTTTGCGGCCAGCTCCTGAAGCAGCTGCTTTTTGGAATTCACCTTGAGGGCGGGAATAATCGCATCTTGTTGCAGCAAATCTGCCAACGCCATTCTCTTTTTCCTTCATGCCATCGAGACGAGGCGGAAGGCAGATGCACTTTCGCGTTCTGCCTTCCACGTCTTGTCAGACTGTTCAGCTCTTGATCGTTTCCGCGTCGATCCAGCCAATATTGCCGTCGTGACGCCGGTAGACGATGTTGAGATATTCCTTGCCCGGGCTGCGGAACAGCAGAACCGGTTCGTCGGTCATGTCGAGCGCCATCACGGCACTGGCAACAGACATGGTCTTAATCTGTTTCGAACTCTCGGCCACAATGGTGGGTGCGTAATCTTCGGGGACCTCGTGGTCCTCATCGGGAATAGCATCCATCACCGTATAGGCGATTTCCTGCGACACGCCGTTCGCACCATTGTGATGGTCCTTGAGCTTGCGCTTGTAGCGACGCAGGCGCTTTTCGATCCGCTCGGCGGCGGCATCGAAGCTCGCTTGCGGATCATTCGCCTGACCCGCCGCATGCAATACAACGCCCGTATCGAGATGCAGCTTGCAATCGGCCGCAAAACGCGATCCGGACTTCTCTACGGTCACTTGGCCTGAATACCCCCCATCGAAGTATTTGGTAACCGCCAGACCTATATTGTCCTCAATCCGCTGACGGAAAGATTCACCGATCTCCATATGTTTACCAGATACACGCACACTCATGGAAATTTTCCTTTTTGTAGTGATTTGCGAGTACCAGCTTACGTCAAGCCGCGCGCGCATCCAAGCGTTTCGAAGACCTTAAAAAGCCCTCATTCGAATTTTACGCCCATGGACGGTGGAGATGAATCCGTTACAAATGACCTTGCTTACGTGTGCGGCGGGCTTCTAGCCCTTGCCGCGACAAGAGTCAATGGTGCGGCAAAAAACCGCCATAAACGTGATCGGGTTCATCGCTCAGAAGGCGGACAACCTGGCAAGAGCCTTCTTTTCCCGGCGTCTCTGCACGGAGGAGGGGATGTTCATCGCCTCCCGATATTTGGCGACGGTGCGGCGGGCGAGATCGATACCGTTCTTCTTTAGATTGTCTACGATATCGTCGTCGGAAAGCACCGCATCAGCCGCTTCCTGCGCAATCATGGCCTTGATGCGGTGACGAACTGCTTCCGCTGAGTGGCTGTCACCGCCTTCCACAGCGCTGATCGATACGCTGAAGAAATATTTGAGCTCGAACAGCCCGCGTGGCGTCAGCATGTATTTCTTTGATGTCACGCGGCTGACGGTGGATTCGTGCATCTTGATGGCGTCCGCAACCGTCTTCAGGTTCAGCGGCCGCAGGTGATCCACGCCATTGAGGAGAAAGGCATCCTGCTGACGCACGATCTCCGTCGCAACCTTCATGATCGTCCGGGCGCGCTGGTCGAGGCTGCGGGTCAGCCAATGGGCGGTCTGCATGCATTCAGCCAGAAAGTCCTGGTCCTCTCCTGCGCGAGCCTTGTGTTTCGAGACTTCGGCGAAATAGCTCTGGTTGATGAGCACGCGTGGCAGGGTCTCGGGATTGATTTCCACCAGCCAGCCGCCGGAAGAGGAGGGACGAACGATGATGTCGGGAACGATGGTCTCCGAAACCGCTGAATCGTAGCCTGCACCGGGGCGTGGATTGAGCGTGCGGATTTCCGCCAGCATGTCGAGCAGGTCTTCCTCATCGACCCCACAGAGTTTCTTTAAGGAGGCGAAATCCCGCTTCGCCAGAAGCTCGAGATTGTCGATGAAAGCCCGCATGGCCGGGTCGAGCCGGTCCTTCTGCGCGAGCTGGATCGCCAGACACTCGCTCAGTGAACGTGAAAATACGCCGGGAGGATCGAAGCCCTGGAGTGTCTTCAAGACCCGCTCGACAGTCGAAGGAGCCGCTCCCAGCCGCTCGGCGACCTCGTCGACAGCGTCTGCGGCGATATAGCCGGTCTCATCGAGTTGGCCGATAAGCACATCGGCGATCATCCTGTCTTCGGGGGAAGAGATGGAGAGCGGCAATTGCTGACTGAGATGGTCGCCCAGGCTCTGTTTTGCAGCGACGAAGTCATCGAGATCGTAACTTTCGCCGGATTCCTGCCCCGGCATCGATTTCCACTGGCTCGCCAGTTCGGGCGCATCGGCCTTTCTCGGCTCGCCATCGTCGGGAAAGACGTTTTCGAAGCTCGTGTCGAGTTGCTCGCCAAGATTGGCGGCGCGATCCCCGTACCAGTCTTCACTATCCGCGGTCACGCTGGGGGATTTTCCCGCGCCGTCACCATCGCTGTCGCCGAAATTGTCGGCTTCCGCCGGCATGTCATTGCTCAAATCGCCATCGTTTGCCGCAATTTCCAGCAGCGGATTACGTTCCACCTCCTGCGCGATAAACTGCGTCAACTCAAAATGCGTCATCTGAAGCAGCTGGATGGACTGCATCAGTTGCGGTGTCATCACGAGAGACTGGTTTTGACGCAGCAAAAGGCTGGCAGACAATGCCATGGCGAACGCGAAACTCCCTTTACAGCTTCTCCGTCGCCAGATTTTCCAGAAATTTTACCGAGACGACAGAACTTGGCCCAAAAATTGCTTTTTTATTTTGTTTGGTCAAGCGTCAGGGCAGGGCGCGATGAAAAATCTTTCGCGCCCTACAGCTTACAGGCTGAAATTATTGCCGAGATAGAGGCGACGCACATCCGGATTGTTGACGATATCGTCGGGACGTCCATGCGTCAGCACCTCGCCTGCATGGATGATGTAAGCGCGGTCGATGAGGCCAAGCGTTTCTCGGACATTATGATCAGTGACGAGAACGCCGATGCCGCGCGCTGTCAGATGCCTTACCAGATTCTGGATGTCGCTGACCGAAATCGGATCGACGCCTGCGAAGGGCTCGTCGAGCAGCATGAAGGTCGGATCTGTCGCAAGCGCGCGTGCGATTTCCAGACGGCGGCGCTCGCCACCCGAAAGCGCCACGGCGGGCGACTTGCGCAGTTGCGCGATATGGAATTCTTCCAGCAGCTCATCGAGCTTGCGGTTGCGCTTGGCTGCGTCCGGCTCATGCACTTCCAGCACGGCGCGGATGTTCTCCTCCACGGTCAACCCGCGGAAGATCGAGGCTTCCTGCGGCAGATAACCGACGCCTAGACGCGCGCGCCGATACATCGGCATGGTGGTGACATCGTTTCCGTTGATGGCGATCTTGCCGGTATCGACCGGAACCAGGCCCGTGATCATATAAAAACAGGTGGTTTTGCCGGCGCCGTTCGGCCCGAGCAGGCCCACAGCCTCGCCGCGACGAACGACCAGCGAAACACCGTTGACCACGCGACGCGTATTATAGGTCTTGGTCAAACCATGCGCGATCAGCGTGCCCTGATAGGGGGTCTTGTCCGCCGGTGAGGCGGAGTCCGCGGATCGGTGGCGCCCGCCGCCGAATATTTTTGAGATCGAGGGTATCTTCACGAGGAAAGACTACTGTTTCTTCTGCGATTTCGGATCGAGCATGATCCGGACAGGACCGCCGCAGCTTTCGAGCTTGGCCTGTCCCGTATTCATCAGAACAGTGAGCTTGCAGCCGGTGAAGACATTGGTACCTTCGGACAGCACGACCTGCTTGCCCGTCAGAATGAAGGTCTGCGCCGCCATGTCGAATTCGCCGTGATCGGCCGTCGCCTTCTGGGTCTCGGACGTCAGATAGACATTATTGTCCACGAAGATTTTTTCGATGTTGGCGTCGCCACTGGTGAGCGAGGAACCCTCGCCCTTGTAATTCACCGTCATCTTGCCGGCCTGCAGGGTGGTCGTTCCCTGCACAACCTTCACGTTGCCGGTAAAATATGCCTTGCGCTCCTGATCGCGAATCTCGAGCTGGTCACTTTCAATCGCAATCGGCTGATCGCCGGAAAGCTTGACGCCCTGCATGTTGCTGGTGGTGTTCTGGGCGAAAGCCACAGTTGCAAGACACGAAAAAACAAGACCTGCGGCTGTTAAGCCTGCGGATTTGCCAAGGAAAACGGGACGGGAAATTTGCATCATCTGGACCGGGCTCTCACTTGCCTTCATTTTTGATATTGGATGCAGCGATACGTGCCCGTACCTGCCCCGAAAATGTAATTGTCTTGCCATTATCGGCGATGTCAATCGATTGCGCAACAATCGAGCCGTCGTTTGTTTTGATTGAAACCGGCTGCTGGCTGCTCATTTTCCCGGCCTTCAGATCGACTTCCGCAGACTGGAATTTCGCTTGTATGCCATTGCTGAGATTGATGTCAAAAGGGGCGGTCATCTTTAGTTTGTTCGTGGCGCGGTCGAAAATGCCTTCCTGGGCGATCACCTGCGCGACACTGTCGTTTACCGGAACCGCCGCCAGAACCTTTTCGAGCGTCATCAGATTGGGGTTGGCAATGTCCTGCAACGCGCGGTCGGCGTTCATGGAGTAATCGATTCCCTTCTCGTTGCGGCCCGCAACGGCAGGTTTTTCCATCACGATCTTGCCGTCTTCTATCCTCGCGCTTTCGAGGGAGACTTCTTCAGGCGCCCAGGTTCGGATAACCGAGACAGCGATGAAGGCAAGCGAAACGATTGCCGCCCCGAGCGGCAGAATGATTTTCAGCCGTTTCACACGCGCTGAATGCCGGAGCGCACGCCCGTAAGCGCCGTTCTGGTCATTGGGCAGCGGAAATGCTGGCGCGGGTTCGCGGAGTCTTTCGAGCATAAGAGCGGGTCCGGAATGCTTCTCCGGCGCCTTTCAGGCGCACAATTGAAGCTTGTGTCTCTATCTAAATGTCTTTGGCACGAGTGCTTTGTCCTGCCAATATGGTTTTTGTCTGGAAAGGTGCAAGGGAAATGCGAATTTTATCGTAATTCTGGTTTCCTTATTGTTTCCTTGCGGCTTCGCGTTAGAAGAACCATATGGCCTGAAGCGCAAGAGCGGATGACAGAGGTTTTTATGGACAATATGGCGATAGCGGATCGCAGGCGGTTGCGCCGCAAGCTGACTTTCTGGCGGATTGCCGCCGTTCTTCTGCTCGTTGCCGGTTTCTTCGGCCTCTACCGTTTTTTCTGGGATGGACCGCAGCAGAGTGCGAAGCCCCATATTGCCCGCGTCGAGGTCTCTGGCCTGATCACCGACAATACCGAACTTCTCGAGCGGCTCGACAGGATCGCCAAGAGCGACAATGTCAAAGGACTGATCGTGTCGATTTCTTCGCCAGGCGGCACCACCTATGGCGGTGAGCGCATCTTTAAGGCCATTCGAGGGGTCGCAGAAAAGAAGCCGGTCGTTTCGGATGTGCGCACGCTCGCTGCCTCCGCAGGTTACATGATCGCATCGGCGGGCGATGTCATCGTTGCCGGCGAAACCTCGATCACCGGTTCGATCGGCGTGATCTTCCAATATCCCCAACTTGGCCAGTTGATGGACAAGCTCGGCGTCTCGTTGCAGGAAATCAAGTCGTCGCCGATGAAGGCGGAGCCTTCACCGTTCCACGAGGCGCCGGAAGAAGCAAAGACGATGATCCGCGCCATGGTAATGGACAGCTATGGCTGGTTTGTGGACCTTGTGGCAGATCGCCGCAAACTGCCACGCGAGGATGTGCTGAAACTGGCTGATGGATCGATCTATACCGGCCGTCAGGCTCTTGCCAACAGGCTGGTCGACACGCTCGGCGGCGAAAAGGAAATTCGCGCTTATTTCGAAACCCGCGGTGTGGCAAAGGATTTGCCGATTGTCGAATGGCGTGCGCCGTCCTCCAATTCGCCTTTCGCGCTTTTCAGTGTTGCGCAAATAGCGAAGTTTCTGGGATATGACGATTTAATTCCCTTCGCAGGGCCTGGCCAGCTCGGTACGGACAAGTTGTTTCTTGACGGTCTTGTTTCCGTTTGGCAGGTTGAGCCGCGTTAAAAATCCAATTCTTTCAGGGGGCAACCGTGATCAAATCTGAACTGGTGCAGATCGTTGCTGCGCGTAACCCGCACCTTTATCACCGTGACGTGGAAAACATCGTCAATGCGGTGCTGGATGAAATCACCGACGCTCTGGCGGCAGGCAATCGTGTTGAGCTCCGCGGTTTTGGCGCGTTTTCGGTGAAAAACCGTCCGTCGCGCTCGGGCCGGAACCCGCGCACGGGTGAATCGGTTTTCGTCGAGGAAAAATGGGTGCCCTTCTTCAAGACGGGTAAGGAACTGCGTGAACGCCTGAACCCCGGAATGGGTGACGAAGAGGACGATTGATCGTTCTTGACGCCGGCGACTGAAACGGAGCCGGCCTTCCTCGCGGCGATGGAGTATTTTCGGATGTCAAAAAAAATCATCAACCTCATCATCCTGCTTCCGCTGGCGATCATCCTCGTCATCCTGTGTGTCGCCAATCGTCAGTCCGTGACGTTGGCGCTCAACCCCTTCCGACCGGAAGACGGCGTTCTGTCCTTCACCGCGCCATTTTTCGTTTTCCTGTTTCTGGCGGTCATTTTTGGTGTGCTGCTGGGGTCTGCGGCCACCTGGTTCGCTCAGGGCAAACATCGCAAACGCGCCCGTATCGAGGCGAAGGAAGCCGTTCGCTGGCACGACGAGGCCAACCGTCAAAAGGCTGCCGCGGCTGGCCAGCTTCCACAGGCGGGACAACTCCCGGCAAAGTGATGGCGCCAGCATTGGTCCCGGCTCTAGTCGAGCGGCCTACGGAATGTTATTTGCTGGCGCGATAAGACGCGGGCAAAAGCGGAAAGATTTCCATTGAAGAAAAAAGACAGCCGGCCGGGCAATCGCGCGCGAGCCGGAAACGAGAAAAAACAGGCTCATGCCGTAAAGCCGGCGCGCCGCGCGGATGCCGCGCCGAAAAAGCGCGAGCCGGATGCGGTGCGCAGCGTGCAGAAGGCCGCACCGAAGGAAAAAACCGTTGTAGCCGCCGCTATCGAACAGGTTCCTGCGCGCGCACTGATGCAGCGCACCGGCGCACTGCCTGCGGAACAGGTTCCCGTCATTCTGGAATCGAGCGGCGCCGGTGATTTTCACCTCATCGATAGCGGCAACGGCCTGAAGCTCGAGCAATATGGCGACTATCGCATCGTCCGTCCCGAGGCGCAGGCGCTCTGGAGACCGTCGATCCCCGACCGCGTATGGCAGAATGCCGATGCCGTCTTTACCGGCGATACGGACGAGGACGGCATGGGCCGCTGGCGGTTTCCCAAGGAAGCGCTCGGAGAAACCTGGCCCCTGTCGCTCTTGGGCGTCGATTTTCTTGGTCGCTTCACGGCTTTCCGGCATGTTGGCGTCTTTCCCGAGCAGATCGTTCATTGGGAGTGGCTGAAACATTCCATCGAGAAGGCTGACCGGCCGCTGAAGGTGCTCAATCTGTTCGGTTATACAGGCGTCGCCTCGCTGGTTGCGGCGGCTGCGGGCGCTGAAGTCACCCACGTCGATGCCTCCAAGAAGGCGATCGGCTGGGCCAAGGAAAATCAGGCCCTTGCCCGGCTCGAGCACGCGCCGATCCGCTGGATCTGCGAAGACGCCATGAAGTTCATCCAGCGTGAGGAACGCCGCGGCAACAGCTACGATATCATCCTCACCGACCCGCCGAAGTTCGGCCGCGGGACCCACGGCGAGGTCTGGCAATTGTTCGACCATCTGCCTCTGATGCTGGACATCTGCCGGGAAATCCTGTCGCCCAAGGCGCTCGGCCTGGTGCTGACAGCCTATTCGATCAGGGCGAGCTTCTATTCAATGCATGAGCTGATGCGTGAAACCATGCGCGGCGCCGGTGGCGTCGTCACGTCCGGCGAACTTGTCATCCGTGAAGCCGGGCTGGACGGCAAGACGCCGGGCCGCGTGCTTTCCACATCGCTGTTCAGCCGCTGGGAGCCGAAATGAAGGATATGCGCGAAAATACAACGCGCCGGGTTGGTCAGGTCAAGGAAGTGACCAGCCTCGCCAATCCCATCATCAAGGACATTAAGGCGCTCACCCAGAAAAAGGGCAGGGAGGAGACCGGCACTTTCATGGCGGAAGGCCTGAAGCTGGTCATCGATGCCCTCGAACTCGGCTGGACGATAAAGACGCTGGTTTACGCCAAGGCCGCCAAGGGCAAGCCGCTGGTGGAGCAGGCGGCGGTGAAGACGGTCGCATCCGGCGGGCTGGTGCTCGAAGTCAGCGAAAAGGTCATCGCCTCGATCACCCGCCGCGACAATCCGCAAATGGTCGTCGGCATTTTCGAGCAGAAATGGAAGCCGCTGAAGGATATCCGGCCGGAAAAGGGCGAGACCTATATCGCACTCGACCGGGTTCGTGATCCCGGCAATCTCGGCACCATCATCCGCACAGCGGACGCGGCTGGTGCCTCGGGGGTCATTCTGGTCGGGGACTGCACGGACCCATTTTCGCTGGAAACGGTACGCGCCACCATGGGTTCGGTCTTCGCCACGCCCGTTGCGCGCGCCTCGGTCGAGGAATTCCTGTCCTGGAAAAAATCGGCACATGTCAGCGTCGTCGCCACCCATCTTGCCGGTTCTGTGGATTATCGAAAGATCGATTATGCCGGCAAGCCGGTCGTGATCCTGATGGGCAATGAACAATCCGGCCTTCCGCCGGAGCTTGCCGGCAAGGCCGACCAGCTGGCGCGCATTCCCCAGCAGGGTCGCGCAGACAGCCTTAATCTCGCCATCGCAACCGCCGTCATGCTGTTCGAAGCACGGCGACATCTCCTCGAACTCGCACCGGTGACGTAATGGCCAAGGCGGCATTGTTCTCGAAATTCGGCCCGGCCTTTGCCCTGATCGTCGCCGCGCTGGTGCTGGATCAAATCGTCAAGCAGCTGGTCGAGGCCTATCTGCCGCTGCAGGAGATGGTGCCTGTCGCGCCGTTTCTGGCGCTTTACCGCACCTACAATCTTGGTGTCGCCTTTTCCATGCTCGAAGACATGCACGGGTGGTTCATCGTCAGCATGCGGCTCGTCATCGTTGTCTTCGTTCTTTGGCTATGGCGCAAGACGGCTGCCGATCGCACCTTCGCCCATCTCGGTTTTGCCTTCATCATCGCCGGAGCAGCGGGTAATCTTCTCGACCGCTTCTTTTACGGGCACGTCATCGACTATATCCTGTTCCACACCCAGACATGGTCCTTCGCTGTTTTCAACCTTGCTGACAGTTTCATAACCATCGGTGCAGGCTGCGTCATTCTCGACGAGTTTTTGCACGCCCGGGCGGCTAAAAAGTAAAATTTTACCGTTTCGGCCAAACATATCAAAACCGCTGCCGTGGTAGCGGTTGCCTATGAGCGAACTGGCAAAACTTCGGCAAAAAGTCTCGGATGGCCTTGGCCTGGCTGCCACGGCGGTGCAGCCTGCGGATCGTCTCGATACGACGGCACGCCCTGCAGATGAAGGACATGCGACCGGTACCGGGTCGATTGCGCTCTATGTCGCCGTGTCGTTATCGGTGGGGGCTTTTTCCGCTGCCCTTATCGCGCTTGCAGTGCCTTATGCTGTCACTGTTGCGATGGCGATCTTCTTCGGCGCAGTGCTCGTCGGTGTCCTTTTCCATGCGCTCTTTGATGAGTCTTTGCATCGGCCCGGTGCCCTGGCTGCAGAAGCAGATCTCCGGCTGCGCCAGACGCAAAACCGGTCTCTGATTGCCGAAATGCAGGAGTTCATGGGCGATATAGTCGTGATCCGCGACATGAACCGGCGTATTGTCGAGGCGAATAGAGTGTTTCGCGAAATGACCGGCTGCACGGCCCCGGAAGGGTTGAGCTGCGAGGAAATCGGCATCGCTTTCCGCCCGGGCGAAAAGGTCCACGCTTATGATGTGGAGATCGCGACCCCGTTCGGCCAGCGCATCTTCTCCTGGCATGATGTCGTGACCCGCGATCTGGCAAGCAGCCGTCTTCACATCAGCAGCATCGCCCGAGATGTGACTGAGGAGCGGCTTGCACTTGCCGAAAGGGAAGATGCCCGCCTGCGCGCCGAAAAGGCCGAGGCGGAAAAGGCGAGGCTGCTTGCCACGGTAAGTCATGAAATCCGCCTGCCGCTTTCCGGCATGCTCGGCATGAACCATCTTCTGTCGCAGACGAAACTCAGCGACGAGCAGCGCAACTATCTCGATGGCATGCGGCAATCCGGCCAGTCACTGGTGCAGCTGGTCGAGGATCTGCTGGATTATTCGACCATGGAGGCTGGCCGCTTCAGGCTCAATCCGCGCGCGGAGAACCTGCGGCGGCTGATTGAGAGTATCGTTGAGATGCTCGCCCATCGCGCCCATGAAAAAGGTATAGAGATTACATCCTTCGTTGCGCCTGAAGTACCCGATCATCTCGATTTCGATCCGGCGAGGCTGCGTCAGGTCCTCTTCAATCTCCTCGGCAATGCCGTCAAATTCACGCGGGAAGGCGGCGTCGTCATCCGGGCGCGCATGATCGGTGACGAATTGCACATCGCCGTCGAAGACACCGGCCCGGGCATGAGCCGGGCGGAACAGGCCCGTATTTTTGGGGAATTCGAACAGGCTGGCCCGTTGTCGCAGCGAAGCGCAGGCACGGGCCTTGGACTTGCGATCTCCGCCCGTATCGTGCGGGAATTCGGCGGCCGTCTCACGGTTTCCAGCCGCAAGGGCAAGGGTAGCACTTTCAGGCTGGCGTTTCGCCCGGGAGGCGCGCCTGCCGAAATGGCGGATCCGGCGCGGCGCCATTGCCTGCGACATACAAATGTCCTGCTCGTCGCACCAAGGGGTGTGGCGGCAGCGGTCACGATGGAGGCGATCGAGGCCTTCGGCGGGCAATGCACACTTATCCATCAGCCTGAAGATCTGGAAAAGCTGAGGAAGAGTTCCGCCATCGGGACCGCCCCCCTTACCGATGTCATCGTCGACCGGCGCATTTCGCCGTTGTTCAAAGATGCACTGAAGGATTGGCCGGACGGCAATGTCCGCCGCACGCTGCTCGTCAGCCCCGAAGAGCGGCCGTCGACAATGCATGTGGCCTTCGACGCGTGGTTGATCCGGCCGCTGCGGGAAAAATCCCTGATCGACGTATTGTGCGGTCGTCTGCGCGGCATAGAGCGACGGGACGCCATCAACGACAACCACCCGGATGTGGGATTTTCCTCGCGGGTGGTGGAGGGAGCGAGCGGTATCGAGATACTCGTGGCGGAAGACGATGCTGTTAATCAGCGCATCATCCGCGCCGTTCTGGAAAAAAGCGGCTATATCGTCCGCGCCGTCGGGGATTTTGCGGCGTTGCGGCAATCTCTGGAGCAGGGCGTATCCCGCTTGCCTGATCTCATAGTCTCCGACCTCAACATGCCGGGCGGCGACGGGCTCCAAGCGCTCCCTGACCTCCTCCATATGCTGCAGGGCGAAAGAAATATTCCTGTCATCGTGCTCAGCGGCGATACCAGTGACGCGACCGCCGAAATCCTGCTGAAGGCTGGTGTTGGCGCGATTCTGACGAAACCTGCCGACCCGCGACGGCTGGTTGAGGAAATCCGTCGTCTGCTGGAGGCGAAACGCCTGTCGCTATCGTAAATTGACAGACTCGCTCTGGCTGCATTTTGTCACTATTCTGTCGTTAAATAGTGATTTATGACAGGAAAATTCTTTGGTGGCGGAGCGATTCCCCATGGTTGCCGAAATCCTCAATCACGACATTTGTGAAAACAATGTTGTCATTACTCCTCGTCCGGAGACAGCTCAGGACAATGAGGGCCTTTTCGGTCGCATCGGCACGCTGGAAACCCGGCTTGCCAGAAATGAACGCGAGATTGATGCTGCGCAGTCCGTGCGGTACCGGGTGTTCGTCGAGGAGATGAAGGCAAGGCTTCCGGCAGAAGCGATGCGGCGCCAGCGCGACTTCGACGCCTGGGACAGTGTGTGTGACCATCTGCTCGTGCTCGACAAGTCGATCGAGGGTGACAGCGAAGATCAGATCGTCGGCACCTATCGCCTGCTGCGTCAGGAAGTCGCGCTCGCCAATAATGGCTTTTATTCCGCCAGCGAATTCGACATCGCCGGTCTCGTTGCGCGCCACCCGGGCAAGCGCTTCATGGAGCTTGGCCGCTCCTGCGTGCTGCCGGAATATCGTACCAAGCGCACCGTCGAGCTTCTGTGGCAGGGCAACTGGTCCTACGCCGTCAAACACCGGATGGACGCCATGATCGGCTGCGCCTCCTTCCCGGGTGTGCAGCCGGAAGCACATGCGCTCGCCTTGTCTTTCCTGCACCATAACTGCCTTGCGAAGGGGGAGTGGGAGGCGGTTGCTCTTCCTGAGCTCTACCATGAAATGGACCTCGTTCCGGCAGAAGCCCTGAACGCCCGCAAGGCGCTGAACGCCATGCCGCCTCTGATCAAGGGTTATATGCGCCTCGGCGCCATGTTCGGCTCCGGCGCAGTGGTAGACCACGCCTTCAACACGACCGACGTGCTGGTGGTGCTGCCGGTTTCGTCGATCGCCGGCCGATACATCAGCTATTATGGCGGCGAGACCGAACGTATCAACGGCTGAGCGGGTTCTGCGTAGCCGGAGGGGATGTTCCTGTGGGCAGCGGTGCCGTGCGTGTTGTCTTGGGGTAGCCATTCCCGTTAGTGTCAGCGCTCCTTTTCCGCAACACGATATGACATCGGCAGGCCATTGACGGACGTTCTGACAACCGCTTCCCTGATCTCGGAAGAGAGCCGTGCGACGGCCACTCCGATGATGGAGCAATATATCGAAATCAAGGCGAACAATCCCGGTTCGCTGCTGTTCTACCGCATGGGCGATTTTTACGAATTGTTCTTTGACGATGCGGTGGAAGCTTCCCGCGCTCTCGGTATCACGCTGACGAAACGTGGCCAGCATATGGGTCACGATATTCCCATGTGCGGCGTTCCCGTCCATGCTGCGGATGATTATCTCCAGAAGCTCATCATGCGCGGCTATCGCGTTGCCGTCTGCGAGCAGGTCGAAGACCCGGCCGAGGCGAAGAAGCGCGGATCGAAATCCGTGGTAAAACGCGATGTGGTGCGGCTTGTCACGCCTGGCACGCTCACCGAAGAAAAGCTGCTTTCGCCAACGGAATCCAACTATCTGATGGCGCTTGCTCGTATTCGCGGCAGTGCGGAGGCACAGTTCGCGCTTGCCTGGATTGATATTTCCACCGGCGTCTTCCGTCTGGCGGAAACGACGCTGACGCGGCTTCTTGCCGATATCTGGCGTATCGACCCGCGCGAGCTGATCGTTGCCGACAGCCTGTTCCACGACGAGGAATTGCGGCCGGTGTTCGATATGCTGGGCCGCGTGGCGGTGCCGCAGCCGGCCATTCTGTTCGACAGCGCTACGGCTGAAGGGCGGATCGCGCGTTACTTCAACGTCTCGACGCTCGATGGTTTCGGCACGTTTTCGCGCGTGGAAATGGCCGCTGCCGCTGCCGCCGTTGCCTATGTCGAAAAAACGCAGATCGCCGAGCGCCCGCCGCTCGGCGCGCCGGAACGCGAAAGTGCTGCCTCCACGCTCTTCATCGATCCCGCGACCCGTGCCAATCTGGAGCTGGTGAAGACGCTCTCGGGTGAGAGGGACGGCTCGTTGCTGCATGCGCTGAACCGCACGGTCACTGGCGGCGGTGCGCGGCTTCTCGCCGAGCGGCTGATGTCACCCTTGACCGATCCGGAGAGGATCAACGCCCGTCTCGACGCGGTTGCTTATCTGATTGACGATGTCTCCCTCTGCGACGATCTGCGCGATGCGCTGAAGCAGGTGGCCGATATGCCGCGCGCGCTTTCCCGCCTTGCGCTGGAGCGCGGCGGCCCGCGCGATCTCGGCGCGATCCGGCAGGGCTTGGCGTCGGCCGAGAGAATTGCCGCCATTCTCGATCAGGGGCTGTTGCCGGAGGAGCTTGCCTCAGCCCTTGCGGATCTGAAAGCCTTGCCGAGCGGGCTGGAAGCGATGCTCGGCTCGATGCTGGCCGACGATCTGCCGCTTCTGAAGCGCGATGGCGGCTTCCTGCGTGAGGGCGCCAATCCCGAACTCGATCAGGTGCGCGCGTTGCGTGACCAGTCGCGCCGGGTGATCGCCGGGCTGCAACTGCAATATGCCGAGGAGACCGGCATCAAGTCGCTCAAGATCAAGCATAACAATGTGCTTGGCTATTTCATCGAGGTGACGGCGGGCAATGCCGATGTGATGACGGCGACCGACGAGGCGAAGGCCCGCTTCATCCACCGCCAGACGATGGCCGGTGCCATGCGTTTCACCACCACCGAGCTTGCCGATCTCGAAAGCCGCATCGCCAATGCTGCTGCCGAAGCCCTGACCATGGAGCTGGAAGCCTTCGAACGGATGGTCAAGGCGGTGGTGCAGCAGGCCGACGCGATCAAGGCCGGCGCGCTGGCGCTAGCGGTCATCGATGTCGCCTCGAGCCTGGCCTATCTCGCAACCGAACAGGCCTATTGCCGGCCGATCGTCGACGCCTCCATGACCTTTTCGATCAAGGGTGGGCGTCACCCGGTTGTAGAACAGGCGCTGAGGCGGCAGTCAGCTGGGCCCTTCATCGCCAACAATTGCGATCTGTCGGCGGTCAATGGCGGCAAGAACGGCGCGATCTGGCTGCTCACCGGTCCCAACATGGGCGGTAAATCGACCTTCCTGCGCCAGAATGCGCTGATCGCCATCCTTGCGCAGATCGGTTCCTTCGTGCCGGCGGAAGCTGCCCATATCGGCGTTGTGGACCGGTTGTTCTCACGTGTCGGCGCGTCTGACGATCTGGCGCGTGGCCGCTCGACCTTCATGGTGGAGATGGTGGAAACTGCCGCCATCCTCAATCAGGCGACGGACCGCTCGCTGGTCATTCTGGACGAGATCGGCCGGGGTACGGCGACCTTCGACGGACTTTCCATCGCCTGGGCGTCGGTGGAGCACCTGCATGAGGTCAATCGCTGTCGTGGCCTCTTCGCGACGCATTTTCATGAGCTGACGGTGTTGTCGGAAAAACTTGGCCGCCTTTCCAATGCCACGATGCGGGTGAAGGAGTGGGAAGGTGACGTCATCTTCCTGCACGAAGTCGGACCGGGCGCTGCGGATCGTTCCTATGGCATTCAGGTCGCACGGCTTGCGGGCTTGCCGGCTTCGGTGGTGGAACGCGCCCGCGAGGTGCTGACGAAGCTCGAAGATGCCGACCGCAAGAACCCGGCAAGCCAGCTGATTGATGATCTCCCGCTGTTCCAGATCGCGGTTCGCCGCGAGGAAACGCGCAAGGCAGGACCATCAAAGGTGGAGGAAGCCCTGAAAAGCTTCAATCCGGACGAAATGACACCGCGTGAGGCATTGGACGCTCTCTATGCGTTGAAGAAAGAACTTGGCAAGGCTTGAAGGCATAGAGTGCCTGTCCATAGCCTCTGAAACTCTTTATAGGACACTCCCATCGCAAGCGGTGGGGTTTCCCACAGGACATGGATAACGGCATAGATGGCCATCAAGGACCTGGATTTTTCCGACATTCTCGATGTATCGGCGCTGAAGCGAGACTGCGACGTCATCTTCAGGGAAGACGGCAAACGCATAGCCGATATCAAGTCCGATTTACTGCCGATCTTCCGCAAGGCCAGTACGGAAGGACGGGAAAAGGCCAGGGAACTGCTCAAAGCCGATGGCAGCGGTATTGATTGCGCCCGTCGCATCTCCTGGCTGCAGGATCGGCTGATCGAAACGCTCTATGATCTCTCCTGCCAATACGTCTATCCGAAAGATGCGCCGCAGATCGCGGTCGCCGCGGTTGGCGGTTATGGACGCGGCACACTGGCGCCGGGATCGGATATCGACCTCCTGTTCCTGCTTCCCACCAAGAACACGCCTGACATGCACAAGGCCGTGGAGTTCGTGCTCTATCTCCTCTGGGATCTCGGCTTCAAGGTCGGCCACGCCACCCGCACGGTGGATGAGTGCATTCGGCTTTCCAAATCCGACATGACGATCCGCACCGCTATTTTGGAAGTGCGGGCGATCTGCGGCAAGAAATCCCTGACCGACGATCTCGAAAAACGCTTCGAGTCAGAAGTCGTCACCGGAACTGGCCCGGAATTCATCGCCGCCAAGCTCGCCGAGCGTGACCAGCGCCACCGCAAGGCTGGCGATACGCGTTATCTGGTGGAGCCGAACGTCAAGGAAGGCAAGGGCGGCTTGCGTGACCTGCACACGCTGTTCTGGATCGCCAAATATTACTACCACGTTCGCGACACGGCCGATCTGGTGAAGCTCGGTGTCCTGTCGAGATCCGAACTGAAGCTGTTCGAAAAGGCCGATGATTTTCTCTGGGCGGTGCGCTGCCAGATGCATTTCATTACCAATAAAGCGGAAGAGCGCCTTTCCTTCGATATTCAGCGTGAGATTGCCGATGCGCTGAACTATCAGCCGCGCCCCGGCCTTTCCGCCGTCGAGCGCTTCATGAAGCATTATTTCCTCGTGGCGAAGGATGTCGGTGATCTGACCCGCATCGTCTGCGCCGGGCTGGAAGACAGGCAGGCGAAGGACGTGCCGGGCCTTTCCGGCGTGCTCAGCCGCTTCGCCCACCGCGTTCGCAAGATTCCGGGTTCCGTGGAATTCGTCGAGGACCGGGGGCGCATCGCGCTCGCGAAACCCGACGTCTTCAAGAACGACCCGGTCAATCTCATCCGGCTCTTCCATATCGCCGATATCAACAATCTCGAACTGCACCCCGATGCCTTGCGCGTGGTCACCCGTTCGCTTTCGCTCATCAATGACGAGCTGCGGGAAAACGAGGAAGCAAACCGGCTTTTCCTGTCGATCCTCACCTCGCGGCGCGATCCGGCGCTGACATTACGGCGCATGAACGAGGCCGGCGTGCTCGGCAAATTCATCCCCGAATTCGGCAAGATCGTCGCGATGATGCAGTTCAACATGTACCATCATTACACTGTCGATGAGCATCTCATTCGTTCTGTCGGCGTGCTGTCGGAAGTGGATAAGGGAACGGCTGTCGATGCCCATCCGCTCGCCAATCAGTTGATGCCCGGCGTCGAGGAACGCGAGGCGCTTTATGTGGCGGTACTGCTGCACGATGTCGCCAAGGGCCGGCAGGAAGATCATTCGATCGCCGGTGCCCGCGTCGCCCGCAAGCTCTGCCAGCGCTTCCGTCTCACCGGCAAGCAGACCGAAACCGTCGTTTGGCTTATCGAGCAGCATCTTCTGATGTCCATGGTTGCCCAGACGCGTGACCTGCACGACCGCAAGACCATCACCGATTTCGCCGACAAGGTGCAATCCATGGAGCGGCTGAAGATGCTGCTCATCCTGACCGTCTGCGATATCAGGGCTGTCGGTCCGGGTGTGTGGAACGGCTGGAAGGGCCAGCTGCTGCGCTCGCTCTATTATGAGACGGAACTGCTTCTCTCCGGCGGTTTCTCGGAAGTTTCGCGCAAGGAGCGCGCGCAGATTGCCCGGCAGGCGCTCTACGACGCCCTTGATGACTGGGGCCAGAAGGCGCGGCGCAAATACACCAAGCTGCATTACGAGCCTTATCTCCTGACGGTGGCGCTGGAAGATCAGGTGCGACACACCCGCTTCATCCGCGAGGCGGACAAGCAGGAAAAGGCACTCTCGACCATGGTGCGCACCCATTCCTTCCACGCCATCACGGAAATCACCGTTCTGGCGCCCGACCATCCGCGCCTGCTTTCGATCATAACCGGCGCCTGCGCCGCGGCCGGCGCCAACATTGCCGATGCGCAGATTTTCACCACCTCAGACGGGCGGGCGCTCGATACGATCCTCATCAACCGCGAATTTCCGATCGACGAGGACGAGACGCGGCGTGGCAACAATGTCGGCAAACTGATCGAGGAAGTTCTCTCCGGCAAGCAGCGCCTGCCGGAAATGATCGCCACGCGCACCAAGAGCCGGAAGAAAAAGAGCGCCTTCACCATTCCGCCTTCGGTGACGATCTCGAATGGCTTGTCCAACAAGTTCACCGTCATCGAGGTCGAGTGCCTCGACCGGCCGGGGCTTCTGGCCGACATGACGGCTGTCATCGCCGACCTGTCACTCGACATTCACTCCGCCCGCATCACGACATTTGGTGAAAAAGTCATCGATACCTTCTACGTCACTGATCTCTTCGGTCAGAAGGTGACGAACGACAACCGGCAGGCCAGCATCGCGCAACGTTTGAAGGCGGTCATGAGCGAGCAGGAAGACGAATTGCGCGACCGCATGCCAAACGGCATCATCGCCCATCCAGACGTGGCGGCGCTGCCGGCCGCGCGCACGGCAAAGGCTTGAAAGTCCCATGAGTCTCATCGGCAAGTTCGCCACAGTCGGCACAGCCACGCTCGGCAGCCGCATCTTCGGCTTCCTGCGCGAAACGCTGATGGCAGCCGCCGTCGGCACCGGGCCGGTGGCGGATGCTTTCAACGCCGCTTTCCGCTTTCCCAATACCTTCCGGCGGCTTTTCGCCGAGGGTGCATTCAACTCTGCCTTCGTGCCGCTTTTCGCCAAGGAAATCGAAGCGAATGGCATGGAAGGCGCAAGGCGCTTTTCGGAAGAGGTCTTCGGCGTCCTGTTCACGGTGCTGCTGGCCTTGACGATCCTGATGGAACTGTCGATGCCTTTCATCGTGCGCACGGTGATTGCTCCCGGTTTCGTCGATGACCCGGTGAAGTTCGAAAACACCATCCACCTTGCCACCATCATGTTCCCCTATCTCGCCTGCATGTCGCTGGCGGCGATGATGGGCGGCATGCTGAACTCTCTGCACCGTTATTTTGCGGCTGCTATTGCTCCCGTTTTCCTCAACATCATTCTCATCGGTGTGCTCGCGCTGGCATGGTGGAAAAATTACGATCCGCTTCAGGTCGGTTACGCGCTCTCATGGGGCGTTATGGCGGCAGGTCTTGTGCAGCTCGCCATCGTCTGGATTGCGGTGCGCAATGCCGGCATGCGCATTGGTTTCCGCAGACCACGGCTGACCAAGAACGTGCAGCGGCTTCTGGTCCTTGCCCTGCCGGCAGCCATCACCGGCGGCATTACCCAGATCAATCTGCTTATCAACACCAACATCGCTTCCGGCGGCGAAGGCGTCATATCCTCGCTTGCCTATGCGGACCGAATCTATCAACTGCCGCTCGGCGTCGTCGGCATTGCCGTTGCCACGGTGCTCCTGCCGGAACTGGCGCGGGCGCTGCGCGGCGGCCATATGGTGGAGGCCGGAAGCCTGCAGAACCGCTCGGTCGAGTTCGTGCTGTTCCTAACCCTGCCCGCTGCCGCGGCACTTCTCGTCATGGCCGAACCCATCGTTCGTTTCCTTTACGAGCGCGGCAATTTCTCGCCCTCGGCCACCTTCACCGTTGCGCAAATTCTTGGCATCTACGGTCTGGGCCTGCCGGCTTTCGTGCTCATCAAGGCCTTTATTCCGGGCTTCTTCGCGCGCGAGGATACCCGCACGCCAATGATTTTCGCGGCGATTTCGGTTGTCGTGAACGTCTCGCTGGCACTCACGCTCTTCCCGCGCCTCGGCGGTCCCGGCATTGCCATTGCCGAAATCACCGCCGGCTGGGTGAATGCCGCCCTGCTGTTCGGCATGCTTTTGTGGCGCGGTCACTGGCACCTGGATATTCCGCTACTCACCCGTATCCCGCGTCTGCTCCTGGCTGCGGCACTGATGGCCGTATTTGTGCATTATGCGCTGACGTGGCTGACCTTCGAGCTGTCTTCCGCCTCGTCCATTTTCGTGCGGGCCGGCACGATCATGGGCCTCGTCTTTGCCGCCATGCTGGTTTATTTCGTCCTGGCTTTCGTGTCTGGAGGTGCCGACATCGGCATGGTGAAGCGGGCCGCCCGCAAGCGCGGAAAAAAGAACGTCGAGACGGAGGCTGGCTGATGTCCTTTGCTGAAAACCGCCGCATCGCCCTCGTTACCCTCGTGGTTGATGATTACGATCGGGCGAAGGCGTTTTATTGCGATGTTCTCGGCTTCGAGTGCCTCTCCGATCAGCCACTGGACGACGGCAAGAGGTGGCTGGTGGTCAAGCCGCGGGGCGCTGACGGTGGCGCCCTTCTGCTCGCCGAGGCCGATGGTGAAGAGCAGCGCCTTGCCATCGGCAACCAGACCGGCGGCCGTGTCGGATTTTTCCTGCATACCGACAATTTCCAACGCGATTATGAGACGATGCTTGCCCGCGGCGTGCGCTTTCTGGAACAGCCTCGCCATGAGGTTTACGGTTCCGTTGCGGTCTTTGTCGATCCCTATGGAAATCGTTGGGATCTTCTGGAGCCGCGCGGCTGACAGGCCCTGAAAGCGCTTGATTGCGAGGGGCTGCGGGTGCATAAGCGCGCGTGCAATTCCAATCACGGGGCGGGGCCCTCCACAAGCCTTTTCGAGGACGACAATGAACGCATTCAAGCCGCTGGTTTTCTCGGGCGTCCAGCCGACCGGCAATCTGCATCTCGGCAATTATCTCGGTGCGATCCGCAAATTCGTGGCGCTGCAGGAAGATAATGATTGCATCTATTGCGTCGTCGACATGCACGCCATCACCGCCCAGCTCGTTCACTCGGACCTGAAGGCGCAGACCCGCTCTATCGCGGCCGCCTTCATCGCCTCGGGCATTGATCCGGTGAAGCATATCGTCTTCAACCAGTCGGCCGTGCCGCAGCACGCGGAACTGGCCTGGGTGTTCAACTGCGTGGCGCGCATCGGCTGGATGGAGCGCATGACGCAGTTCAAGGACAAGTCCGGCAAGAATGCCGAACAGGTGTCGCTCGGCCTCCTTGCGTATCCGAGCCTGATGGCTGCCGACATTCTCGTTTATCGTGCCACCCATGTTCCTGTTGGTGACGACCAGAAACAGCATCTGGAACTCGCCCGCGACATCGCCCAGAAATTCAACATCGATTTCAGCGGCCATATCCGCAAGGCGGGCCTCGGGCTTGATATAACGGTCGGCGATGAGCCGGTGCACGCCTATTTCCCGATGGTGGAGCCGTTGATCGGCGGTCCGGCCCCGCGCGTGATGTCGTTGAAGGACGGCACCAAGAAGATGTCGAAGTCCGACCCGTCCGATCTGTCGCGCATCAACCTGATGGATGATGTCGATGCCATCTCGAAGAAGATCAAGAAGGCAAAGACCGATCCTGATGCGCTGCCGAGCGAAGTGGAAGGCCTCAAAGGTCGCCCCGAGGCCGACAACCTCGTTGGCATCTATGCCGCGCTTTCCGACAAGACGAAGGCCGACGTTCTTTCCGAATTTGGCGGACAACAGTTCTCGGCTTTCAAGCCGGCTCTGGTCGAGCTCGCGGTGAATGTGCTGGCCCCCGTCAACAATGAGATGCGCCGCCTTCTCGATGACCCGACCCATATCGACGCCATCCTCAAGCAGGGCGGCGAACGGGCGGGCGCCATTGCCGAAAAAACCATGAACGAGGTGCGCGACATCATTGGCTTCCTGCGCTGACAGGTCGCTGCTGCTCGAATGCGTCGGGCGGTTTGCGCCTGTCGTGATTTGATATAATCTCCGCCCGAACCGTCGGGCGGTTTACGGATCACGGCGGACCTAGGGAGTGCAGAATGGTTTCAAAACGGCTGTCGCGTCTGGAAGGGCATCGGCGCAAGTTTCTTGCAGTTATCGATGACACGCCGGAATGCGAGAGGGCCGTGCACTATGCCGGTCGTCGCGCCAAGAACTCCAATGGCGGACTGGTGCTGCTTTACATGATCCCGGAAGGCGATTTCCAGCAATGGCTTGGCGTCGAGCAGATCATGCGGGCCGAGGCGCGCGAGGAGGCGGAAGCCACGCTTGCCAAGATCGCTCAGAAGGTGCGCGAGACGATCGGCATCGAGCCGGAAGCGGTGATCCGCGAAGGCAGCGCCACCGAGCAGATCCACGGGCTGATCGAGGAAGACCGCGATATCGCCATTCTCGTTCTGGCGGCGGGATCGACGAAGGAAGGTCCGGGACCGCTCGTTTCCTCCATCGCCGGGCGAGGGGCAGCCTTCCCGATCCCCGTCACCGTGTTGCCGGATACTTTGTCCGATGAGGAAATCGACGCTCTCTGCTGATCCGGTTTCGGGCGAGATTCAGGGCCTGACGATTTCTTGAATGTAATTATCATGTCAGGGCTTGAAGTGTAGCTTCGCCGGGCGTATTTTTTGGAAGAATTCTAAATTGCGGGGCGTGAACGGCGACCTCGAAGGAGACAGACGATGTTCATTCAGACGGAAGCCACGCCGAACCCGACAACGCTGAAGTTCCTGCCGGGCAAGGTCGTGCTCGAAAGCGGAACGGTGGAGTTCCTCAACCCGTCGCAGGCCCAAGCTTCGCCGCTGGCAGAGCGCCTCTTCATGATACCGGGTGTGACCGGCGTTTATTTCGGTTTCGATTTCATCACCGTCACCAAGGACGGCGCGGAATGGCAGCACCTGAAGCCCGCCATTCTGGGCGCGATCATGGAACACTTCATGTCCGGACGCCCGATCATGGGCACTGCCATTGCGGCCGAAGTATCGGATGAGGAAGGCGAGTTCTTCGAAGAGGGTGATGAAACCATCGTCGCCACCATCAAGGAACTGCTGGAAACCCGCGTCCGTCCCGCCGTGGCGCAGGACGGCGGCGACATCACCTTCCGCGGCTTCCGCGACGGCACTGTGTTCCTGAACATGAAGGGCGCGTGCTCGGGCTGCCCATCCTCCACCGCCACGCTGAAGCATGGTGTTCAGAATTTGCTTCGCCATTTCGTGCCGGAAGTGCGCGAAGTCGAAGCGGTATAATGCTGTAAAGCCAGATCATGATTGTTCTCGCACTCGACACCGCAGGTGTGGATTGTTCCGCCTGTATCTATGACAGCACCTCAGACAGGGTGCTTGGAGAAGTCTGCGAAACAATTGGCAAGGGCCATGCCGAAAGGCTGATGGCCGTGATCGATGGGGCTCTGGAGCAGGCGCAACTGTCGCTGCGGAATGTCGGGCGTATTGCCGTGACCATCGGCCCCGGGTCCTTCACGGGCATCCGGGTCGGTGTTGCCGCGGCGCGCGGTTTTGCCCTGTCGCTCGGCGTCGAGGCCGTCGGCGTCACCACGCTAGAAACGCTTGCCCTGCATCATCTGCTGCAAAACCCTGACCGGCCAGTGGCGGTCGGTCTGGATGCCAAACGTGGCGAAACCTATCTCCAGACATTCGGCATGGACGGATTACCACTCAACGAGGCGGCGCTTCTGTCTCTGGATGACGCCAAGAGTGTTCTTTCCCATTTTAATGGTTCCGTCATCGGCTCCGCCGCGCCGCTGTTTGCAGGAGAGGAAAGCGGGTCCGGGCCGGACCACTTTCCGATTGCCTCCGTTGCCTGTGCTGGCGCGCGCAAGCCGGAAGGGCAGCCGAAACCGGCACCGCTTTATCTGCGTGGGCCGGATGCCCGGCCACAAACCGGTTTTGCGCTGGCACGTCAGGACGTTGCCTGATACGGCATGCATGAGTGCATGTTTCTGATTCCCGATTCCTGTTATGTTTGACGAATATCTAAGCTGGAAGCCCTATTTCGAGATCGTGCCGATGCAGCATGAGGATTGCGCCGCGGTTGCGGAACTGCATGCGCTGCGCTTTCCGCGCCCGTGGAACGACGGGGAGTTTTCGGGACTGCTGACGCAGGGATCGGTTTTCGGTGCCGTTGCCCGGCAGACAAACGCCTTTTTCAGCAAGCCGCTCGGTGGATTCGTGCTGGCGAGGGAAGTGGCGGGCGAAGCTGAAATCCTGACCGTGGCCGTTGCCGACAAGTTCGCACGTGCGGGTCTCGGCTGGCGTTTGATGCAGTCGGCCATCCGCGAGGCGATGATGCGCGGCGCAGAAACCATGTTCCTTGAAGTTGATAATAACAACGCGTCCGCTCTGGGTCTTTACAGGAAGCTCGGGTTCAAAACCGTCGCGGAACGCAAGGCCTATTACACCGCCAAGGATGGAACGAAGTCGACGGCGCTTGTCATGCGCCGCGATCTTCGCTAGTTCCCTGCGACAGGCATTTTTTCGGCGAAAGCCGCAAACCGGAATTCTCAAAAGGCCATAAGACGTGACAGACCTTTCGAAAACGCTGGAGGAGCTTTGTGCCGAACGCGGTATGCGGATGACCGATCAACGCCGTGTCATCGCCCGCGTCCTTCAGGAATCGGCCGACCATCCAGATGTCGAGGAGCTTTACCGCCGTTCCTCCGCCGTGGACCCGCGCATCTCGATTTCCACCGTTTATAGAACGGTGAAGCTGTTCGAGGATGCCGGCATCATCGAGCGTCACGATTTTCGCGACGGCCGTTCACGCTACGAGACCGTGCCTGAAGAGCATCACGATCACCTGATCGACCTGAAGAATGGCGTCGTCATTGAATTTCACTCGGCCGAGATCGAAGCTCTGCAGGAGAAGATCGCCCGCGAACACGGCTTCAGGCTCGTGGATCACCGGCTGGAACTGTACGGCGTGCCATTGAAGCCTGGCGAACACTGAGACGCCGGTGAACAAGCGGGCGTTCCCATCATGATGTGGCTGCGGACAGCCTATATTGCGGTCGTACTCCTGATCGTCACGCTTGTTTTGCTGCCGCTTCAACTGCTGGGCCTTGCCTTCGACTGGCGGCTCCGCCGCCGCATTCCCCGCGTCTGGCATCGTATCGCCTGCCATGTTCTCGGCATACGCGTGCATGTCCACGGGGAAGTGGAGCGGGCAAAGCCGTTAATGCTCGCGGTCAATCACGCCTCATGGAAAGACATCCTCGTTTTGGGCAGCATTGCCGACGTGGTGTTCATCGCCAAGACCGAGGTGCGCGACTGGCCGGTTTTCGGCTGGCTCGCGCGGCTGCAGAAAAGCATCTTCGTTCAACGCGAGCAGAAACGCAGCACCGGCATGCAGGTGAGCGAGATCGCCAGCCGCATGGCCGATGGCGAGATCGTTGTCCTCTTTCCCGAAGGAACCACCTCGGACGGAAACCGCATGCTGGCCGTCAAATCCTCCCTCTTCGGTGCGGCGTCCACCGCCGCAGAACAGGTACCGGGCAAGCTTGTTTATGTCCAGCCGGTCGCCATCGCCTATACGCGGCTGCATGGCATGGCGATGGGGCGCTACCATCGCGTCATCGCCGCCTGGCCGGGCAGCATCACGCTCGTGCCGCATCTGCTCGGCATCATCAAAGCGGGCGCCATCGATGTCGACGTGACATTTGGTGAAAGCGTCCCGTTCCACAGCACCGACAACCGCAAGCGACTGGCGACCGATATCGCCGCCTCCATCCGCTCAATGCTGGCCTTCAGCCTGCGCGGCGGCTGGCGGAATTCGTGAGATCGTAGCTTTTCCGGCATTTTTCTGTTTAATCTGGCCGTGAAAAACACTAGATAGCCGCCATGACCCAGGAAACGCTTGGCCTTGACGCCCCACCCATGATCGCCCGCGAGGGTTCGAACAGCCAGCCCGCATCCATCGCGCGCGATGGGGCAAACAGCAGAAAGGTCTTCATCAAGACTTATGGCTGTCAGATGAACGTCTACGATTCCGTCCGCATGAGCGATGCGCTGGCGAAGGACGGTTATGTTCAGACGGAGGATATGGGCGAGGCGGACCTGGTTCTGCTGAATACCTGTCACATTCGAGAAAAGGCGGCGGAAAAGGTCTACTCCGCGCTTGGCCGCCTGCGGGACATGAAAAAGTCGCGCGAAGAGCAGGGTCGGGAATTCATGATCGGCGTTGCCGGCTGCGTGGCGCAGGCGGAAGGCGAGGAAATCCTTCGCCGGGCGCCCGCCGTGGATGTCGTCATCGGCCCGCAGACCTATCACCGCCTGCCGGAAGCACTGAAACGGGTACGTGGAGGCGAGCGCGTCATCGAGACCGAATACGCGGTTGAGGACAAGTTCGAACACCTGCCGGTTGCCGAGAAATCCACGCTGCGAACGCGCGGTGTTACGGCTTTTTTGACCGTGCAGGAAGGTTGCGACAAGTTCTGTACCTTCTGTGTCGTGCCCTATACGCGCGGTTCGGAGGTTTCCCGTCCCGTGCGCCAGATTGTTGATGAGGCGATGAAGCTTGTCGATGCCGGCGTGCGTGAGATCACGCTGCTCGGGCAGAACGTCAACGCCTGGCAGGGCGAAGGCCCGAAGGGCGAAAAATGGGGCCTTGCCGAACTGCTTTACCGGCTGGCGGAAATTCCGGGCCTTGCGAGGCTTCGCTACACCACCAGCCATCCGCGCGACATGGACGATCGCCTGATCGGCGCCCATCGCGACCTGCGCATCCTGATGCCCTATCTGCATCTGCCGGTTCAGTCCGGTTCGGATCGAATTCTGAAAGCGATGAACCGTCGTCATACGGGCGAGGAATATATCCAGCTTATTGAAAAAATCCGCGCCGCCCGCCCTGATATTGCCATGTCTGGAGACTTTATTGTCGGTTTCCCCGGCGAGACGGATCGCGATTTCGAAGATACGATGGCGATGGTCGAAACGGTGAAGTACGCGCAGGCCTTCTCGTTCAAATACTCCACCCGTCCCGGCACGCCGGGGGCCGACCTCACGGACCAGGTTGCAGAAGACGTGAAGGCCGAGCGGCTGGAAAGATTGCAGGCTCTCTTGCTGCGGCAACAGAAGGAATTTGCCGAATCGCTGGTCGGAAAGACCATGGATGTGCTGCTGGAAAAGCCCGGCCGCATGACTGAGCAGTTGATAGGTCGTTCTCCGTGGCTGCAATCCGTGAATCTTGATGCAAAGACTTTGAAAATCGGTGACATTGTTAATGTACGAATCACCGCAACGGGTCCAAACAGCTTGTTTGCCGAGGTGGCAGAGAGTTAGAGTGGGGAGCCGACACTGATTGGGACAGGAGCCTGACCGCTTGAACGCACACGAATTGGTATCAAATTCATCGCGCCAGCCACGCCAAGCCGCGACCGACGCCAATCACTTCGTCCTCACGTTCGAGAATAACAGGATAGCAGGAGAGCTATTCGGTCAGTTCGATCAGAACCTGAAGCTTCTGGAGCAGCGCCTCAATATCGACGCTCGTCCGCGTGGAAATTCAGTCGCCATCACCGGCGATGTGGTCTCCACCAATCAGGCCCGCCGCGCGCTTGATTTCCTTTACGAGCGTTTGCTGAAAGGTGGCGCCGTCGAGCTTTCTGATGTCGAGGGGGCGATCCGCATGGCCGTTGCAGCGGACGACCAGCTGACGCTGCCGACCATGGAGCGCAAGGCGAAGATTTCCATGGCGCAGATTTCAACGCGCAAGAAAACCATTTCGGCGCGGACGCCCACGCAGGACGTCTATATGCGCGCCTTGGAACAATCCGAACTCGTATTCGGTGTTGGCCCTGCCGGCACGGGCAAGACCTATCTGGCCGTGGCGCATGCCGCGCAGCTTCTGGAGCGTGGCGCGGTCGATCGCATCATCCTTTCGCGTCCCGCCGTTGAAGCGGGTGAGCGTCTGGGCTTCCTGCCTGGTGACATGAAGGAAAAGGTCGATCCCTATCTCCGCCCGCTTTATGACGCGCTTTATGACATGATGCCCGGAGACAAGGTGGAGCGCGCCATTCAGGCGGGCGTCATCGAAATTGCACCTCTGGCTTTCATGCGCGGCCGCACGCTTGCCAATGCCGCCGTCATTCTGGACGAAGCCCAGAATACGACGACGATGCAGATGAAAATGTTCCTGACGCGCCTCGGCGAAAACGGTCGCATGATTGTGACCGGCGACCCGAGCCAGGTGGACTTGCCGCGCGGCGTGAAGTCCGGCCTCGTGGAAGCCCTGCAGATCCTCACGGATGTGGAAGGCGTGTCCGTTGTGCGGTTCAAGGATGTGGACGTTGTCCGTCACCCGATGGTGGCGCGCATTGTTCGGGCCTATGAATCCCATACGGCTGTGCCGGATGAGAGCCTGCTGAAGGGCGACTGACGAAAAGATAATGACAGCTCTGGATATTCAAATCAGCGTCGAGGCCGAAGGCTGGTCCTCGGAAGAGGACCTGTCTGCCTTTGCGTCAAAGACGCTGGATGCGGCGGTCGATTTTCTGAAGCGGGAAGAGGATCAACCCTTCCCGAAAATGCCGGTCGAGCTCTCGCTGGTCTTCACCGACGATGAAAATATCCGGGAAATCAACGCCGAGTGGCGTGACAAGGACAAGGCGACCAACGTCTTGTCTTTCCCTGCTTTTCCGCTGGAACCGGGCGGAATGCCCGGCCCTATGCTGGGCGATATCGTCGTCGCGAGAGAAACGGTAGAGCGAGAGGCCCTTGAACTTGAGAAGAGTTTCGAGGATCATCTGACCCATCTTCTCGTTCATGGGTTCCTGCATTTGTTTGGTTATGACCACATGGACGAGGAAGAAGCGGAAGAAATGGAGTCGCTTGAGACTCGCATTTTGGCGGTGCTTGGCCTATCTGATCCCTATGCGGGTCAAGAACCGCTTTAAATATTGTCTGGAGCCATGAACGAACATTCTGCACGACCTGCCAATGAGGGCAGAGAAAACGGCGAGCAGTCCTCTTCGGAGGAGGGCAGTAGTCACTTACGTCAGGACTACAATGCCAAACCGAGATCGACCATCTGGTCGCGCATCGCGCGGTTGCTGAAACCGTCTCAGGGTGAGCGCCTGCGCGAGGATCTGACCGATGCGCTGATGGACGACACTGAAATAGGCGCCGCCTTTACGCCCGAAGAACGGGCGATGCTACACAACATCCTCCGTTTCCGTGAGATCAGGGTCGAAGATATCATGATCCCGCGGGTGGATATTGACGGTCTCGATCAGAATATGACGATCGGTGACGCGCTGATCCTGTTTGAGGAAACCGGACGTTCCCGCATGCCGGTTTATGAAGAGACGCTGGACGACCCCAAGGGGATGATCCATATCCGCGATCTGCTTGCCTATGTTGCCAAACAGGCTCGCAACAAGCGCCGGGTGGGATCGCGTGGCGTCGCTTACGGTGAAGTGAAGGCGCCGCGGTCGCCGCGGCCGAATTTCGATCTGGCGCGGGTCGATCTGGAAAAGACGGTTGCCGACGCCGGGCTGGTGCGCAAGATTCTTTTCGCGCCGCCGTCCATGTTGGCCTCCGATCTTCTGAAGACCATGCAGGCCCAGAGAACCCAGCTCGCCGTGGTGATCGATGAATATGGCGGTACCGACGGTCTTGTCAGCCATGAAGACATCGTCGAGATGGTGGTTGGGGACATCGACGACGAGCACGATAAGGACGAGGCGATGTTCTCGCGTCTTTCTGCCGATGTGCTCGTGGCGGATGCCCGCGCGGAACTCACCGAACTTGCCGAGGCTATCGGTCCGGAATTCGACGTGCGCGAACATCTGGAAGAAATCGATACGCTCGGTGGACTCATCTTCTTCGCGCTGGGCCGTATTCCCGCCAAGGGCGAGGTCGTTCGCGCAGTGCCTGGTTTCGAGTTTCAGATCCTCGATGCGGATACGAGGCGTATCAAGGGCGTTCGTATCGTACGCGATCACGGCTCCGAAGGGGAAGACGACCGCGCCCCCGGCGATGCCGGTGAGGTGATTGCATTGCCGCCGCCGGAGACGCGGTTGATCGCCCATCAGCAGAACGTGGACTGAAAGGGTAGACGGGTAGCCCCCGTCGATCCCGCCGTTTGATCTTCCGGATTCTGCGGGTTCGACTACCCGGGCATGAGATCCCGCTCCATCTGCCCTGCCTGATGTGGACGGCGAATCTTTTTTACTTTACGTCGAAACAAAGGGAAATTTCGCGGAATGGCTTGTCTGGAGCGGGTTTCCGGATGTGCATGATACGGAGATGGCATGGAGCGTCTTGCAGGCAGGGTGATGCTGGCCGGCGGCATGAGCCGCGCAGTGATGGCGATTGCTGCAGGCGCGGTCGGAGCGCTCGCCCTGCCTCCATTCGGTTTCTTCGCAGCGCTTTTCCTGTCTTTTACCCTGTTGGTCTGGCTGGTGGATGGCTGCACCGGCAAGCCGGGCGGCGGCCTCTTCAGCCGCATCCTTCCCGCTTTTGGTATGGGCTGGTGTTTCGGTCTCGGTTATTTCGTGGCTGGCCTGTGGTGGCTGGGCAACGCGCTTCTGCTTGAAGCGGATGAATTCGCCTGGGCGCTGCCGCTTGCCATCCTTGGGCTTCCGGCCTTTCTGGCGCTGTTTTACGGTTTCGCGGTTGCTGTGGCCAATCTTGTGTGGTCGAACGGTCTAGGTCGGATCGCCGCCCTTGCCGCCGCATTCGGATTTACGGAATGGCTGCGCAGTTTCCTGGCGACGGGCTTTCCGTGGAACGCCATAGGTTACGGCATCATGCCGATCCCGGTCATGATGCAGTCGGCGCATCTGATCGGTCTTTTCAGTGTGACCACGCTTGCCGTTTTCATCTTCGCGTCCCCCGCGCTCATCGCCACGAGAAAAGGCATGTGGCCCGGCCTTTCCCTGGCGGCGCTGCTGCTGGCCAGCCATGTGGGTTATGGCTTCTACCGCCTCCAGACACCCGCGGAGACACCGGCAGATGCGGTGACAGTCAGAATCGTCCAACCGTCCATCGATCAATCTCGGAAAATGCTGAATGATGACCGCGCCGAGATTTTCGGCGAGCATCTGCGGCTGACAGCCCTGCCTCCGGGCGAAGGCAAAAAGCGCCCCGACATCATCGTCTGGCCCGAAACCTCGGTGCCGTTCATCCTGACGCAAAATCCTGACGCGCTGGCCGAGATCGCAAAGACGCTGCAAGACGGGCAGGTGCTCTTCACCGGAGCCGTCAGGATGGAAGATGCGGGTGCTGGCAGGCCGCCGCGCTATTATAACTCGGTCTACGCCATCGACAGTCAGGGAGAAATCATCGGCGCGACGGACAAGGTCCATCTGACCCCCTTTGGAGAATATGTTCCTTTCGAGGGTATCCTGCGGGAGTTTGGCATTGATAATGTCATCGCCCTGCCCGGGGGCTTTTCAGCAGCCTCTTCGCGCACGCCCCTGACGCTTCCATCCGGAAAGACCTTTTATCCGCTGATCTGTTACGAGATCATTTTTCCCGGTGAGATGACTCCGGCTCTCGCTGGCTCGGCGGCGATCCTCAACGTGACGAATGACGGCTGGTTTGGTGATACGCCTGGGCCGTATCAGCACTTTCTTCAGGCTAGGGTGCGGGCGGTTGAGACGGGTGTGCCGGTGATTCGCGGTGCCAATACGGGTATCTCGGCGGTTATAGACCCTTATGGCCGCATTATTGCCGGATTGGATTACGGTCGGGTGGGCATTGTTGACGCCACTTTGAGTGGTGGGTCAAACGACGCATTTACTTACGACACACATCGGACGTATTTCTGGTTGATTTTTTCCGTGATGATGATCGCTGCGGTATTTCCTGCCTGGAGTTTTGCCCGGCGCCAGAATTGACCGGGAACTCCTGCAATTGCATAGTGAATACGTCAGTCGTAAAACAAGTTTAGCTGCTGTCGAAATACCGGCTCATTTCTTCGAATAGTAATGAAGCGAGATATCAACCCATCCGAGTGTCAGGACCGCATGATGACCGAAAATAAGAAAAAGCCTAACCCCATCGACATTCATGTCGGAAGCCGAATTCGTCTTCGCAGAACCATGCTCGGCATGAGCCAGGAAAAACTGGGTGAAAGTCTCGGAATTACCTTTCAGCAAATTCAGAAGTACGAAAAGGGCACGAACCGTGTTGGCGCCAGCCGCCTGCAGAATATCTCGGCGATCCTCAATGTACCGGTTTCCTTTTTTTTCGAAGACGCACCCGGCGATCAGGCTGGCGGCACATCCGGCATGGCGGAAGCCTCGAGCTCCAATTACGTCGTCGACTTCCTGTCTTCGGCGGAAGGTTTGCAGTTGAATCGCGCCTTCGTGAAGATCGCCGACCCAAAGGTCCGTCGCCGTCTGGTCGATCTCGTCAAGGCGCTCGCCGCCGAGGGCGATGCCGAGTAGGGCCTGGCCCCCTGCGGCGCAGAAAATTTCCGGCACGGGATGCCGGGCACTCAACGGTCCGCAGGGACCGTTTTTTTGTGCCAGATTAGAAAGGAATTCTCACATAAAGATATATTTATGTGGTTGTGTCCTTGTTTTTCGCGGCCGAAATGACTAACAAACTCGAAGACCGTTCTTTGAGGGGAATCCCGCATGCGTGCCAATTATCTGTTCACCAGCGAGTCCGTGGCCGAGGGTCATCCGGACAAGGTTTGTGATCGTATTTCCGATGAAATCGTGGATCTCATTTACCGTGAAGCGGCCAAGACGGGCGTGGACCCGTGGACCGTGCGCATCGCCTGCGAAACGCTTGCAACGACCAACCGCGTCGTGATTGCGGGTGAGGTTCGGGTTCCCGATACGCTGCTGAAGAAGGACAAGGACGGCAAGGTCCTCAAGGACGCAGCCGGCCATCCGGTTATCAATCCCTCGAAGTTCAAATCCGCCGCCCGCAAGGCTATCCGCGATATTGGCTACGAGCAGGATGGTTTCCACTGGAAGACCGCCAAGATCGACGTTCTCCTGCATCCGCAGTCGGCTGATATCGCGCAGGGTGTGGACAACGCTTCCGACAAGCAGGGCGACGAGGGTGCCGGCGACCAGGGCATCATGTTCGGTTACGCCTGCAAGGAAACGCCGGACCTCATGCCGGCGCCGATCTATTATTCCCACCGTATCCTGCAGCTGCTGGCCACCGCCCGTAAAAGCGGCGAAGGCGAGGCGGCGAAGCTCGGCCCCGACGCCAAGAGCCAGGTGACGGTTCGTTACGTCGACGGCAAGGCTTCCGAAGCCGTGTCCATCGTGCTGTCCACGCAGCATCTCGATGCAAGCTGGGATTCGAAAAAGGTTCGCGCCGTTGTCGAACCCTATATCCGCGAAGCTCTCGGTGATCTGAAGATCGCTGACGATTGCCAGTGGTATATCAACCCGACGGGCAAGTTCGTCATCGGTGGCCCTGATGGCGATGCCGGTCTGACCGGCCGTAAGATCATCGTCGACACCTATGGTGGTGCCGCCCCCCATGGCGGTGGCGCATTCTCTGGCAAGGACACGACCAAGGTCGACCGTTCCGCCGCCTATGCCGCGCGCTACCTTGCGAAGAACGTCGTGGCTGCCGGTCTTGCCGAGCGGTGCACCATTCAGATTTCCTATGCAATCGGCATTGCCCAGCCGCTGTCGATCTATGTCGATCTGCATGGCACCGGCAAGGTCAGCGAAGATCAGGTCGAGGCCGCGATCCGCAAGGTCATGGACCTTTCGCCATCGGGCATTCGCCGTCATCTCGATCTCAACAAGCCGATCTACGCCAAGACGTCTTCCTACGGCCACTTCGGCCGCAAGGCTGGCCGTGACGGCTCCTTCTCCTGGGAGAAGCTCGATCTGGTGAAGCCGCTCAAGGAAGCTTTGAGCGCTTAAGCATTTCCAGTAAAAGTGCGTAGCGGTTTTACGTCCGGAAAATGCGTCAACTGGATATCGCGCTTGTTATTTGGCGGCGATTGAGAGATACCGTCACCGAGTTTTGTAACCCGCACAGTGCCTCACGGGGTGCTGTGCGGGTTAAGTCTATTTGGTCTTGAGAGTATGAGATGACGGAAGAACGGCGTTCGCGCGCGACGGAAGCGTTTTTTGGCAGGCGCAAGGGCAAGCCCCTGCGCAATCAGCAGGTCGATACGATCGAAAATCTGCTGCCTTTGCTGAAAATCGATCTGGAAAGCGCGCCCCCGCAAAATCTCGCCGCGCTCTTTCCGGCAGATGTGCGATCGATCCGTCTGGAGATCGGTTTCGGCGGTGGCGAACATCTCGCCCACCGCGCGGTCGAAAATCCCGAGACGGGTTTCATCGGTGTCGAACCCTTCGTCAATTCCATGGCCAAACTGCTTGCCACGGTTCGCGAACGTGAACTGATGAATATCCGCCTTTACGACGATGATGCGACGCAGTTACTCGACTGGCTGCCTGAAGGATCGATCGATCACATCGATCTGCTTTATCCCGATCCCTGGCCGAAGAAGAAGCACTGGAAGCGGCGTTTCGTGTCAGACGTCAATCTCGCCCGTTTCCATCGTGTGTTGAAACCCGGCGGCAGGTTCTGCTTTGCGTCTGACATTGACACTTACGTCAACTGGACGCTGCAGCATTGCGCCCGGCACGGCGGCTTTGAATGGACGGCGACAAGCGCTGATGACTGGCGCACGCCCTATGCCAACTGGCCGGGCACGCGTTACGAGAACAAGGCGAAAAGAGAAGGCCGCAGCTCGGCCTATCTCACCTTCATCCGTCGCTAAAGCATTTCCAGTAAAAGTGCGCAGCGGTTTCACGTCTGGAAAATGCGCTAAAGGCAAGACCCCTTAAAGGGCCGCGTCAACTTCCGCTGCCTGCGGAATGGAAGGCTGCGCGCCGGCACGCGTGCAGGCGAGCGAGCCCGCAACCGCGGCGCGCTTCAGAGCCCTTTCGAAATCCATTCCCTGATCGAGGCTCGCGGCGAGATATCCGCAGAAGGTATCGCCCGCACCAACCGTATCGACCGGCTCGATCTTCAGGCCGGAAGCCCTGTAGAGCTTGCCATTACGAATGGCGATCACGCCATCCGCACCAAGCGTGACGATCAAAGTCTGGCCGGTCCTCTCGTGAAGGGCCTTGAGTTCATTTTCCCGCTCGTCGCTGGAGAGGCCATTCTTGCCGATCAGCAGCTCGAACTCGGTTTCATTGGCGATGACGATATCGGCAAGGCCGGCGAGACGCGGTCCGTCCGCGGTCAGCGGTGCTGTGTTAATGACGGTGGTGACGCGTTTCGCCTTTGCGGCCGTCAGTGCAGCTTCGATGGCGGGTGCCGGTATCTCGAACTGCAGCATGAGAATATCGCTTGCAGCCATTTCGGATATGGTCTTTGCCGCGTCGGATGCCGAGACCTCACCATTCGCAGCGGGAATGACCGAGATCATGTTCTCTCCGCCTTCACCGATCAGGATAACCGCCGTTCCAGTCGGGCCGGGCGCGGTTTTGACCAATGACAGATCGGTTCCCGCGTCGCGTAGCAAGGTCAGCGCTGGTGCGGCAAAGGTGTCATCACCCGCAGCGCCCGCCATCTTGACCGTGGCGCCCGCACGCCGTGCGGCCAGCGCCTGATTGGCGCCCTTGCCGCCGGCGGCCGTGGAGAATGTGTCGCCGGTCACGGTTTCACCGGGCTTGGGCAGACGTTTGGCGGTCGCGACGAGGTCCATGTTGATGGAGCCGAAAACAGTAATCATGGGGCGCTGGGTCCGTATGAAATTTAAGCAAGGCGGCGACTTTGCCCGAGACGATCACTCGTCGTCAACTACCCGCAATTTGGCCGCACCGGCTCGGTTTTCGGCAAAGCGCCGGGCCTGCTCGATTTCTCCGTGCGGCGCGTCCTTTTCCGTTGGTGAGAAATCGAGGCCCTCGATTTTCTGTCCGCGCGCCAGTACCTTGTCGGAGGAGATGAGCATCATGTCGACGTCCTTCTGCGCCAGGCCGAAATGGGCCTGCAGCTTGCGCGTCCGATCGTCCAGCCGCCGCACATCGTCCATGAGCAGCGCCACCTCACCCTGAATGAGATGCGCCTGTTCGCGCATGCGCTGGTCTTTGAGCACGGACTGGATGACCTGCACCGACAGCATCAGCAGCGATGGCGAAACGATGACCACCCGGGCGCGGTGGGCGCGCTGCACCAGATATTCGAAATGCTGGTGGATATCGGCGAAAATCGATTCCGACGGCACGAAGATGAAGGCGGTATCCTGTGTCTCGCCGCGAATGAGATATTTCTCGGCGACATCGCGAATATGCACCTCCATGTCCCGGCGGAACTGCTGCACGGCGGCACGTTTGGTTTCCGGCGTCTCGTCCGCCTTGATGGCGTTCCAGGCTTCCAGCGGAAACTTGGCATCGATGACGAGCGGCGGCGCATTGTTCGGCATCTTGATGGTGCAGTCCGGCCGGTAACCGTTCGAAAGTGTCGGCTGCAGCTGGAAGGAACCCGGCGGCAGGGCGTCGGCGATCAGCGTCTCCATGCGCGCCTGTCCGAAGGCGCCGCGTGTCTGCTTGTTGGAAAGTATCGCCTGAAGCCCGACCACGTCCTTGGCCAGATCCTGAATATTGCCCTGTGCGGCATCGATGACCGCCAGGCGCTCCTGAAGGCGGCTCAGATTTTCATGGGTAGACCGGGTCTGCTCGGTCAGCGTTTCGCCCAGCCGCTGCGACATGCCATCAAGACGCTGATTCAGCGTCTGGCTCATCTCCGTCTGACGCGTGCCGAGCGTTTCCGCCATGGCCGCGATCCGGCCATGCAGTTCGGACTGGGTTTTGAGCAGGTCGGAGATCTCGCCATCGGCCCCAGCTTTCTTCGACCGGTTCGCCGTCACAAGCCATGTAACGACAAGGCCGAAAATCGCGGCAGCGAGAAGCGCGCCGAAGCTGATATCGACTGGGCCGGCCCGCAGCGCGGGTTGAAGGAGAACGGAGAAGTCTATGTTCATGACTAAATCTAGCAGATTTCGATTGATTCGGAAGATCAAAACAAGAACGTTCCTGCGGCGGAAATGAGTCCGGCAGAACGGATGCCGCGAGCCGTTTTCATCGTCGTGTTTTTTATTTCCTCCGCGCGAGAGATACGTTATGGGAAGCCATGACCATCAAACCGCTTATCATTTTGCCCGATCCCGTGCTGCGCCAGCAATCGAAGCCCATCGAAAAGGTGGATGCCGAGGTGCTGCGTTTGGCGGACGACATGCTGGAAACGATGTATGATGCCCCCGGCATCGGCCTTGCCGCAATCCAGATCGGTGTGCCGCGCCGGTTGCTGGTGATCGATGTTGCGCGTGAAGGCGAAGAAAAGACCCCGATCGTCTTCATCAATCCGGAAATCCTCAAGGTTTCCGATGACATTTCCACCTATGAGGAAGGCTGTCTCTCGATTCCCGATTATTATGCCGAGGTGGAGCGCCCTGCGTCGCTCACGGTGCAATATGTCGGTCGCGACGGCAAGCAGCAGACGGTCGAGGCGGATGGTCTGCTGGCAACCTGCCTTCAGCATGAGATCGATCACCTGAATGGTGTTCTGTTCATCGACCATATCTCGCGGTTGAAGCGGGACATGGTCATCAAGAAATTCACGAAAGCAGCCCGCGCAAAAGTCTGATCCGTCGCACAGCTGACGGAGCGGAAGACAGGGCAGGGGGCAATCATGGCTCTTCGCATCATATTCATGGGCACGCCGGATTTTTCCGTTCCGACGTTGCGTGCACTGGTGGAAGCGGGCCACGAGATTGCTGCCGTCTATACCCAGCCACCGCGTCCAGGCGGCCGTCGCGGCCTTGATCTGCAGAAATCGCCGGTGCATCAGGCTGCGGAACTGCTGGGTTTACAGGTACTTACACCCTTGAATTTCAAGGCGGAGGAAGATCGCCAGCAGTTTCGGGATTTCAATGCCGATGTGGCTGTTGTCGTGGCTTATGGGCTGCTTTTGCCAGAGGCCATTCTCTCCGGCACACGGCTTGGCTGTTATAATGGTCACGCTTCGCTGCTGCCGCGCTGGCGCGGCGCGGCTCCCATCCAGCGGGCGATCATGGCGGGTGACACCGAAACCGGCATGATGGTCATGAAAATGGAAAAGGGTCTGGATACCGGCCCTGTTGCACTTACGGCAAAGGTCACGATCGGCGAGAACATGACGGCCGGCGAGCTGCATGACAGCCTGATGCTGACAGGCGCTCGGTTGATGCGTCAGGCGATGGACAAGCTGGAAGCAGATGACCTGCCCCTCGTCACACAGGCGGAAGAGGGTGTGCTCTACGCCGCAAAGATCGACAAGGGTGAAACCCGTATCGATTTTTCAAGGCCGGCGCAGGATGTGCATAATCATATTCGCGGCCTTTCGCCGTTTCCCGGCGCATGGCTGGAGATGGAGATCGGCGGCAAGCCCGAGCGCGTCAAGGTACTGGCGTCCGAGCTCGCCAGCGGAATGGGTGAGGCAGGCAGCGCACTGGATGATGTTCTCACCATTGCCTGCGGCAGCGGCGCCGTGCGGCTTACCCGTTTGCAGAAGGCGGGTGGCAAGCCGATGTCGGCGGCCGATTTCGTGCGCGGTACCCCGGTTCCGGCCACTACGAGGCTCGGCTGATGCCACGCTTCCGCATGACCGTCGAATATGACGGTACGCCCTATTATGGCTGGCAGAGACAGGAAAACGGCCCCTCGGTTCAGGGTGCGCTAGAGGCTGCGGTTCGGTCGCTGACCGGCGAGAGCGTTTCCATTCGCGGCGCCGGCCGCACCGATTCCGGCGTGCATGCCGTTGGGCAGGTTGTCCATGTCGATCTCTCGCGAGACTGGGAGCCCTACAAGCTACGCAATGCCATGAATGCGCATCTCGCCATGGCGGGTGAAGCGGTGGCCGTGCTCGATGCCGCCTCCGTGACTGAGGATTTCGACGCCCGTTTTTCCGCCCTTCGTCGGCACTATCTCTACCGCATCATCTGCCGCAAAGCCCGGCTGGCGCTGGAGCACAAGCGGGCTTGGTGGGTGTCGAAGGACCTCGATCACGAGCGCATGCATGAAGCCGCCCAGATGCTCGTCGGCCGGCATGATTTCACCACCTTCCGCTCCGTGCACTGCCAGGCGAACAGCCCCGTGCGCACGCTCGACCGGCTGGATGTGACGCGCGATGGCGATCTCATCGAGATACGCGCGACGGCGCAGAGCTTCCTTCATAACCAGATCCGCTCTTTCGCCGGCACGCTGAAACTGGCAGGCGAGGGCACGATGACGCCAGAGGACGTGCGTGCCGCACTGGAGGCACGCGATCGAAAAGCCTGTGGCCCGGTCGCACCACCGGACGGTCTTTATTTCATGCAGGTCGATTATCCCGACGTCATTCCGCCGCGCCGCCACCCCGAAGCCGAGGTGATGCAGGATGCGGATTGACGTCTAATTCTCTCAGGCCGGATAGACACCGAGAAAGCGCTGCAACGCTTCCGACAGAAGCATGCCGGGCACCAGTAGCGTCATGACGATGGCGGAGACGAGCAGCGACTGGTCGCGGATAAAAAACCGCACGATCCGTGAAAAGGCAAAGACCAGCGACAGAAGCAGCGCCAGCCACAAAATCGCGATCAGCCCCTGCAACGGTGGCAGGAAGAACGCAATCAGGATCAGAACGGCGTAGGCGTATGAGAAGGGCAGCGACAGCCAGTTCATGGTGGTGACGAGAGGCGTGAATTTTTCACGTGCGCCAAAGGCAAAGAGCAACATGCCGATCAAAAGCAGCGGCACGATCCAGCAAATGGCCTCCACCATCGCCAGGCGAAAGAAGAAGATGAACCCCGTTCCTGTTCCCGGCGGGTAGCTGGCGAGAAACGCTGCCCGCAGCCACAGCCAGGAAACCAGCATGGCGGGCAGGCACCAAAGGACGGAATAGAAGGACCGCCACATGCCGCGTTCGGTCAGGTCCAGATAACGTGCGCCATTATGGTCGCCGAGCAGCAACAGCCACAGGCCCGTCAGATAGAGCCTGACTTCACTTGCCGTCGGCATGGGCGAACCAGCGCTCGATAAAGGTTTCGTAAATGCGCGTCAGCGTCTCAAGATCGGCAATGGCTACCCGCTCATCGACCATGTGCATGGTCTGCCCGACAAGGCCGAACTCCACGACAGGGCAATAGTCCTTGATGAAGCGCGCATCCGACGTGCCGCCGGTGGTCGAAAGCTTTGGCTCCTTGCCGGTGACGGCTTCGACCGCGCCTGAGAGCGATGAGATGAGCGCATTGTTCCGGGTCAAAAAGACATGGGCCGGTCGGTCCGCCCAGACGATCTCGTACTTTACCGGTGTGCGGTCGGGGCGAAGCTCGCCGTCTGCCGCAGCGGCATCGAGGCGGCGGATGATTTCCGCCCGAAGGCTCTCCGCTGTCCATGTGTCGTTGAAACGGATGTTGAAGGAGGCGGTCGCCCGCGCCGGGATCACATTGGTGGCGGCGTTGCCGGTGTCGACGGTAGTTACTTCGAGATTGGAAGGCTGGAAATTATCCGTGCCGTGATCAAAGGGCGGATGCATCAGCGCATGCGTCAACTGCAGCAGACCGCGAATTGGGTTGTCGGCGAGATGCGGATAGGCGGCGTGGCCTTGCACGCCATGGACCGTGATGCGACCGGAGAGCGATCCCCGGCGGCCGATCTTGATCATGTCGCCCAGCTGGTCGGGATTGGTCGGTTCCCCGACGACACAGGCGTCCCACGTCTCGCCCTTTGCAGCAGCCCATTCCAGCAGCTTGGAAGTGCCGTTGATTGATGGGCCTTCCTCGTCACCGGTGATCAGGAAGGAGACGGAGCCCTGCGGCTTGCCGTGTTTTTCAATATGGCGGGCAATGGCGGCAACAAAACAGGCAATACCGCCCTTCATGTCCACCGCACCGCGACCGAACATTTCGCCACCGGCAATCTCTGCGGCAAAAGGCGGGTGACTCCACGCGGCCTCATCCCCAACGGGAACCACATCCGTATGGCCCGCAAACATCAGATGTGGCCCCTCGTTGCCGAGACGGGCATAGAGGTTCTCTACATCGGGTGTTCCCGCCTCGCTCGCCACCATTTTTTCCACCACAAAACCGAGCGGCGAAAGCAGGTTGTCGAGCAGAGTAAGCGCGCCGCCTTCCGCAGGCGTCACCGAAGGGCAACGGATGAGGGCGGCGAGATTGGCAACGGGATCGGTCGTGGTCATGGTATCAGCTTTATATCAGTCGCGCAGAAGCTCGTTGATGCCGGTCTTGGAGCGGGTCTTTTCATCGACGCGCTTGACGATCACGGCGCAATAGAGGCTGGGGCCCGGCTCGCCATTCGGGAACGGTTTGCCCGGCATGGTGCCGGCAACGACGACGGAATAGGGCGGGACTTCGCCATAGGTGATCTCGCCGGTGGCGCGATCAACGATCTTGGTCGATTTGCCGATGAAGACGCCCATGCCGAGAACAGCACCCTCGCGCACGATGCAGCCTTCCACGACTTCCGAACGCGCGCCGATGAAGCAATTGTCTTCGATGATGGTGGGCCCTGCCTGCAGCGGCTCCAGAACGCCGCCGATACCGACGCCGCCGGAGAGATGCACGTTCTTGCCGATCTGCGCGCAGGAGCCGACCGTTGCCCAGGTATCGACCATCGTGCCTTCATCGACATAGGCGCCGAGATTGACGAAGGAAGGCATCAGCACGACGTTCTTGGCCACGTAAGCCGAGCGGCGCACGACGGCGTTTGGCACCGCGCGGAAACCGGCGGCGCGGAACTGGTTTTCACCCCAGTTTTCAAACTTCGACGGAACCTTGTCCCACCAGGTGGCTTCGCCCGGACCACCGGTCACGATTTCCATGTCATTGAGACGGAAGGAGAGAAGCACGGCCTTTTTCAGCCACTGGTTCACCTTCCAGTTTCCATCCGCCTGCTTTTCAGCAACGCGTGCCTCGCCGCTGTCGAGAAGTTGAAGAGATGTGTCCACGGCGTCGCGAACCTCGCCCTTCGTCGATACATTCACGCTGTCGCGGTTGTCGAAGGCGGTTTCGATGATCGTTTCGAGGGAAGAGAGATCCGTGAGGCTCATGGAAAATTCCTTAAAGTCGCGTGTGTTCGTGGTCACGGCGGGTTCCGTGCCGCTGGAAGGCTTTGGCCATTTGATCTAAGGGAGTGTTGGAAAGGCGTCAATGCGATTTGGGTGATTTGGCGCCGCAGATGAAAGGCATGGAAATGACACGACTGAAAAACGGCAAATTGCGGCGCAAGGACGGGGTATGGGACCCGTTGAAGCGCAGCGCTGTGGACAAGCAGCAGGCCGAGGTCGTTGTCAAGACGCCGCAGTCGGACTCCCCGTCCTACCGGCTGGCCTATGTGGATACGGACTTTCTCTGCCGCGAGGAATTGCGACCCGTCAGGCTGCAGTTGGAACTTCTGAAGACGGAAATGGCGCTCACCGAACGCGGGATCAATTCCACCGTCGTCATGTTTGGCGGCGCCCGCATTCCCGAACCGGGAGGAGAGGCCTGGGCCGCGCGCAATGAAACGCAGAAGCGCAATCTCGAGCAGTCCTCGGTTTATTACGACGAAGCGCGCAAGTTCGCCCGCCTTTGCACCGACTACGGCGCGAAATCCGGTCACCTGGAATATGTGGTGGTCACCGGCGGCGGTCCCGGCGTCATGGAGGCGGGTAACCGGGGCGCCATGGATGCCGGCGGCCCTTCCATCGGCCTCAATATCGTCCTGCCGCACGAGCAGGCGCCCAACCCTTATGTAACGCCGGAACTGAGCTTCAATTTCCACTACTTCGCGATCCGGAAAATGCACTTCCTGATGCGGGCAAAGGCCGTGGTGGTTTTCCCCGGTGGTTTTGGCACGCTGGATGAGCTTTTTGAAGCCTTGACGCTGATCCAGACCAAGCGCATGGCCCCGATCCCTCTTATTCTTTTTGGAGAAAAGTTTTGGCGATCCGTCGTCAATTTTGAGTTTTTGGCGGATTTCGGCACCATCGCTCCCGAGGATATGAATCTCCTGCACTTTGCCGAAACGGCGGACGATGCCTGGAAGATCATCTCCGACTACTACGAACACTGAAGATGCACGGCGCGGCGAAGTATTATTAGGGCTTAATTAGCAATCATATTCTAACTTCGCCCTGTCGCGCTGCAGCGCACTGTCCCATGCGGACGGGCCTCCATGACGGAGATTGTCATCCGTTGACGTCAGCTCCTTCGGGTTGACGATTTCCATTGGGGCCTAAATGTTCAATCTCAAAGTGAAGTCGCTTGCGACCAAGCTGATCCTCGTAACCGGCTGTGCCATCACCACGGTTCTCGTTGCATCCAATTCTTTCCTCATCTCCCAGACCAGTGAGCGCGTGCACGCGTTGACCATGGATCAGGCCAATACGGAAGCCCGCGCCATCGCCAACGTCATCGCCGCCGATGTCGGTGAACTCGGCAGCGCTGCCCGCTCGATGGCTGGCGTCATCGGTCGGGCGCATCAGGCGAAGTCGATGGATCGCCCTGGCATCGTCAACATCCTCAAGGCCAATGTCGAGCAGAATACTTTTGCATTCGGCAGCTGGTTCTGCGAACAGCTCGGTCTTTTCGATGGTCAGACGACAGAGATCGCCAACAGGCTCGATCTCGGCACCAACGCGACCGGCGCCTTCGCACCTTACTGGTCCAAGACCCAGAAGGGCGATATCCAGTTCTCGACCTTCAAGAACGATTACGCAGCGGAGTGGTATGCGCTGGCCGCCAAGACCGGCAAGGGAGCGATTACCCAACCTTATCTCGCCGAAGGCACGGAAGTGCCGACCACCATGACCTCGCTTGCCTATCCCGTCATGTCGGATGGCAAGATGATCGGCGTGGCGGGTGTCGATATTTCGCTCGCGTCTCTCACCCAGAAACTGCAGGCTCTGCATCCTTTCGAGACCGGCCGTGTGACGCTCGTCTCCCAGGGTGGCCAGTGGCTGGTGCCGCCGACGCGCGAGCAGAACATGAAAGCCTATGACGGAGAGGGCGCAGCCACTGTCCAGACCGCGATCGCTTCGGGCAAGCAGGGCCTCATCGAAGACCTCGGCCTTGATACCGACGCGCCGTATAACCGTCTCGTTTATCCCTTCGCCGTTCCAGGGCTCAACGCAACCTGGGTCGTCCTTGTTGATATTCCCCATCAGGCTTTGAACGCTCCGGTTCAGGAGCAGACCTATCTGATGATCATCGGTGCGATCGTCATTCTTGCCGCCGTCATTGCAGCGCTTTATTTTGCAGTCCGTTATTTCGTTCGCAACCCGCTTGCATCGCTGGTTACCGACGTCAGGACGCTGAGCGACGGTCGCTACGATGTCCCCGTCTCCGGTCAAGACCGGCAGGATGAGACCGGTTCGGTTGCGACAGCGCTTGAAGGTTTCCGCGCCAAGCTTGCCGGCATCCGTGAGATGGAGGCCGAAGCCGACGCCCAGCGTGGTCACGCCGAGACGGAGCGCCAGCGCTCTGAATTCGAGCGCAATGAAAACAGCCGTATGCAGCAGCACATTGTCAGCGTTCTCGGTTCCGGCCTGAATGCCCTGTCGCAGGGCAATCTGACCTACCGCATTCAGGACGAGTTCCCGGGTGAGTATGCAAAGCTGCGCGAGGACTTCAACTCGGCGCTTGCCAGCCTCGAGGAAACGGTTTCAACCGTCAACGCAACCGTCGTCAGCATCGGCAATGGCACCGGTGAGATCACCCGCGCCGCCAGCGATCTCTCGCATCGCACGGAACAGCAGGCCGCCAGCCTTGAAGAAACTGCCGCTGCGCTTAACGAGCTGACCGCCCAGGTCAATTCCAGCGCCGAAAACGCCGCAGAGGCGGCCGGTGCCGTCAGCCATGCCTGTGAAGACGCCGGCAAGTCTGGCGAGGTCGTGCAGCAGGCCGTGAACTCCATGCAGGGCATTGCGCAATCTTCGGCGGAAATCTCTCGCATCATCGGCGTCATCGACGAGATCGCCTTCCAGACCAATCTTCTGGCGCTGAATGCCGGGGTGGAAGCGGCCCGCGCGGGTGATGCCGGCAAGGGCTTTGCCGTTGTCGCACAGGAAGTGCGCGAACTCGCGCAGCGCTCTGCAACTGCTGCCAAGGAGATCAAGGGTCTGATCAATACCTCGGCCACGCAGGTGGGCGAGGGTGTTCAGCTGGTCGGCAAGGCCGGCGACACGATGAAAAAGATCGCCGATCAGGTTCTGCAGATCAACCAGCTTATACGGCAGATTTCGGCCTCAGCCAGTGAGCAGGCGGTGGGCCTGAAGGAAATCAATTCCGCCGTTACGCAGATGGATCAGGTCACCCAGCAAAATGCGGCGATGGTGGAGGAAACCACTGCGGCCAGCGTGACGCTCAACAGCGAGGCCGAAACGCTCAAATCGCTTGTCGCCGGTTTCGTAGTTTCCGGCGGTCAGCCCAGCCAGCAATTGCGTGCCGCCGCTGCGGCCATGCGCGCTCCCGCTGCTGCTGCCCCGACGTCCGCCCGTCCAGCTGCGCCCCGCGCGCGTCCTAGAACCAGCGGCGCAAATGCGCTGGCTCAGGATGACTGGACGGAATTCTGATGCGGTTTTCCGTTTGAAATATAAAGGGCCGCTGGTATCGCCAGCGGCCTTTTTTATCATCAGCGTCTGTCAAAGACGCGCGAAACGCTCCGTCAGCAACTCGAAGAAACCATCCGCATCCACCTTCCGCATCACGCGGGCATTGGCGGGGCGATCCGTCACGCGCCACCAGTCCACCACGGTCATGCCCATGGTCAGTTCGGAATGGACCTCGATCTCGACATTGCATTCGCGGCCCTCAAACAGTTCGGGCTTGATGAGATAGGCAATAACGCTTGGGTCATGCAGCGGACCGCCATCCGAACCGTACTTCTCGATGTCGAACCGCTCGAAGAATTCCAGCATTTCCGCCATGGCGATCGCCGGCCTCGTGCCGATCTCCCGAATGCGATTGACGCGTGCCTTGGTCGTCAGCAACTGATGCGTGACATCGAGCGGCATCATGACGATGGGCATGCCGGAGCGGAAGACGATGTCGGCAGCCTGCGGATCCACATAGATGTTGAATTCCGCCGCGGGCGTGATGTTGCCGCCCTCGAAGAAGCCGCCGCCCATCATCACCAGTTCTTTGACGCGATCGGCGATCTCCGGCGCCTTCAGGAGCGCTAGCGCCACGTTGGTCAAGGCCCCGAGGGTGCAGAGGGTAACGGTGCCCTCAGGCTCCCGCATCACCGTCTCGATGATGAAGTCGACCGCGTGCTGCTTTTGTGCCTCCATGGTCGGTTCGTCGAGAACCGGGCCGTTGAGACCTGTACTGCCGTGAACATGTTCGGCGGTGATGGGCCTGCGCACCAGCGGCTTTTCGGCGCCCTCGTAAACGGGAATGTCGGTGCGACCGCACAATTCGCAGATGATGCGAATGTTACGGCTTGTCAGCTTCAGGGGAACATTGCCGGCAACTGCGCACAACCCCAGAATTTCGATGTCTTCCGGGCTGCCGAAAGCCAGCATGATCGCGGCTGCGTCGTCCTGTCCCGGATCGGTGTCGATAATGATTTTTCTGCGTTCTGCCATGTCTTGCCCGCCGTTGAGATGAGCGCTTTTTTCGAGCCGCGGGTGCTCACTTGTCAAGCCTCATTCCTGCCGCCGCTCACCGGTCGCTTTGACTTGCGCATCGCGGTTCGGCTTCCCATATTGCAGGGGCCGGTGCGATTGACCGGCGAGGTTGCCGGAAGCGGGGCCGCTAAACGTCGCTTGGTTGCAAGGACAGAACAGATATGAGCCGCATGACGCCATTCACCCACCCGCTTTTGCTGGGTTTCGATGCCATGGAAAAGACGCTGGAGCGCATGGCGAAGGCCAATGACGGCTATCCTCCCTACAATATTGAGCGCCTGCCCGGCAGCGATGACGTACCGGAACGCCTGCGCATCACCATTGCCGTGGCGGGGTTCTCCGAGGATGATCTCGACGTGACGACGGCTGATAATCAGCTCGTCATTCGCGGACGCCAGCAGGAACAGGAGAAGCGCGATTTTCTCTATCGAGGCATCGCGGCACGCCAGTTCCAGCGGGTCTTCGTGCTTGCCGATGGCATGCAAGTCAGGGAGGCGCGCCTGCGCAACGGCCTTCTTTCCATCGATCTGGTCCGGCCCGAAATTTCAAACGTGGTAAAGAAAATTAATATTTCCGTCTCAGAGTAGACCATGAACGCCGGAATCGGACATGAATCGCTCGGCGTGAAGAAGGAGGCTGAAATATGCTTTTGAAAGAAGCGCATGCGCGTCTCACCCAATCCCAGCTCGCCCATATCGGCGAAGGAGAAGTGGGATATATCCGCAAGATCCGAGCGGAAGACGTCAGCCGCTGTTTCCCGGAGGCGCCCGATCTCGATCCGCAATTGGACCTTTGGGCATTGTTCGGCGCGGACGGGACGCCAATTCTCCTGACAGACAATCGTTCGAGCACCTTCTTCAAGGCGGCGGAAGACGATCTTAAAACCGTCAGCCTGCATTAAGAAAAAGCCCGCCGGTTGAGCGGGCTTTCTGCTTTTTTGGCTTAGAGGAACGGCCGGTCCGGCATGTCGTCGATGGAGATGACGCCGTCTTTGTTCTTGTCCAGCCGTTCGAACATCTTTTCTCCGGCGGCGGCGAATTCGGCCTTGCTGACCTGGCCGTTCTCGTCAGTATCGGCCCAGCGGATCAGCGCGAAGCCGCCACCTTTACCGCCGTGCTTGCCCCAGCCCTGATGGCCGAAACGACCACCATGGTCACGCTCGGCACGCTTGCCCTCAGGCGCTTTGGCTTCATCCGCCTTGGCCTCTTCCCGCTCGGGGCGCGGGTGAGCGGCCCGGAAGGCCTCCATCTTTGCCTGACGATATTCGCGCATTTCCTTTGGCGTGATCGAGCCGTCCTTGTCCTTGTCGATCTCAGCGAACAGGGCATCCTGACGGGCGGTGAATTCCTCCTTGGAAATCTTGCCATCCTTGTTCGTGTCGGCCACCTTCAGCAGGTGAACGAAGGCAGCCTCCTGGCGGATCGGCATGCGATCCTTATGGCCTTTACCGGGTGCGGCGAAACTGGCCGTTGCGGCCGTGCTGAGCACAAGGGCTGCGCCAAGAGCAGACAGGGCGATTTTGCGTGTGGTCATCGTCATTACCTTTCTTTGGTGTCCCTGAAGAAAAGATAGTGACGTCCAGCAAGCCCCACCACTTAAACATCCGTAAGGTGCATGAAGCTTCGGTAATGTTCGCTACTCAGCGGGCGATGGTTTTTGTCAGGAACCCAGTCAGATCGTCGGTAACGTAGTCGATATGCTCATCCGTCACATCAGGGATTTCCCATCGTTCCATGATGACGCCCTCAAGATTTGACGGCACGAGTAGCACTGTCTTCATGCCCAGCGCTTTCGGGGCCGCGAGATTGCGCGGCAAATCCTCGAACATCGCAGCCTTTTTCGTATCGAGTTTTGCAAGTGCTGCAAACTTCTCGTAGGTTGCGCTGGCAGGTTTCGGCAAATAACCCGCGGCGACGATATCGAAAATATCCTCGAACTGATCGAGAATGCCGAGCGCTCCGGCGGCAGCCTGCGCATGCTTGACGCTGCCATTGGTGAGGATGAACTTCCGACCCGGCAAAGCCTTGATGGCCTCACCCAGTTCCGGATGCGGTTTCAGCGCCGAGTAGTCGATTGCATGGGCGCGTTCCAGAAACTCGTCCGGGCTGATGCCGTAATGGATCATCAGGCCCTGCAGCGTCGTGCCGTGGTCGTGATAATAACGCTTCTGCAAGGCGCGCGCTTCGTCGGGGTCGAGCTTCAGAAGCTCCGCCACATAGGCCGTCATGTTGCGGTCGATCTGGGAAAACAGATTGACGTGATGCGGATAGAGCGTGTTGTCGAGATCGAAGACCCATTCGCTGACATGGGCGAAATCGGCGGCGTCTGGCAGGTTTTTCGGCTTTGTGTCCATGGGCAGCTTTATGCCTGTTTCGAATGCTGAAGAAAATCGAAAAGAGGACGATTGATCAGAAATTCGGGCTTGGCTGCGGCCTCGCGCGCATGATACCGCCAAAGCCATGGAACTCTGGATAGGCATTACTTTCGCAAGCGCGTTTTTGCAGAACCTGCGCTCGACTTTGCAAAAACACCTCAAGGGCATGATGGGCACCACGGGTGCAACGTTTGTGCGCTTCGTGTTCGGCATGCCCTTCGCTCTCGCTTATCTTGCATTCCTGCATCTTGGGCTTGGCCGTCCGCTGCCGGTGCCGAACATGGCCTTCGCCGTGTGGGCAACGGTCGGGGCCATGGCGCAGATCGCCGCCACATTCCTTCTGGTGCACCTGTTCTCTTTCCGCAATTTCGCTGTCGGCACGGCCTACTCCCGCACGGAGCCGGCACAGGCGGCGCTGTTTGCTCTCATTTTCATAGGCGAGAGCGTCACGGGCGGTACATTGGCGGCGATAGCGATTTCGGTCGCCGGCGTCATGCTGATTTCCGTGGCGCGCACGGAAGTAACGCCCGCTTCCTTCATGACCTCGATCTTCAGCCGAACGGCGGGTATCGGCCTCGCCTCGGGTGCGTTCTTCGGACTGTCGTCTGTTGCCTATCGGTCGGCATCGCTGGCGTTAGCACCAAGCCTGCCTGCCCCGGATGCGATGATGCAGGCGGGCTTCACCCTCGTCATCGTCATCGTCATGCAGACGGTATCGATGTTCCTGTGGATCATCTGGCGGGAGAGGGAAGAACTGCGGCGCATCGTCAGGGTGTGGAAACCGTCGCTTGCGGTCGGTTTCGTGGGTGCCACGGCCTCGTTCGGCTGGTTCACGGCAATGACCCTGCAGCAGGCCGCCGTGGTGAAGGCACTGGCGCAGGTGGAGATGCTGTTCGCCTTCGCCTCGACGGTGCTTTTCTTCAAGGAGAAGATCAACCGGCTTGAACTGTCCGGCTGTCTGCTGATTGTGGTCGGTGTGCTGTCGCTTCTGGCATTCGGCTAATGCCTGATGTGGCGGACAGGTTTGCCGTCCGCCACCCTGAAGCACATCAGGGCACGATGAGCGTGCCGGCGCCTTCGGTGAAGATTTCCAGAAGGACGGAATGCGGCGTCTTGCCGTTGAGGATCACTACGCCCTGAACACCAGCCTTGATGGCGTCGATGCAGGTCTCGACCTTCGGGATCATGCCGCCGGAAATCGTGCCGTCCTTGATGAGGGCGCGTGCCTGCGAGACGGTGAGCTCCTTGATGAGTTCCTTGTTCTTGTCGAGAACGCCGGGAACGTCGGTGAGGAACAGCAGACGCGAAGCGTGAAGTGCACCCGCAATCGCGCCGGCGAAGGTATCGGCATTGATGTTGTATGTCGCGCCATCGCGGCCAGGGGCGACCGGTGCGATGACCGGAATCATTTCCGATTTAGCGAGCAGGTCGAGCAGTGTGCGGTCGACTTCCACGACTTCGCCGACGAAGCCGAGGTCGAGCACGCGCTCGATGTTGCTGTCGGGGTCGATCACGGTCTTTTTCGCCTTCTCGGCGAAGACCATGTTGCCATCCTTGCCGCACAGGCCGATGGCCCATTCGCCCGTCTGGTTTATGAGGGCGACGATTTCCTTGTTGATCGAGCCGGCCAGAACCATTTCAACGATCTCGACCGTCTTGGCGTCGGTGACGCGCAGGCCGCCCTCGAATTTTGACTCAATGCCCATCTTGCTCAGCATGGCGCCGATCTGCGGGCCGCCGCCATGCACGACGATGGGGTTGATTCCCGACTGCTTCAACAAGGCGATGTCTTCCGCGAATGCCTTGCCAAGCGTGGAATCGCCCATGGCGTGGCCGCCATATTTCACCACGATGGTCTTGTTCTCGTATTTCTGCATGAAAGGCAGAGCCTGTGCGAGCAGCCGCGCCTGAGTTTCGCTTTCGGAAGACGTCATCTAAAAACCTCGGTCTGTGGTTGCGGCCGTTGAAGCCTGTCACCGCTCTAAAGCAAGTCTTTGACGGATGAAATAACCTCCTTGCCTTATTGTGTCGGCCGCGGTCAAATTTCTTTTTTTTGCCTGTTCCGGCCCTGTAATGAGATTGACATAAAGGGCCAATGGGACCAGCCTTGCTGATGAAGGGGAGGGGTTAATTCAGGGTGATGGAGATGTCTCGCGCCGTGGAAATGGTGCACCTGAACGACCGAGGAGTGATTGAACACATGACGGCACCCGATCGAGACAAGCAAAGCGGTTTGCGGGACGAAGTGCTCGCCGGCGAATATGTGCTGGGTGCCCTGCCGCCGGAAAGCATGGCGGAGCTTGCCAAGCGCGTAAAACGCGACAGGCAGTTCGCGGCCATGGTCAGGCGCTGGCGTGACAATCTGGCGGAAACCGAATATCGCGAAAATGCGACCGTCGCTGCGTTGCTGGAGCGGGACCCCCGCCGATCCGGTCTGCCATTCAGGAGCCAGCCGTTGCGGAGTGGCAGCATGTTCGCAGCCATGCTCTCGGAGATATGGCATTCCGTGCGCTTCTGGCGCCTTCTGGCTTTGACGGCGATGCTCTGGACCGCCGTTCTGCTTTTCACCGTCGCCTGAGAGGCACGCCTCTCAAAGAGAGATCGTTCTGATGATCTCGGCCCGCAGGTTATCCAGCCCGACTGATTTTTCCGAGGATGTGGCGAGAACTTCCGGATAGGCGGCAGGGCGCTTGCGGATTTTCTCAAGCGTTTCGCCAATCAGCCGCGGCACGCCGGCATCCTTGATCTTGTCCGTCTTCGTCAGCACGATCTGGTAGGACACAGCCGCCTTGTCGAGGAGGGTCAGAACCTCCTCGTCATTCTTTTTCACGCCGTGGCGGGAATCGATCAGCACGTAGACGCGCTTCAGCGTCGCACGGCCGCGGAGGTAATCGAAGACGAGCTTCGTCCAGGCATCGACCTGATCCTTGGGGGCCTGCGCATAACCATAACCCGGCATGTCGACCAACGCCATCGGCGGAAGATCGCCCTCTGCACCGGAGTAACCATCGGGAACGAAATAATTCAGTTCCTGGGTGCGTCCCGGCGTGTTGGAGGTGCGGGCAAGCCCTTTGTGGCCCACCAGCGCATTGATGAGCGAGGACTTGCCGACATTCGAACGACCGGCGAAGGCAATTTCCGGCGGCCCTTCAGGCGGCAGGAATTTCATCGCGGGGACGCCGCGAATGAAAATCCAGGGTCGTCCGAATAGTGGCTTTTCGGTTGCCGCGCCGGTTTCACTCATTTCGATTGCACCGGCTTTCGCTTGAACAGCCCTTTGATGTTATCGAACAGCTCGATCTTGGCGCCCTGGCGCTTCATGATGACCGCCTGCTGGGTGATGGAGAGCGTATTGTTCCATGCCCAGTAGATGACCAGACCGGCCGGGAAGGAGGCCAGCATGAAGGTGAAGATCAGCGGCATCCAGTTGAAGATCATCGCTTGTGTCGGATCGGGCGGCGTCGGGTTCATGCGCATCTGCAGGAACATGGTGATGCCCATGACAAGCGGCCAGACACCGATCATCAGGAAGTGCGGCACATCGTAAGGCAGAAGGCCGAAGAGGTTGAACAGCGATGTCGGGTCCGGCGCGGAAAGGTCGTGGATCCAGCCGAAGAACGGCGCGTGCCGCATTTCGATGGTGACGTAGATGACCTTGTAGAGCGCGAAGAAGACCGGAATCTGCAGCAGCATCGGCCAGCAGCCGGCAACAGGATTGATCTTTTCTTCCTTGTAGAGCTGCATCATCGCCTGCTGCATGGCCATGCGGTCATCGCCATGCTTGGCCTTCAGCTCTTCCATCTTCGGCTGCACGCGCTTCATGTTCGCCATGGAAGCATATTGCTTGCTGGCGAGCGGGAAGAAGAGGGCCTTGACGACGATGGTGGTAAGCAGGATCGCTACGCCGAAGTTACCAAAATAACGGAAGAAGAAATCCATCATTTTGAACATCGGCTTGGTGATGAAGTAGAACCAGCCCCAGTCGATCAGAAGGTCGAACTTCGGAATTGCGTAGGTCGTCTCGTAACGGTCAACCAGCGGCACTTCCTTGGCGCCGGCGAAAACAAGGCTCTTCAGCTCGATTGACTGGCCGGGCTCGACCGTCATCGGGTCGCTCTTGAAATCTGCCTGATAGCTCGGCTGATTGCCGGTGATGTGCGAATAACGGGTTTCGAATGGCGTCGTCTGGGGCGGAACGATGGCCGCAGCCCAATACTTGTCAGTGATGCCGAGCCAGCCGCCGGTCGCCTTTGCAACCGTTACCGGTGCTTCTTCGACGTCCTTGTACTTTTCTTCCGTCAGGCTGCCATCTTTGCCCGAAACGCCGAGAAAACCTTCATGGATGACGAAGACCGGGGGAACTGCGGGCTTGTTGTTACGCGTCACGCGGCCATAGGTGGCGAAGGAGATGGCCGCCTGGCCGGGGTTCTCAACCTTGTCGGCGACCGAGATCATGTAATGCTCGTCGATCGAAACCGTACGGGAGAAAATCACACCCTTGGCATTGGTGTAGGTGAGGGTGACGGGCGTGTTTTCCGTCAGCTTGTCGCCGCTTGCGAGCGTCCAGACGGTGGTCGGACCGGGAACGCCGCCGACTTCCTGCGCTGCAACGTAACCGAGTTCGGTGAAGTAACCGTCCTTGGTGTCAGCGGGCGAGAACAGCGTGATGATCGGGCTCGAGTCATCGACGGTCTCATGGTAGTCCTTGAGCCGGATGTCGTCGAAGCGGGCGCCGGTGAGATTGATCGAGCCGGCGATGGCGTTGGTGTCGATGGCCACACGCTGGGTTCTTGCAATCGACTCTTCGCGGGTCGCCGTTGCGGCAGTCTGCGGTGAGGAGGCGGGCGGTGCGCCTTCAACGGCAGCACCTGGTGCGGCGCCCGGCGCCGGCTGCTGTTGCTGCGTGGTCTGCTGCTGCGCCTGGCGGGCCTCTTCGGCGCGGCGCTGCTGCTCGATACGCGGATTCATGTAAAGGAATTGCCAGGCGAGGACGATGACAACCGAAAGGGCTATCGCGATGAAGTAATTGCGGTTCTTTTCCATCATTCTTTCCTGGAGCGGGTCTCCTGGGACCGTTTCGGTTTCGCCGTTCCTTCAATGCGCTCGGCAAGGAGAGACTGAAGTTTCGGGAAGGCCGTATCAAGCACATCCCTGCGGGCGACAATCACATAGTCATGACCGGGCTTCATTGCGACCCCGGCAGAAAGCCTGACGGCTTCCTTCAGACGGCGGCGCATGCGATTTCGCTCGACCGCGTTGCCTTGTCTTTTTGTTACGGTGAAACCGACGCGAGGCTCGGTTTCCGGGGATTTCCGATCAAGCACTTCCAGAAGAAAGGTGCTTCCCCGCCGTTTTTCACCTGCCTGAACGGCAAGAAACTCCGACCGGTTTTTAAGCCGGCCGGGGCTTTTCTTAGTCTCGCTCATGTGCCCACGACTTTCATCGGGCCACAGATCGGCAATTAAGCCGACAGACGAGCGCGGCCGCGCGCACGGCGGGCTGCGAGAACCTTGCGGCCGCCGGCAGTAGCCATGCGGGCACGGAAACCATGACGACGCTTGCGAACAAGCTTGGACGGTTGGTAGGTACGCTTCGACATTTATTTAATACCGCGGTGTGCGGCCCTTCTTGAATTTGCAATTATTTGCAAGAGCGTTTCGTTTTTTGCACGGCTAAACCCGCCTGGGCGAGCTTTCAATGGCCGAGCGTGCGCGGCTTATAAGGGCATAGGCCAAGCAAAGTCAATTGCCGAAGGGGTTTTCGCCCTTCACCTTTTGCGGAAAACGCACCGCGATTTCTCTCGTCTACGGCCGATGAGGGCCGATTCCCATCCGCAATCGATAAAATCTGAAATTCTTTCTTAAGGCCGCATTGATAAATCTTGTGACGCGAAAAGTTATGCCAGCTTCCCATTTTCATAGCGCAGCTGGTTTTTGTTGGGGGAACGAAATTGAGAATTCGCGGTCGTATCAATCTACTTGTCGGGCTGATGAGCCTTGTTGCCTGTACCATCGGCGGGCTGTCCATCTATGCGATCAACGAATTCTGGGTTCGGTCGCACCATTTCGAGCAAGCGGCCGAACGGGCTTACAAGGGCGAGGCGCTCAACCGTCTGGTAACGGCAGTCGTCATGGAGGCGCGTGGCATCTATGCAGCGGCGGACATTGCTGCGGCCGCACCCTTTGCCGACGGCATGGTCAAGAACCTCGACGCCATGGACAAGCTCATTACCAGCTGGGCACCGCTCGTGCCGGCGGAACAGAAGGCTGGTTTCGACAAGCTTGCCGGCCGCTCGAAGGAATTCCGGACTTTCCGCCTGGAGACCGTCCGGCTGGCTAAGGAAAGCGGGCCGCAGGCGGCGAGCCAGCAGGGCAACAACGAAGCAAACCGTGCCAATCGCAAGGCCTATCAGGCGGAGATCGACAGTATCGTGAAAAACGACATTGCCGAGCTTGAAGTCGTCAAGGCGGGGGTCGACGCTTTCAGCACTGCCATATTCTGGGTAATTGTCGCGGTGACTGTCGCCGGCGTGGGGGCGGGGGCTGCTTTCGGCCTCTATATCGGAACGCGTCAACTGAGTGCGCCGATCCGCCGGGTATCCCAGGTCATGAGCGAGGTGGCCGACGGAAATCTGGATGCGGCAGTTCCCTACCTTGGGCGCAAGGACGAGATCGGCGAAATGGCCGCGGCCGTCGAGGTCTTCAAGACCAATGGCCGCGAAGTGCGCCGCATGAACGCTCAGGAATCCGCCATGCGGGCCAAGAGTGACGACCTGCAGGCCGGCATGGCCGTTGTCGTCGATGCCGCCGCCGCGGGGGATTTCAGCCGCCGTATCAACAAGGATTATGGCGACGACAACCTCAACCGTTTCGCAGCCACGATCAACGCCCTGCTCATCGGCGTGGACAATGGTGTCTCCGAGACCAGCCGCGTCATCGAAGGTCTGGCGCGGGGCGATCTGACGGAGAAGATGGATGGCGAGTTCCGCGGCGTGTTCGCCGAACTCCAGTCGAACGTCAACCAGACGCTGGCCAAGCTGCGGGAAACAATGCGCGAAGTGCGTAGCAGCACGGAGGGTATCAGCGGTAATGCCGGCGAATTGCGCTCGGCCGCCGATGATCTTTCCAGGCGAACGGAACAGCAGGCCGCGGCGCTCGAGGAAACATCCGCCGCTCTGGACGAGATCACTGCCGTCGTCCGAAATTCCACCGACCGCGCCCAGGAAGCCAGCGCCATGGTGGCTGAAACCAAGCAGAAGACCGAAGAATCCGCCAATGTCGTACGCGATGCCGTTTCGGCGATGGACCGTATAGAGCATGCGTCGCGGGAAATCAGCCAGATCATCAATGTTATTGATGAAATCGCCTTCCAGACCAATCTCCTTGCCCTGAATGCGGGCGTGGAAGCGGCCAGGGCCGGCGAGGCAGGCAAGGGTTTTGCAGTCGTCGCTCAGGAAGTGCGCGAGCTCGCACAGCGCTCGGCAACGGCGGCCAAGGACATCAAGGCGCTGATCACCAAGTCCGGTGAGGAAGTCGGGCGCGGGGTATCGCTGGTCCAGAGAACCGGCAGCGCTTTGAGTGAGATCGAAACGCGCGTCCTGGCGATCAACGAGCATATCCACTCCATAGCTACCGCGGCGAAGGAACAGTCCACAGGCCTGCACGAGGTGAATACGGCCATTAACCAGATGGATCAGGTTACACAGCGTAATGCCGCCATGGTGGAGGAAACCTCGGCCGCAACCCATAAGCTCAGCAGCGAGGCGGACCATCTTGTCACGCTGGTGACCCGCTTCAATGTCGGCGCGGATGGTGTTCAGCGGAACCTTCGCGCCGAGACCGTGTCGCGTCCGGCCCGCGCCGCGCAGCCCATGCGGCCCGTTGCAGTGTCAGACAGAACGACGGCGGTGGCTTCTCCGGCGCGCAAATTGATGAACAGCGTCAGCCGGGCACTCAGCGCTCAGCCAGCCGTAGCGCCGGCGCAGGGGGACTGGCAGGAATTCTGACGGGGTTACCTGATAACTAAGCCGCTTCTTGCTTCAGACGCCGCCTTGTGGCGGCGTTTGTTTTATTGCGATGAAAACCTTGCGTCGCAGCGCATTGGAAAAAAATCCGTTAGGTCCTATTATCGTTGGTGCATATAAACCGAGCCGTTCAACCGAAGCGGCGGCGCGCATACAGGATCAGGGCCCGGTGTTTTCTAAAGGCGTAGACAGCTTGGACCGCACGGAAGACAATCCGGCGCACGGCATGCCGGGATTGACTGCCGGTCTTTCCGGGCGGCTGCTGTTGCTCACGGTCATTTTTGTCATGATCGCGGAAGTGCTCATCTTCGTGCCTTCCGTCGCCAATATGCGCCTGTCCTGGTTGCGGGATCGTCTGAATACGGCTGCCGCGGCCGGCGCGGTGATTGACGGACTGCAGGCCGAATTGCCGCGAAGTGTGCAGAACGATACCCTGATGGCGACAGGGGCAAAACTGATAGCCCTGCGCAAGGACGGTACGTCGCGGCTGCTGGCGGCTGCGGAAACCCCGCCCGGCGTCGATGAGCAATATGATCTTTCCGATGTGTCGCAGGTGGCCGCAGTACGCGATGCCTTTTCCACCCTGCTGTTCGGCGGTAACCGCGTCATCCGCGTTTTCGATGTCGTTGGCGACAGCGACACCATCATCGAACTGGTGCTGGGCGAGAACAAGCTCAGGGCTGCCATGCTGGCCTATGCCCGCAATGTGTTCCTCATTTCCATCGTTCTGTCGCTGATCACCGCCGGCCTCATTTTCATCTCCATCAACCGCATCATGATACGGCCGATACGCCGGCTGACGCTCGGCATGCAGAATTTTTCGGAAGATCCTGGCAACCCAGAGCGGATTTTCGTGCCGGAGGAGGGAACGGACGAGCTGGCCGTTGCCGGGCGTCATCTCGCCGATATGCAGACGGAACTCCAGAAAACGCTGCGGCAACAGAAAAACCTCGTGGATCTCGGCCTCGCCGTCTCGAAGATAAACCACGACATGCGCAACATCCTCTCATCCGCGCAGTTGATGTCTGACCGTCTGGTGGATGCAAAGGACCCGATGGTGCGAAGCTTCGCGCCGAAACTGCTGCGTACCATCGACCGTGCCGTTGCCTATACCGGCGAAGTTCTGGCCTATGGCCAGGCGACGGAAGGTGCGCCGAAACGCAAGATGGTGCAGTTGAGCCTTCTGGTGCGGGACGTGCGCGATATCCTGGCGCTGGAGCCTGACAGCGGTATTGAATTCCGCGACAGCGTGCCCGCGGAGCTGACGGTGGATGCGGATTCGGAGCAGCTTTTCCGGGTAATCCACAATCTGTGTCGGAATGCCGTCCAGGCCCTGCAATCCGATGCCGCCAATGCCGCGCCGAGGTATCTTTCCATCTCGGGCCAGAGGGCCGGCAGCGTCGTCAGCATCGTGATCGACGATAACGGTCCGGGTATGCCGCGGAAGGCCAAGGAGAACCTGTTTTCCGCCTTCAGGGGATCGGCCCGTTCCGGCGGCACCGGGCTCGGCCTGGTCATCGCCCGCGAACTGGTGCTGGCCCACGGCGGCACCATCGCGCTTGTCGAGAAGCCGGGCCCCGGCACGCAGTTCCGCATCGAAATCGCCGATCGCGCCACCACGGTGCAGGCGGCCAGAACCGCCTGAAAGACCCCCACCCGGATAGTCCGGCGCAGCCTTCATACCCGCTGGATGATATGCGGCTCACGCGCTCTCGAAAACGCACGTTTAGGAATGTCGTTTATTTTCAATGCGATAATTGAATTGCTGCGGAAAAATGACAATTTCGAAGCAAAATCGCTTGCAATCGGAATGAGGACGTTTTAGAGGATCGCCACGCCACCGGGAACGACCGGAACGGCACGCACCCGTAGCTCAGCTGGATAGAGCACCAGACTACGAATCTGGGGGTCAGGAGTTCGAATCTCTTCGGGTGCGCCATTTCCTTTCTTAAAACAAGCATTGAAACACGCGATATTTCTAGCCTTGTATGCGGCTTGGATGAGCAAGTCCGTTCCGCCAGATTCCTCGGCCCCTCTGGCACGCGGCAGGACCGAACGAATTCCACACATCCCGAATATATGTTAAAATCATCCGATCGTCAGATGGCTCGGGGTGAAAGCCATGTTGGAAGCGGATAAGGTATTTGCGGGGTCGATTCCGGAAAATTACGACCGCTATATGGTGCCGTTGATTTTCGCACCTTTCGCCACTGATCTGGCGCGGCGGGCGGCGGCCTTGATGCCGGTTGATATTCTGGAGGTCGCTGCAGGAACCGGCGCCGTCACGCGCGAATTCACGTCCCGATTATTGCCTGCCGCCAGCTATGTGGTGACCGATCTCAATCAGCCTATGCTCGACTTTGCCGCGTCGCAGCAGGCACCGGATCACCGCATAAAATGGCAACAGGCCGATGCCCAGCTCCTGCCTTTTGCAAGCGCTGTCTTTGATCTTGTCTTCTGTCAGTTCGGCGCAATGTTCTTCGGTGATCGGCCGTCGGCCTATCGTGAGGCAAAGCGGGTGCTGAAGCCCGGCGGGCATTATTTATTCAATGTCTGGGATCGCATCGGGGAAAACCACTTCGCCGATGAAGTGACAAACGCGTTGGCGCGCCTGTTTCCCGATGATCCACCCCGCTTCCTGGCACGCACCCCGCATGGTTATCATGATGTGGCCGCGATCCGTCGCGAACTGGAGGATGCGGGGTTTTCCCGGGTGACGATTGAAACGGTGACGGCGCAAAGTCGGGCCGCTTCGCCCCGTGTTCCGGCGGTCGCTTATTGCCAGGGAACGGTTCTGCGCACGGAAATCGAGGCAAGGGCCCCCGGAACACTGGATGCTGCGACAGATTACGTCACCGCAGCCATTCAAGCCCGCCATGGCAGCGGTGAGGTTACCGGCAAAATTCAGGCGCATGTGATTCTCGCCGCCTTATAAGTCTGCGCCCCCAGCGATTTTCGGTTCACGGACAAGCGCGGAAATACCATCAATATTAGTGGTTTTGAGTAAAGGCCCATTCATCGCGGTTTCCGATTGTCCGAGATTTCCGGGCTTTCGCGTGTCATCGAACTTTCCTCAAACCTTCGTCATATTGTCATACAATATAAGCATATGCGCTTCAGAAAAGGAGCGCAGAATGACGCCACAATCACTTGAACTTTCGGGCATCGGCAAAGGCTTCGGCGCCGACGATGTTCTGAAAGAGATCGATCTTTCCATCCGCCCTGGAGAGTTTTTGTCCCTGGTGGGCATGTCGGGCTGTGGCAAGTCCACGCTGCTGCGCATCATAGCGGGGCTCGAAACGCCGGATCGCGGTTCGGTGTCCATCGGCGGACAGGATGTGACCGAGATCGATCCGAGCGACCGTAATCTCGCGATGGTGTTCCAGTCCTACGCCCTTTATCCGCATATGAGCGTGCGCCAGAACATCGCGACGCCGCTTAGGATGCGCCGTTTGCCCTTTGCCGCGCGGCTACCGCTGATCGGGCGGTTTGCGGCCCCGGCCGAAACGGTGAGAGAGATCGAAGCAGCCGTCGAGCAGGCGGCCGAGACGCTGCAGATCGCGCATCTGCTGGATCGCAAGCCGGCGCAGCTTTCCGGCGGCCAGCGTCAGCGTGTTGCGCTTGCCCGGGCACTGGTGCGTTCGCCGGCCGCCTTCCTCATGGACGAACCGCTCTCCAATCTTGATGCGAAGCTTCGCGCCCACATGCGCGAAGAGCTGGCCGGCCTGCACCGGCGGCTCGGCGCGACTTTCATCTATGTCACCCATGACCAGATCGAAGCCATGACGATGTCCGACCGTATCGCGTTGATGTCTGAAGGTCGTATCGAGCAGCTTGGCACGCCGGATGAACTCTACCGCAAGCCCGCCACGCTCACCGTCGCGCGCTTCATCGGGACGCCCTCCATCAATCTGCTGCCGGTCGAAATCGCCGCCAGCGGCAAGGTGACGGCTTTCGCCCGGGATCTTGGTCTCGAAGCCGCGGGCCGCGACGCCGGTCCCGCAACGCTTGGTCTTCGCGCAGAGGATCTGCGTCCCGGCGCGGAAGGTTTGGCCGTGCGCGTGGTCCGCAGCGAAACCCATGGCGCAGACCGCTTCGTGAGTTGCCGTCTTTTAAGTGATGAGACGGTGGCCATAACCCTGCGACAGGGTGCCGGCGAAACGCTTGGCGCTGATGCGGATGGCGTCATGACCCTCGGTTTTGTGCCGGAGCGCGCGCATCTTTTCGCCGCCGATGGTCTCCGCCGCAAGGTGACCGTTCGCGAGCAGGTGCCGGCATGACGGCGGTTGATTTTTCTGGCGCGGCGCGTGCCAGCGCTCGCCCGAGGCTTTCAAAGGCCGACCGGCGGATGATCCGGCGCGGCCTGATCTTTGCGGCACCCGCAAGCTTGCTGCTTCTGGCGATCTATATCGTGCCGATGCTCGTTCTCGCCGGTTTTTCCGTCACGGATTATCAGCTTGGCGCGCTGTCCACGCGCTTTGTGGGGCTGGGAAATTTCGTCAAGGCGTTTCAGGATCCGGTTTTCCTGCGTGCCTTGACGAATACGGCTATCTACGCTGCCATCGTCATTCCCTTCGGCGTGTTTCTGGCGCTCGGCGTAGCCTTGCTTGTCTATAATCGCAAGCGCAGCCGCGCCTTCTGGGAAGTAGCTTACTTCCTTCCGGTCACCGCAACGCTGGTGGCCATGGCGACCGTTTGGCAATTCCTGCTCCATCCATCGCTCGGCCCGGTGAATGCGGCGATCAAGTGGATGGGCTTCGAGCCCGTCGCTTTCCTCTCCAACCCCGTTCTCCTTATCCCTACCATGGCGCTGATGGGCGTCTGGCAGATACTCGGCTTCAACATGGTGCTGTTCCTTGCCGGTCTCACCGCCATTTCGAAGGATTTGCACGAGGCGGCGCGTCTCGATGGCGCGAAGAACCCGGTGGACCGCTTCCTGACGGTGACATGGCCGATGCTCGGACCGACGACCATGTTCGTTGTGGTCACCACCTCCATCTCGGCCTTCAAGGTGTTCGAGACGGTGGCAGTGCTGACCAAGGGCCGTTTCGGATCGGAGACGTTGCTGTTCGATCTCTATCTCGAAGGTTTTGAGTATTCCAACACCGGTTATGCCGCCGCGCTGACGGTGATCTTCCTCGCAATCGTACTGGTGCTTTCGATCGGCCAGACGCTGCATATGGACCGGAAGGTGCATTATTGATGGCCGCACTCCGCAAATATCTTCCGCATCTTGTGTTGGCGCTCGGCGCTTTCCTGATGCTCCTGCCGTTCTACTGGATGGTGCTGACGTCAATCCGTTCGCCGGCGGAAATATTCAACGTTTCGCTCTGGCCGATCCCGGAGAAATTCGACGCGGCCGATAATTACACCCGCGCAGCCGGGCAAGTGCCCATGGCACGCTTCATGCTCAATGGCGTCATCGTCTGCGTCGGTATTCTTGTCGTCCAGATACTGACATCTGTGCCGGCGGCCTACGCTCTGGCGAAACTGCGGTTCCCGGGCCGCAAGCTGCTTCTTGGCCTGGTCGTCGCCGCGCTCTGCGTTCCCATCCAGGCCCTTGCCCTGCCGCTTTTCGTCGGTCTGGCAAAGACGGAGCTGCTGAACACCTATTTCGCGATGATGATGCCCTTCTTTCTCTCCGTCTTCGCCATCTTCCTGTTCAATCAGTCCTTCCGCAGCTATCCGGATGAAATCATCGAAGCGGCACGCATGGACGGCTTCTCTGAAATGGAGATCTGCTGGGGGCTTGTGCTGCGTGGTTCGCTGCCTTCACTCGCCGCCTTCTCGGTCTTTTCGCTCGTCGCCCACTGGAACGACCTCTATTGGCCGATGATCGTTATCTCTGACACCAATCTCGCGCCACCGCCGCTTGGCATGATGTTTTTCGCCGATGTTGAATCCGGCGCAAATTACGGCGCGCTGATGGCGGGCGCGACACTGATTACCGCGCCGATGGTGCTGTGCTTCCTCCTGGCACGGCGGCATTTCATCGCCGGTATTACCATGACCGGCGTCAAGTGACGCCGTTCAGACTTCCTCCTCCCAACCTCTCTGGAGACTGACATGAAACTAAACCGACGCGCTGTGATGGGCGGTCTGGCCCTTGGCATGGCTTTTGCGGGCCTCGCTCAGCCGGTTTTCGCCAACGAAATCACGCTCAATGTTCTCTACAACCTGCCGGGCTTCACGAAATTCCATCAGCCGCTGGCCGATGAATTCATGAAGAAGAACCCGGACGTGAAGATAAACTTCCTCGCTCCGGCTGCCGGTTATAACGAAGGCCAGCAGCAGGTTCTGCGCTCTGCCGTTACCGGTAATCTGCCCGACGTTTATTTCTCGGGCTACAATCTGACGGCGGAACTGGTGCACACGCTCGCACCGCGCAACCAGATCACCGATCTCGGCCCGTTCATTCAGGCTGAAGGCGGTCAGGCTTTCCTCGACAAGAACTACAGCCCGAAGATGGCGGCACTCGGCCAGATCGACGGCAAGCAGTATGGTCTGCCGGTCAACGCTTCCTCGCCGATCATCTACATCAACTCGGACCTCGTCACCAAGGCCGGCGGCGACCCGGACAAGATGCCGACGACCTTTGCGGAGCTCATCGCTCTTGCCAAGAAGATCAAGGCTCTCGACCCCAAGTTTGCTGGCATGAGCTACGATATCAACGGCTGGCCGGATGACTGGCTGTGGCAGGCGCTCATCGTCGAACAGGGCGGCAAGCTCGTTGACGAGAAGACCAAGACCGTTGCCTTCGACAACGAGATCGGCCTCAACGCCCTGAAGATGACCCGCCAGTTCGTCACCGAAGGTGGCCAGAACCTGCTCGACTGGGACCAGTCCCGCCAGCAGTTCGGTGCAGGCCTCACCGGCTTCATCTTCTCGACGCCCGCTCACGTTCAGACGATCCAGGGTCTGGTTGGCGACCGCTTCAAGCTGAAGACGGCGACTTTCCCGCTGGACAACAAGGAAAAGGGCGGCGTTCCGACCGGCGGTAACTCTGCCGTTATCCTGACGCAGGACAAGGCCAAGCAGGATGCTGCCTGGAAATACCTGAAGTGGATCACCGGTCCGGAAGCGCAGAACACCATCGTTCGCATCACCGGTTACCTGCCGACCAACAAGCTGGCAACCGGCCCGGACTTCCTCGCTCCTTATTACGTCGAGAACCCGAATGTGAAAACCGCTTCGCTTCAGGCTGACCGTTCTCTGCCCTGGGCCGGTTACCCCGGCGGCGATTCCGTCCGCATCTGGCGCACCCAGCGCGATATCATCGGCACCGTCATGCGCGGTGAGGTGACGCCGGAAGCCGGTCTCAAGCAGATCGTCGAGCAGACCAACGCCCTGCTGAAATAATCAGCACCATCGAGAGGCTGCGGGAAATCCGTTCCCGCAGCCATTTTGCGCAGGAAGCCCCAAATGAAGATTATCCAGATCACCGATACCCATCTTCTGCTGCCCGGCGTCGCCATAAATGGCGTCGACCCGGAAAAGCAGCTGCGCGCGGCAATCGCCGATATCGTTGAAAAACACGCCGACGCCGATCTTCTTGTCATGACGGGCGATCTTTGTAATTACGGTGAGCCGGAAGCCTACGGGCTGCTCCGCGGCATCCTCGCGTCGGCCTCCATGTCGGTGCGGCTGATGCTCGGCAATCACGACCGCCGCCCGGAATTCGTGGCCGCCTTTCCCGAACAGCCGCGCGACGATAACGGTTACATCCAGTCCTTCATCGACACCGATTTTGGTCGTTTACTGTTTCTGGACAGCCATGAAGCCGATGTCATAGGCGGCATGTATGGTGAGGATCGTCTGGCATGGCTGGAGAGCGCGCTGGAAAGCGCGGGCGAGTTGCCCGTGACGGTTTTCATTCACCACCCGCCGATGGATTGTGGCATCCGCCATTTTGAACATATCGGCATGCACGATGACGGAGCTGTCATGCGCCGGCTCGCCGCTCACCCGGCCGGTGTGCGTCACATTATCTTTGGCCATATCCATGTGCCAATGGCAGGCACGACGGCCGAAGGCATCGCTTATAGTTCCGGTCAGGCCTGCGCGCATCGCTTTATCACCGATATCGACGTTGTCGATCCCCTGTGGACGGGCGGCAATCCCTGTTACCGGGTCATAAGCCTCGGTGCGTTCGGCCTGCGTGCCTATGATGTGGAAGTGGGGCAGGTCGTGCTTGGGCGGGCGCCTGTCTGCGAAGGCCCCTGACGAGATGCTTTTTCCTCACTGCGATGACGCGAAGTGGGCTCGTCACTCCTCGCCGATCACGGCGTAACGGAAGTCTCCTGCCGATCGCAGGGCCGGCATGGTGTGAGGGCCTGCCAGCCTGTCGCGACGATGCGTCACTTACTGTCGCTGAACGGGATTTGATACGCAGAAGTGATGGTTCCCTTCTTGCCCTTGATCTATGTCAGTTTGATCGATGAAACTGCACGCCATAGTCGCCGCGAGATGGGCGACCGAATGCCGTGCCATCGTGATTGCAGATCATGGAGAAGTGCATGCTTGAAAAGCGTATTCGCAACGCGTCCCTTTTGAACCGGATCGTCAGTGCCGAAGAGGCCGCCAGTCTCATTCGGGATGGCATGACTGTGGGCATGAGTGGCTTCACGCGTGCCGGCGAGGCCAAGGCGGTGCCGCTGGCGCTGGCGGAGCATGCCAAGCTGCATCCCATGAAAATCACCCTGATGACGGGGGCATCGCTGGGCAATGATCTCGACAAGACCATGGTCGAGGCGGGCATGCTGGCGCGTCGCATGCCGTTCCAGTCCGATCCGGCTTTGCGAAAGGCGATCAATGACGGCAAGGTCATGTTCATTGACCAGCATCTCTCCGAGACCGTCGAGCAATTGCGCGGCGGTCAGATTCACGGCGTCGATATCGCCATCGTTGAAGCCGTGGCGATCACGGCTGAAGGTGGCATCGTGCCCACCACCTCCGTTGGCAATTCCGCGAGTTTCGCCATCCTGGCCGATAAGGTGATCGTCGAGATCAACCTGTCCCAGCCCGAGGTGCTGGAGGGGCTGCACGACATCTTCATTCCCGCAAAACGTCCAACCCGCATGCCCATCCCGGTGGTGGCGACGGATAGCCGTGTCGGACTACCCTTCATTCCGGTGCCGCCGGAAAAGATCGCCGCTATTGTCCTGAGTGACAAGAGCGACAGCTTCTCGACAGTGCTGCCGCCGGATGATGAAACCAGGGCCATTGCCGGCCACCTCACTGAATTCCTGCTGAACGAGGTGCGTCAAGGCCGTATGACCCACGAACTTCAGCCGCTTCAGGCCGGCATCGGCACGATCGCCAATGCTGTGATGCACGGTTTCATTGATACGCCGTTTCACGATCTCAAAATGTATTCGGAGGTCCTGCAGGACTCCACATTCGAACTTTTCGATGCGGGCAAGCTGACTTTCGCGTCGGGTTCGTCGATCACCTTGTCCTCCGTCATGAACGAGCGGGTCATGCCGCGTCTGGCCGAATATAAAAGCAGGCTCATTCTGCGCCCGCAGGAGGTCAGCAATCATCCCGAAGTTATCCGTCGCCTCGGTATCATCGGCATCAACACGGCGCTGGAATTCGATATTTACGGAAACGTCAATTCGACCCATGTCGGGGGAACGCATATGATGAACGGCATCGGCGGCTCGGGGGATTTTGCCCGAAATGCCTATATGTCCATCTTTGTCACCAAGTCTATCGCCAAAGGCGGCGCCATATCGAGCGTCGTTCCCATGGTCAGCCATGTCGATCACACCGAACATGATGTCGATATCCTCGTGACCGAGACGGGCCTTGCCGACCTTCGTGGCCTTGCGCCTCGTGAACGCGCGGCGGTCATCATCGAGAACTGCGTGCATCCGGCCTATCGTGATGCGCTAACGGACTATTTCCAGCGGGCAGTCTCGCGGGGAGGGCACACGCCGCATCTCATGGAAGAAGCGCTTTCGTGGCATGGCGCCCTGCGTGAAAGGGGCACCATGCTGCCGCAGAAATAGCGGCGGATCAGGAATCCAGCCTGAGGTATCGGACGCGCCCACGCGAAATTGGGTCCGTTTGGACACACCGGGATGGAAATCATCCGCCACTTCGCTGTGGTTGCTGGCGCGTCAGTTCCGCCTCCGGTAGAAAATCCTCTCTCTCGGCAGCGACCCGGCTGCCTCAGGGTTGCAGGAGAGTGATGTAATGCCCATTCGCTTCGTCGCCATGATCGCGATTGTTGCCCTGCTTGCCGGTTGCGGCGGGCGGCCGATCGGAGTGATGACGCCAACGGGACAAACAGTGGCCGGTACGACGCCGGTGAATCTCCTTGTCGCGACGACACGCGCGCCGTCTGACAATCCTGCGGTTCTTTTCGGCGGCGAGCGGGGTACGGGGCTGAAGGTCGACGCGGTCACCGTCTCGATACCGCCAGACGCCAACCGCAAGGTCGGACAGGTGCAGTGGCCGAAGAAGCTGCCGCCCAATCCGCTGAAGGATTTCACTACCGTTGCGGTCGAGCCCATTCGCTCCGAAGCCGAGACGCGAAGCTGGATCGGCCGGCATATTGAAAAGGACCGCCGCGTGCTGGTCTTCGTGCATGGTTTCAACAACCGCTACGAGGAATCCGTCTATCGATTTGCCCAGATCGTCCATGATTCCAGAACCGATGTCGTGCCCGTCGTCTTCACCTGGCCGTCACGCGCCAGCATCTTCGACTATAATTACGACAAGGAAAGCACCAACTATTCCCGTGACGCGCTGGAAGAGATGCTGACGCGGCTGGCGAAAGACAAATCCATCCGTGAAGTCACGGTCATGGCGCATTCCATGGGCACCTGGCTTGCGGTGGAGGCGTTGCGGCAGATGGCCATCCGCAATGGCCGCGTCGATCCGAAGATCGGCAACGTCATTCTGGCAGCACCTGATCTCGACGTGGATGTCTTCAGCCGCCAGTTCGCAAGCCTCGGCAACACACCACCGAAATTCACGCTCTTCGTTTCGCAGGACGACCGCGCGCTCAGCCTGTCGCGCCGCATTTCCGGCAATGTTGACCGTCTTGGCCAGATCGATCCTTCCGTTGAGCCCTACAGCAGCCAGCTGGAAAAGGCCGGTATCACGGTTCTCGATTTGACGAAGCTGCAATCGGGCGACCGCCTGAACCACGGCAAGTTTGCCGAAAGCCCGGAGGTCGTGCGTCTGATCGGCGACCGCCTCATCGCGGGCCAGACCGTGACGGATTCCGATGTCGGCCTGGGCGAAGCCTTGGGCGCCGTCAGCATCGGTGCCGCGCAGACGGTGGGAACAGCAGCGAGCGTTGTGGTCAGCGCGCCAATTGCTGTGTTCGATCCCCGCACGCGGGAAAACTACGGCAGGCAGGTGGAGCGGCTTGGCCGCTCGGTGGAAAATACCGTGGGATCGGTGGGTGATACGGCCGGCTCCGTGGTGGACGATCAGGCGCTTCAGTCGTCAAGGATCAACTGCGATGCCGCTGCCAATCGAAACCGGGCGGAATGCCGCAATCGCTAAACTGCGATGCGTTAGGGGCAGCGGGAACGTAGGCGCTTTTTGTCACAGAGCGTCGCAGATTTGTATACAGCTTGTATTTTTATCTGTATGGTCGGTCGACAACCCTTTTCGGAGTAAGACCCCATGCGTTGGAAACGCACCCTTCAGCTTCTCGATGTTCATTGCGAAGGCGAAATCGGCCGTGTCGTCACCGGCGGCGCGCCGAAAATTCCCGGCAATACGGTGGCTGAACAGCTTCACTGGATGAATACCGACCCAAAGGGAGAGGCGCTTCGTCGCTTCCTGACGCTGGAGCCGCGCGGCACGCCCATGGGCTCGGTCAATCTGCTTCTGCCGCCGAAGCATCCGGATGCGCACGCCGCCTTCGTCATCCTTCAGCCGGACCAGGCGCATGCCAGCTCCGGATCGAATTCCATATGCGCGACGACTGCGCTTCTGGAAAGCGGCATGGTGGAGATGCACGAACCGGAAACCGTTATCATTCTGGAAACGGCGGCCGGTCTGGTGAAGGCAACGGCCACCTGCCGCGACGGGCGCTGCGAAAAGGTCAAGTTGACCATGGTGCCGTCTTTCGTGCATGCGCTTGATGTCAGCATCGACACACCCCAATGGGGCAAGGTGACGATGGACATCTCCTATGGCGGCATTTTTTATGCGCTGGTGGATGTGCGTCAGATTGGTCTAACGATCGAAAAAGCCAATGCCGCGAAGCTGGTCTCTGCGGGTATGATCCTGAAGGACCTGGTCAACCGCGAAATGACCGTTGTGCATCCCGAAATCCCCGCCATATCGGGCGTGGCCTATGTGATGTTCCGCGATGTGGACGCCGATGGCTCCATCCGCACCTGCACCACCATGTGGCCGGGCCGGGCGGATCGTTCGCCCTGCGGCACCGGTAATTCCGCCAATCTCGCCACGCTTTATGCGCGCGGCAAGGTGAAGGTGGGCGACGAGTATAAATCCCGCTCGATCATCGGTTCGGAATTCGATGTCGGCCTTTCCGCCGTCACCGAAGTTGCGGGCCGTCCGGCTGTCATTCCCACGATTGCCGGGCGCGGCTTTACCTTTGGTCTGCATCAGGTCGGCCTCGACCCATTCGACCCATTGGCCGATGGTTTTGCCATGACCGACGTTTGGGGTCCGGAAGCGGGCAACATCTAAAGCGCGCTTCAAAAAAATGACATTTACGGCTGCCTGATCATGTCGGGCGGCTGTTTTCCCGCGACAAAAGATGCTAAGCGGGCGCAATTCCATCATGCTCCGAGGTATCCCGATGAAGTCGCTCACCCTGCGCCGCCCTGATGACTGGCACCTGCATCTTCGTGATGGCGCCATGCTGGAAGGGGTGATCGGGGATACGAGCCGTCATTTCGCCCGCGCCATCATCATGCCGAACCTGGTGCCGCCGGTTGTCACCACCGCAGATGCCCGCGCCTATCGTGACCGCATCGTCAAGGCCATTCCCGCGGGCGACAGCTTTGAGCCCTTGATGACGCTCTATCTGACCGAGGACACGCAGGCCGACGACGTGGAAGAGGGCAAGAAAAGCGGCCTGATTACCGCTGTAAAGCTTTATCCCGCCGGTGCCACAACCAATTCCCACGGCGGTGTGCGCGATTTTAACAAGGCCATGCCTGTTCTGGAGCGCATGGCGAAGATCGGCCTGCCCCTCTGCGTGCATGGAGAAGTAACAACGCCGGAAGTTGATATTTTTGACCGCGAGAAGGTCTTCATCGAGACGGTTCTGGAACCGCTGCGCCAGCGCCTGCCGGAGCTCAAGGTGACGATGGAGCACATCACCACCCGCGATGGCGTTGACTATATCAAGTCTTCCAAGGCCAATCTGGCCGGCTCGATCACCACGCATCATCTCATCATCAACCGCAACGCCATTCTGGTTGGCGGCATCAAGCCACATTATTACTGTCTGCCCGTCGCCAAGCGTGAGGAGCACAGGCTTGCGCTGCGGGCTGCCGCGACCTCTGGCGATGCGCGCTTTTTCCTTGGCACGGATTCCGCTCCGCACGTGGACCCGCTGAAGGAATGCGCCTGCGGTTGCGCGGGCATTTACACGTCCATCAATACGATGAGCTGCCTTGCCCATGTCTTCGAGGACGAAAACACTCTCGACAAGCTGGAAGCTTTCGCTTCGCTCAGCGGCCCGGCCTGGTATGGTCTGGCGCCGAATGAGGAGACGATCACGCTGGTCAAGCGCGACGAGCCAGTGTCATTCCCCGCCAAGATCGAAACGGGCGCCGGGCCGGTGACCGTATTCGATCCGATGTTCCCGCTTCATTGGGATGTAAACTGATTTTATGACCGCCGGCACTGCCGGCGGTTTTGTTATGGTCCGCCGGCACCTCGGCTGGCGCACGAAATACCGAACAAAGACGCGTGCTTTCCGAACACCGATCCGGGTTTTCGGAGCGAGAAACCAAGGCCTAAAAGGAGAACGCCTATGAACCACTTCACATTCACCGATCGCGCCGTCGTTGCCGAACTGGTTGCGAAAATGTTGTGGGAAATCAAGGCGGTCCATTTTAATTCCGAAAGCCCATATACCTTCGCGTCAGGCATGAAGAGCCCTGTCTATATCGACATGCGCAAGCTCATCTCCTTCCCGCGCATTCGCTCCGCAGCCATGGATTTTGCGGCGGCGGCTGTCCTGCGCGAGGCCGGTTTCGAGAAGTTTGACTGTGTGGCCGGCGGCGAAACTGCGGGCATTCCCTTCGCCGCTTTCCTTGCCGAGCGCCTCGGCCTGCCGATGATCTATTGCCGAAAGAAGCCGAAAGGCCATGGCCGCAATGCCCAGATCGAAGGACATATGCCCGAGGGTGCCCGCGTTCTCGTCATCGAGGATCTGACGACCGCAGGTGGCTCGATGTTTACCTTTATCGACGCCATTCGTGCGGCGGGCGGCATCGTCGATCACGGCATCGCACTCTTCTATTACGGCATCTTCCAGGAGGCGGAAGCACGCTTTGCCAACGGCAATGTTAAGCTGCATTACCTGACGACCTGGCGCGATGTTCTGGCCGTTGCCCGGGCTGAAAAACTGTTCGATGAAAAGACCCTCTCCGAGGTTGAAGCCTTCCTCGATAACCCGCTGCCCTGGTCGGCAAAGCGCGGCGGTGTCAGCGAATTGCCGCAATCCTAATTTCGGATGCGGGTGGCCAGCTTGTGGCTGGCCTTCCGATCAATCTTCGTCTAAATCGATTTAAGTCCATTTGATTTGCTGTTTTGAGGAGGACCGTAATGATCCTGTGTTGTGGTGAAGCCCTGATCGACATGCTGCCCCGGCAGACAACGCTGGGAGAGGCGGGTTTTGCCCCTTATGCAGGCGGTGCGGTCTTCAACACGGCCATTGCGCTGGGACGTCTCGGCGTTCCCTCCGCTTTTTTCACCGGTCTTTCCGATGACATGATGGGCGATATCCTGCGGGAAACCCTGAGGGCGAGCCATGTCGATTTCAGCTATTGCGCCACTCTTTCGCGCCCCACCACCATCGCCTTCGTAAAGCTGGTCGACGGCCACGCGACCTATGCCTTCTATGACGAGAACACCGCCGGCCGGATGATTACCGAAGCCGAGCTTCCGGCGCTGGGCGCCGATTGCGAAGCGCTGCATTTCGGAGCCATCAGCCTCATCCCCGAACCCTGCGGCAGCACCTATGAAGCGCTGATGACGCGCGAGCAAGAAAGCCGTGTCATCTCGCTCGATCCCAATATCCGCCCCGGCTTCATCAAGGACAAGCAGTCGCATATGGCCCGCATCCGCCGCATGGCCGCCATGTCCGATATCGTTAAGTTCTCGGATGAGGACCTTGCCTGGTTCGGTCTTGAAGGCGATGAGGACACGCTTGCCCGCCACTGGCTCCACCATGGCGCAAAGCTGGTCGTCGTCACCCGCGGTGCGAAAGGTGCCGTTGGCTATACGACCGGCCTGAAGGTCGAAGTTGCTTCTGAACGCGTGGAGGTGGTGGACACCGTCGGTGCGGGCGACACCTTTGATGCCGGCATTCTTGCGTCGCTAAAAATGCAGGGCCTGCTGACCAAGGCGCAGGTGGCGTCACTGACGGAAGAGCAGATCAGAAAGGCGCTTGCGCTCGGTGCAAAGGCGGCGGCAGTCACCGTTTCGCGCGCTGGCGCCAATCCGCCTTTTGCGCACGAAATCGGCTTGTGATGGGTTAGGGTTGAACCATTTTGAAAAGATGGTTCAACACGCATCACGCCGCCAAAATCGTGAAAAACCGTTATTTCGGTATTATCAAGCTTGTGTCTGCTGTTTTTTCGAGAAACAAGCGTCGCATGAGTGTTTCAACAGCCCATCCCTTTGATTTCGACCCGACCTACGGCATGCAACGCGAACAGTTGCTTGCCATCACGCCCCCGGAAGCGCCACCCGGTTTCGATGACTTCTGGGAGAAGCGCTATCGCCGCGCGCTTGCCACTGATCCGCGCCCGGTGCTGCGCCGGAGCAAGCTGAGCGATCCCCGTTGGCAGGTCCTCGATCTGACCTACACCTCCACCGACGGTTTCCGTATCGGTGCATGGCTGCTGTTGCCGCGCGAAGGACAGGTCCGCCGCGGCCTGGTCGTCGGCCACGGTTATGGCGGGCGCGGCGAGCCTGATTTCGATGTGCCGGTGGAAGAGACAGCCGTGCTGTTTCCCTGCTTTCGTGGACTGTCGCTGAGTGCCTGTCCGCCGATTTCATCCGATCCGGCCCTTCACGTTCTCTATAATATCGAGCGGAAAGACGATTATATTATCGGAGGCTGTGTCGATGACCTTTGGATCGCGGTCTCGACGCTTCTCAGCCTTTATCCCTGGCTGGAAGGGCAGGTGGGTTATAGCGGCATCAGCTTCGGGGGTGGTATCGGCGCTCTTGCTATCCCTTATGATAAGCGTATCGACCGCGGCCATCTCGTTGTGCCGACCTTCGGCCACCGACCGTTCTGGCTGACGCTGCCAACACTCGGCAGCGCGGACGCCGTCCAGACCTATGCGAAGACGCACGCCCATGTTCTTGAAACGTTGCGCCTCTTCGATGCGGCCTGCGCGGCCGCCCGCATAAGCGTGCCCATGCTGATTGCGCCTGCGCTTTTTGATCCAGCTGTGGCGCCGCCCTGCCAGTTCGCGGTGGCCAACGCTTTGCCGCCGTCAAAATTTAATGAAATCTTCATCCTCGACGCCGGGCATTTCGATTACCCTGACAGCGCATCGCAAGATGCGGTCCATAAGGACAAGGTCAGACGGTTTTTCAAGGTGCCATGAAACGCGAATATCTCCGCTGGTATAATCACAGGCTCCATCGCGATATGGAACTCCTGATATTCGGTCATGCCGGCGCGAAAGTGCTGATGTTCCCGACACGCGACGGGCGCTTCTTCGAATATGAGGAGTTGGGCGTCGTCGAAAGTCTTTCCCACAAGTTGGAGGCCGGCCACCTCCAGCTTTATTGTATCGAGGGTCTGGCACGGGAAAGTTTCTACGCGGGCCACAACCATCCCGCCGACCGTCTCCGACGTCACGCCGCACTCGAGGCCTATATTCTGGGCGAAGTGCTGCCGCTGATGGCGGAGAAAAATCCGCATGATAGCACCATCGTGCAGGGCTGCAGCCTCGGTGCCTTTCAGGCCGCCAGCCTCGTCTTCCGTCACCCGCATCTCTTCACCAAGCTCGTCGCTTTTTCCGGCCGCTATGACCTGACGATGGAGGTGGAGTCTTTCGGTGATCTGTTCGACGGCTATTATGACGATGACGTCTATTTCCACATGCCGAGCCACTTTCTTCCCGGGTTAAACTGCCCATGGCGGCTCGATCACCTGCGCCGCATCGACATGGTCTTCACCATTGGCGATGCAGACCCCTTTCTGGACAACAATCACCACTTAAGCCGCGTGCTTTCAGGCAAGCAGGTGGGGCACCAGATGCATGTCTGGGAAGGCCGCGCGCATCGGGCGGGTGCGTGGCGCAAGATGGCGGCGCTTTATATTTGAGGCTGGAGCCCGCGCCTCAGGCGAGAAGAAATTCCATCAGGGCATTCTGGGCATGTAGAAGAAAAGCTTTTGCCGACCGGCTCTTACAGGCCGGATGGACCATTGCGTCCGCGGTCACCTCTTGGCCACGCGAGACTGGCGGACAGGGCAAAAAAATCACATCAGGCGGCATCCTGTCGAGAAGGGAGGCGGATATGCGATAATCGGCCAGATGATGATTGGCGTCGGACGGCCAGGAATCGGTAATGACCACATCCGCATCCAATAGCTCATCCATGTCCGTGCTTGCCCGGAAGTTCGGATTGATGAGCGCGGCATCCGTGACGTGCCATTGATCCGGGTAAACCTGCGTGACCTGAATGGGCAGGGAAATCGAGGCTTCGACCCAAGAGCGTAAAATATTGGCGTCCGGTGCTACACCGACGATTTTGAGGCCGGCTTTCTGGCCCCTCAGGCTTTTCACATAGGCTAAATCACCAAGCGTTTCACATGGATGATTGAATTTTGTCCGCGCGTTGATGACCGGTGCGCGCATGTCGGCTGCAAGTGCCCGGAGTGTCGAGAGTTCCTTCGTGCGGATAATCAAAAGATCGAACCAATTGTCGAGATAACCAGCCAGATCGGCAATCTCTTCTCGGCCGTTAAAGTTGATCGGAACGGTAACGCAGGTGCCGCCCATCGCCTGGATACCGAGATCAAAGGCGGCGGTATTGCGCCAGCCGGTGTCGTCAACGATCAGCCCTACACGTTTTCCCTTGAGCGTCTGTGGCATCGTGCCTTGTAACCAGTCCTCGGCCAGAGCGCACGCGCGGTCGATGATCGAGAAGATCGCGTCCGCACTCAGGTTGTGAAACTCCAGAAAGTCCCTGCCCGGCCGGAACGACATATGCACCTCCAAATGACATTCGATCAACGCTGCATTGAAAAAAGCCGGAAGTCGCCCTCCGGCTTTCGTAAATTGCAGTGCCTGGATTTACCCCGCCAGACCCGCCAGCGCCTTCACCAGGCCCTGCGTAGAGCTGTCATGGCCAGCGGCGCTTTCCTTTCCTTCGACGACCGGAAGCAGGCCGGTCGCCAGTTCCTTGCCAAGCTCCACGCCCCATTGGTCGAAGGAGTTGATGCGGAACAGCACGCCTTCAACGAAGACGCGATGTTCGTAAAGCGCGATCAGGCGGCCAAGCGCGAATGGCGTCAGCTTGTCGTAGACGAAGGTGATGGACGGACGATTGCCGGTGAAGACACGGTGCGGCGCAATGAAATCCGCATGTCTGTCATCCACGCCCTTGGAGGTGAGCTGGGCTTTTGCCTCAGCCAGCGTCCGCCCCTTCATCAGCGCTTCCGACTGCGCCAGGCAATTGGCGATGAGAAGCTGGTGCTGGTGGCGCAGTTCGGGCTCGAAACCGTTGGCTGCGATCATGAATTCCGCCGGGATGACGCTCGTGCCCTGGTGGATCAGCTGATAGAAGGCGTGCTGACCATTCGTGCCGGGCTCGCCCCAGACAACCGGGCCAGACTGGCCTTCGACCGGCGTGCCGTCGATGGTCACACCCTTGCCGTTCGATTCCATGTCCAGCTGCTGCAGATAAGCCGGGAAACGCGAGAGCCGCTGGTCATAGGGCAGGATCGCCCGCGTCGGGTAATTCAGTACGTTGCGGTGATAAAAACCGATCAGGCCGAGCAACATCGGCAGATTTTCACGGACCGGCGCCTCGCGGAAGTGGCGATCCATGGCGTGGGCGCCATCCAGGAACTTGCCGAAATTATCCGGCCCGATGGCGATCATCAGCGGCAGCCCGATGGCAGACCAGATCGAGTAACGGCCGCCAACCCAGTCCCAGAAACCGAAGATGCGGTCGCTTTCGATGCCGAAGGCGGTAACCTTGTCCAGCGCTGTGGAAACCGCGGCAAAGTGATGTTTGACGGCGTCTTCGCCCAGCTTTTCGGCGATGAAGCGGCGCGCCGTGGCGGCGTTCGTCATCGTCTCGATGGTGGTGAAGGTCTTCGACGCCACGATGAAGAGCGACGTCTCGGGGTCGATGAGCTTCAGCGTATCGGCAATATGCGCGCCATCAATGTTCGAGACGAAATGCGCCCGCGGGCCGTCATGGAAAGGTGCCAGTGCCAGCGTTGCCATGACCGGGCCGAGGTCGGAACCGCCAATGCCGATATTGATGACATCGGTAATCTTTTTACCGGTCGCGCCCTTCAGCGAACCGGAACGGATGGCATCGGCAAACTTGCCCATGGCAGACAGAACCGCGTTCACATCGGGCATCACGTCCTTGCCGTCAACGAGAACCGGCGTGTTGGCGCGATTGCGCAACGCGGTATGCAGGACGGCACGGTCTTCGGTGAAATTGATCGCCTTGCCGGAGAACATCTCCTCGCGCTTGGCCTCGACGCCGCCTTCTTGTGCAAGCTGTTCGAGAAGCGTGACGATCTCTTCATTCACGGCGCACTTGGAATAATCCATCAGCAGGTCATCGAACTTGGCGCTGAAACGGCTGAATCTCTTGTCATCGGCCGCAAAGGCGGCGCGAAGATCGGTTGCGGCTGTGCTGCTCGCCGTTGCTTTCAGTTTTTCGATGGTGGCCTGCATCTCGTGCTCCTCGGCTTCCGTGGAAGGATGAGGAAACTATTCTTTTTCAGGCGGCCAAATCAAGGCGGCTTCGATAAAAGAAAAGAGCCGGTCACCCGGCTCGATTTCGTTCAGTTCAGATTGCGCAATTCGCGCCGCAGGATCTTGCCGACATTCGATTTCGGCAGCTCGGTACGGAACTCGATGATCTTCGGCCGCTTGTAGTTTGTCAGGTTCTTGGCGCAGAATGCCTTGAGTTCCGCTTCCGTGAGCGACTGGTCCTTCTTGACCACAAAAAGCTTGACGGTTTCGCCGGAGTGCTCGTCCGGAACGCCGATGGCGGCGCATTCCAGGACGCCTGGATGGCTGGCGGCCACTTCCTCCACCTCGTTCGGATAGACGTTGAAACCGGAGACGAGGATCATGTCCTTCTTGCGGTCGACGATCTTGGTATAACCGCGTTCATCCATGAAGCCCATGTCGCCGGAACGGAAGAAGCCGTCTGATGTCATCGCCTTTGCCGTCTCGTCCGGCCGCTGCCAATAACCCGCCATCACCTGCGGCCCACGGATGCAGATTTCTCCGACCTCTCCGGTGGGGAGGCTGTTGCCGTCCTCGTCGCGAATATCGATTTCGGTGGAAGAGATCGGCAGGCCGATGGTTCCGCTGAACTCCGTGGAATCGAGGCGGTTGACGGTGGCAACCGGCGATGTCTCGGAGAGGCCGTAACCCTCCGCAATGGGGCAGCCGACGATGGAAAGCCAGCGTTCCGCGACAGGCCTTTGCACCGCCATGCCGCCGCCGAGAACCAGAATGAGCGACGACAGATCGAGCTTGCGGAAATCCTCGTTGTTCATCAGCGCGTTGAAAAGCGTATTGATGCCGGGGAAAATATGCGGCTGATAATGCGACAATTCTTTCACAAAACCGGGAATATCGCGCGGATTGGCAATCAGCAGATTGTGGCCGCCAAGCGCAATGCCCATCAGCGAATTCACCGTCAAGGCGAAGATGTGGCAGAGCGGCAGCGCGCAGATGAAGTTGAGAACTTCCGGGCGATCCTTTTGGCCGTTGAAGGCGGCGTCCAGCCACAGGCTGATCTGAAGCTTGTTGGCCAGAAGGTTGGCATGCGTGAGAACCGCACCCTTGGATACACCCGTCGTGCCCCCGGTATATTGCAGGAAAGCAATGTCCTGCGCCGTGAGGCTGACCGGCTTCAGCGAAAATCCCTGACCTTCCTTCAGCATCGCCTTGAAGCTGATGGAGCCGGGAATGGTATAGGCGGGCACCAGTTTCTTGACCTTGCGGACCACCAGATTGACGATATGTCCCTTGAGGCCGAGAAGATCGCCCATCGCCGCGACGACCACGTGCCGCACCGCGGTTTTCGGCACCGCCTGCTGCGCCACATGTGCAAAGTTCTCCAGCACGAAAAGCGCCTTCGCGCCGGAATCCTTCAGCTGATGTTCCAGCTCGCGCGGTGTGTAAAGCGGATTGACATTGACCACCACCATGCCTGCCCGCAGGATTCCATAAACCGCAACCGGATTTTGGAGGATGTTCGGCATCATCACGGCAACCCGGTCGCCCTTTTCCAGTCCTCTGGACTGCAGCCAGGCGGCGACGGCTCGGGTTTCAGCGTCCAGTTCCCGGTAGGTCAGCGACTTTCCCATGCTGGAAAAGGCCTTCCGGTCGGCAAACTGCACACAGCTCTTTTCGAGAAGATCGACGAGGGAGGCATTGGTCGATACGGGAATTTCGGAAGGAACGCCCGGCGGATAGGAAGACAGCCAGCGCTTCCCAATGACGGCGTTCTGCGGGTGTCCCAGGGACAATTCACTCATGCTGCTCCTCCCAGAGTCTCTTCGCGCCGCGCATTCTGTGGAACGCGTGAACAGCGCTTTCGGCTGCCTGATGTTCAAGAGGCTCCCGCACCTGCCGCATCTGCCGGCGTGAGGGAACCACTTGTGACGTCACCGGATCGACTGCTCCTCCCGCTCCCCGGTGACGAATGATAGACGCGTAATCCCTTGACGTCCATCTTATCGGCGAAACCTATTTAACTCTAACGTAAACGTCAATATTGCTGCCGCACATCTCGCCAACTCGTGATGGAAAATGCATTTTCCCGGTCTTTTTTGACTTTAATCCTGATTTGAGCGATCAACATAATTCGCAAAGCAGGGCAGGATTGGAAATGGCAGGCAGCGCAGCGCTAGAACTGAAATCGGTGGGCAAGAAATTCGGTGATACGGATGTATTGTCCGACATCGATCTGTCCGTCGAAAGCGGTGAGATCATTTGTCTTGTAGGGCGCTCCGGCTGCGGAAAATCAACCTTGCTGCGTATCATCGCAGGCGTGGAGACACCCGATAAAGGCAGCGTTTCCCTGAACGGCGCTGTCGTGGCCGGGTCTGGAGTTTTCATCGAGCCCGAAAAGCGCAATATCGGTTTCGTATTTCAGGATTATGCGCTCTTCCCGCATCTTACCGTCGAGCAGAACGTCATGTTCGGCCTCCGCTCGCTGCCGAAAGCGCAGGCCCGGGCGCGCACTGCCGAGATGATCGAACACGTGCATCTCAAGGAACTTGCGAAACGTTATCCGCATACGCTGTCGGGCGGTGAGCAGCAGCGCGTCGCGCTTGCCCGTGCACTCGCCCCGCAGCCTGGGCTTCTGCTGATGGACGAGCCCTTTTCCAATCTGGACAGGGGATTGCGTGACGATGTGCGCGAAGAGACGCTCGGTCTTCTACGCCAGCTGGGCACGACGGCAATCATGGTTACCCACGATCCCGAAGAAGCGCTTTCGGCGGGCGATCGCGTGGTTCTGATGCAGCGCGGACGGATCGTGCAAAGCGGCACGGGTTATGAAATCCACGACAATCCCAAGACCCGCTATGCCGCTGATTTTTTCTGCGCCTTCAACAAGATTGAAGGACGGGTAAGGCAGGGTCGCGTGGAAACGCCGCTTGGCCTGCTGGGGGATGCCTCCGATCTGCCCGATGGCCTCCCGGCGGTTGCCTATGTTCGGCCCAATGCGATTTCGATTATCGAAGACGCCGCGAAAGAAGGTATTGCTGGCGAAATATCGAGCCGGGTCTTCCTGGGGGAGATCGAACAGCTCGGCATCGCCGTGCCCGGATTACCAGCTGATCTTCGCGTCAGAACAATGCAGCGTACAGCCGCCAAGACGCGGGCGATACGCTTCGGAATTGATCCGAAGGGTGTGCTGATATTTACCTGAAGTTGAATGAGCGCATTTGCATGTTCGTTTTCTGCCCGTTTTCAACTCTTGGTGATCAAAAGGCGGCGGAAAATGGCGAAATAAAACTTGATTTGTATCATCATGTATGATGTCTGCTCCCCCTATTGCCGTTATCGGAGAGGGAGACAAAACATGAAGAAATTTACCGGGTTCGCCCTGCTTGCCAGCACGGTTGCCTTTGCAGCCGGCGCAGCCAATGCCGCTGAACTCAATATCTATACCACCCGCGAGCCGGGCCTCATTCAGCCCCTCCTGGACTCCTTCACCGCTTCGAGCGGCGTGAAGGTCAATACCGTGTTTTTGAAGGACGGCCTTGCGGAGCGTGTTCTGAGCGAAGGCGCGAGTTCGCCGGCTGACGTTCTGATGACGGTGGACGCCGGCAATCTTGTCGATCTCGCTGAAAAGGGCGTAACGCAGGCGGTCGAATCCGAGACCCTGAGCAAGGCCATCCCCGCTGAACTGCGCGATGCCAAGGGTCACTGGTTCGCGCTTTCCATGCGAGCCCGCGTTCTGTATGCAGCTAAGGACCTCGATCTCGCTTCCTTCAATTATGAAGATCTCGCTGATGCGAAGTGGAAGGGCAAGGTCTGCATTCGCGCCGGACAGCATCCCTACAATACGGCGCTGTTTGCGGACTACATCGCCCATTATGGCGCTGAAGACACCGAGAAGTGGCTTGCCGGAGTCAAGGAAAACCTCGCCCGCAAGGCAGGTGGCGGTGACCGCGATGTCGCCAAGGACATCCTCGGCGGCATTTGCGATATCGGTATCGCCAACTCCTATTATGTCGGCCTGATGCGCTCGGGCAAGGGCGGCGAGGAGCAGGTGAAGTGGGGCGACGCCATCAAGGTGGTTCTGCCGACCTTCAAGAATGGCGGCACGCAGGTCAATATCAGCGGCGCAGCCGTGGCGAAGAATGCGCCGAACAAGGCGGAAGCTGTCAAGCTTCTGGAATATCTCGTTTCCGACGAAGCCCAGAAGATCTATGCCGAGGCCAACTACGAATATCCGGTCAAGCAGGGCGCGGCTCTCAACGAGATCGTCGCTTCGTTCGGCACGCTGAAGATCGATAACAAGCCGCTGACGGAAATCGTATCGCATCGCAAGCAGGCGAGCGAGCTGGTCGACAAGGTCGGTTTCGACAAGTAAAGGCCAATCAGCGATAACATGTGAAAGGCGTTCGCAATTGCGGGCGCCTTTCCGCGTATTTTCCAGAAGCACATGAACCCAGACGCCACCCAGCCATTGTCACCTCGTGCCCGAGCCAGATTTTCATCCTCCTTCTGGTGGCTGTGCCTTTCAGTGCTGGCGGTTTGCGGCGCCATGGTTCCGGTTCTGGCGCTTGTCTCGCAGGCGTTGCAGGGTTCTGATGGCCTTTGGTCGCATCTGGGCTCAACCGTGCTCTGGACGGCGCTTCCGGATACGGCGATCCTTCTTGCCGGTGTCGGGCTGCTGGCAGGTATCCTCGGAACCTGTGCCGCTTGGCTGGTCACCGCCTATGATTTTCCCGGCCGCAAAATATTGGAATGGGCGCTGCTGCTGCCGCTGGCCATGCCCACCTATATCGTCGCTTACGCCTATCTGGATATTCTGCATCCCATCGGGCCTGTGCAGGGCGCGATCCGCTGGCTGCTCGGCTATTCCAGCCCGCGTGAATTCCGTCTTCCGGACATAAGGTCCATGACCGGATGCATCGTCCTTCTCGGCTTCGTGCTGTTTCCCTATGTCTATATTCCCGTGCGTGCCATGTTCCTCACGCAGGCAGGCAACCTGCTGGAAGCGGCGCGCACGCTCGGAGTCTCCAGACGTGCGGCTTTCTTCAAGGTAGCGGTGCCGCTGGCGCGCCCGGCGATTGCGGTCGGCGTCAGCCTTGCCTTGATGGAAGCGCTGAACGATATCGGCGCGTCCGAATTTCTTGGCGTCCGCACACTCACCGTCTCCGTCTACACCACCTGGGTCACGAAATCCGACCTGCCGGGTGCGGCGCAGATTGCGCTTTCCATGCTGTTCATCGTTGTCGCCCTCGTGGCGCTTGAGCGCTGGGCGCGACGCAAGCAGCGCTACGCGGTCTCTGCGCAGAAAAGCAGGCAACTGGAGCCGCTGCGGCTCAATGGCCTGAAGGGTTGGGCCGCTTTCTTGTTGGGCAGCTTGCCGGTCCTGATCGGTTTTATGGCGCCAGCCAGCTATCTCGTCACAGAGGCATGGAAACGGTTTCGTTTCAACGGATTGTCCCCCCGTTTTGCCGATGAGGCCCTGAACACCATCGTCTTTGCCGGGGTGGCGACGGTGATCACCCTCATCCTCGGCCTTGTCGTCGCTTACGCCATGCGCCTTGCGCCGGGCCGCCTGTCGCTCTGGTCCTATCGTCTTTCGACGGTGGGATATGCCGCCCCCGGAACGGTCATCGCCATCGGCGTCCTGATCGCGCTCGGCGGCTTTGACCGCTTTGTCGACGCGACCATGCGCGACTGGTTCGGCATATCGACAGGCCTCATCTTCATCGGCAGTGGCGCCGCGCTGATCTACGCCTATTCCGCACGTTTCCTTACCATTGCCGCCGGTGGGGTGGATGCTGGCCTCAGCCGCATCCCGCAGTCCTTCGATCACGCCTCGCGAACGCTCGGGCGATCCGCAACGCAGACATTCCGACACGTCCATCTTCCGCTTTCCAAGGCCTCACTTGCGGCTGCGGCACTGCTGATCTTCGTGGATTGCGTCAAGGAGCTTCCCGCTACGCTCCTGTTGCGGCCGCTCAATTTCGAAACCTTTGCCACCCATCTTTATGGCGAAGCGGCGCGTGGCACCTACGAGGAGGCGGCCATCGCAGCGCTGGCAATCGTCGTCATCGGCATGCTTCCGGTCATGCAACTTGCAAGGATCGGCCGGCGCAAGAACTGACATCGAAGCTCCGCCGGATAAATTGCGGGCGAAAAATTGTGCAAGAGGCCAATAAGCTTCAAATCCACCCAGAAAACGACAAGCATCGGGCCTTAATCCTGTGTAAATACTCAGCTTAATTGAGGTGCTGCGACCCTTGGGATATCAATATGGTCGCGATGTTTTCGGGGCATATCTTGAAAAATTTGCATGGGATGTTTTTGCGCCATCTGGCTTTGGGAACGGCTGCCGTAGTTTTGCTGGCGCCTGCGATGGTGCACGCGCAGGACACAACCGTCCTTCAGCAGATTACCGTTGACGGGCAGGGCGCGGAAAATGCAACCGGTCCCGTCCGGGGCTACGTCGCGAAGAAAAGCGCGACGGGTTCAAAAACCGAGACGGAAACCAGAGATATTCCGCAATCCGTATCGGTCGTCGGCCGCCAGGAAATGAACGACCGCGGCGCGGTGACGAAGATCGACGAGGTGCTGCGGTATACCCCAGGCGTGACGGCGGAGCCCTTTGGCACGGATCCGGATACGGACTGGTTTTATATTCGCGGTTTTCAGGCCACCCAGACTGGGGTGTTTTTGGATGGGCTGAACCTGTTCAGTTACGGTTTCGGCGGTTTCCAGATGGATGCCTATGGTCTGGAGCGGGTTGAAGTCCTGAAGGGGCCTGCGTCGGTGCTCTACGGCGGCGCCAATCCCGGTGGCATCGTTGAGATGATCCGCAAGCGCACCCAGGAGGAACCCGTTCGCGAAACGGAAATCGGCATCAATAATTTCGGCAACGCTTTCTTCGGTTTCGATCTCGGCGACAAGGTGGATGATGAGGGCGTATGGAAATACCGCGTCACCGGCAAGGTCTCGGGCGGCGACAACTATACGAATTACTCCGAGGATTTGCGCGGCTTCATCATGCCGCAAGTCACTTTCGAGCCGGATGCGCAGACAAGCGCCACGCTCTATGGGTATTTTTCGGCGCTTGACCAGGTGCATGTGGGCAACGGTTTCCTGCCTTATGTCGGCACCGTGGCCGACGCGCCCTTCGGCAAGCTCAACCGTGAAGCCTTTTATGGTGAGCCGGGCCTTGATAACGGCCGCGTCTATCAATCGATGGTGGGCTACGAGGTCAGCCATGAATTCGACAATGGCTGGAAGATCAGTCAGAACGCCCGCTATGGGCATCTGTACAAGCACGAGACCGGGCCCTATCCCGGCGGCTGGGCAAATGCCGATGCCAACGGCCAGCCGAGACTCGATCCGATCACCAAGGACTATATGCTGACCCGCTTCGGTTACGACGGCGTGTCGAAGGTCGATAGCTTCGGTGTGGATAACCGAGTGGAAGGCCAGTTCGATACCGGCGATGTCAGCCATTCACTGCTCTTTGGTCTGGACTATAAATATTACCGGCTGGATCAGGTGCAGGCCTGCTGCGGGTCGAATGCGATCGGCGCGCTCAATCCGGTTTACGGTTCGGCGCAGGGAACGAATTTCGTTTATGCCGATAACATCGTGACCCAACAGCAGATCGGCATTTATGCGCAGGACCAGCTGCGGTTCGGAGATGGCTGGCTTGTGACGCTGAATGGCCGTTACGACTATGTCGATACGGAGCTGAACAACAGATTGCCGACGGGCCTGTCCCGCCGCTCCAGTGACGACGCGCTGAGCGGCCGCGCCGGCCTTGCCTACGAATTCGACAATGGCCTGACGCCCTACGTCTCCGCCGCCACCTTCTTTAATCCGCTTATCGATACGCTTGCAGACGGCACACCCGCCGTGCCGGAAGAAGGCCACCAGTTCGAAGCCGGCATCAAATACGAGCCGACGTTCTTCGATGGCAGCATCACCGCCTCGGTCTTCAAACTGGTCAAGGATAATGCTATCGTGTCGTATACGGCGGGTGGGGTGACCACCAGCGGCCAGTTCGGACAGGTCGAATCCACCGGCTTCGAGCTGGAGGCCAAAGCCAATCTCAATGAAAACTGGAAGGCACTCGCCTCCTATTCCTACACCGATATCGACATTACCCGCGATGCCAATCCAAATCTCATTGGCAAATCGCCATGGATCGTGCCCGCCCATACCGCTTCGCTGTGGCTGGACTATGCTTTCACCACGGATACACTTGACGGACTGAGCATCGGCGGTGGTGTGCGGTATCAGGGCAAATCCTGGGCGGATGCGGCGAATACATTGCGCGTTCCTGACGCCGCTGTTTTCGATGCCGCGGTCCGTTACCAGAAGGACGACTGGACCGCATCCATCAACGTCGCCAATGTCTTCGACAAGGAATACGTCAAGGGCTGCGCCGGTGTCTCCGTCTGCGGCTGGGGTGACAGCCGAACCATCACCTTCAAGCTTTCCAAGAAGTGGTAAGGCCTGGTCAAAGGCCGCAGTTGCGGGAAAATTGGTTTGCCACTATAAACATGAATAAACTTATCATGTTATAGTGGCGCCATGGCGCGCCCTGCGGGATCGAGAAGCCATGGCTTTCCGCGTGCGGATGGAAAATGAGATCGACGGTTTTGCCGTTATAGGCGGCCCGCGCTCAAGGGTCTGGAACGGCATCGTTGCCGATCTCTGGGACGTGCGTTGTGCACCGAAAGCAGGTGGACGTTATGTCGGCAAGGACCCGCGTTTTGTTTTTCTGCTGGAGATGGATGGAAAGGATGATGGCAGGTTCGTCATGAACGGCTGCCGCCGCGACAAGTATATTGCCTCCGAGGTGAACCGTATTTCCTTCGTGCCTGCCGATCTGGATGTGCATGCGGAGTTGAGCAACGTTTCCTTCCTCCGCCACCTCGATCTGCACTTCGACGCTGGACTGCTGGGGGCTCGGTTGGTGCAGGGTTTCGATCCGCACGGTTTGCTCGACCCGCATCTGATGTTCGAGGATGAGCGCCTGCTGGCGCTGGCGCGGTTGATCGCAGCCGAATGCGACAATCCCGATCCGCTGCACGATCTCTATGGCGAGAGCCTCGTGCTGGCGCTGCTGACGGATTTTCTGAAAGTGAGGCGGGAGCCGGTCAAAAAGCGCAGCAAGCTCGCCGCCTGGCAATTGAGGGCGGCGACGGATTATATTCGCGAACATTGCCTTCGGTCGATCCGGCTTGAGGAACTTGCGGAACTTACAAACCTGTCGCAATCCCATTTCAGCCATGCCTTCAAGGCCTCCACCGGCGTCCCGCCGCACCAGTGGCAGATGCAGGCGCGTATTGATCGGGTCAAGGATCTGATGATGCGAACCGAGATGGGGCTTACCGACATCGCCATCGCAGCCGGATTTTCCGATCAGGCGCACTTCTCCCGCGTCTTTCGAAAGATGGTCGGGGTGTCCCCCTCGGTCTGGCAGAGGAGCCGCCAGTAGCTGCCCTTTGTTCCGTTCTTTCTCCAAAAAATTCCCTGACGGCATCCGAAACGCACCGGAACGATTTCTCCGGCGACGGGTTTACAGACGTGACCCATTGCGGAAATCAAGGAGGAAACTATCATGTTGCATCAGGAACCCCGCGCCGGCCAGGACCCCTATGTGAAGGACACGCCCAGCCTCATCGCCAGCGACAAGGTGGAGGGCACCCGCGTTTACGGCGCCGACGGCAAGCATATCGGCTCGATCCAGCGCATCATTCTTGAGAAGCGCGGCGGCCGCGTGGCCTATGCGGTATTGAGCTTCGGCGGTTTTCTCGGCATTGGCGACGATTATTATCCGTTGCCATGGGAAAAGCTGCATTACGACGAAGAGCTCGACGGCTACCGCATCGACCTGACAAAGGAACAGATCGAAAATGCCCCGCATTTCGCCAATCTCGATGATGACGAATTGCTGAACGCAAGGGATCGTAAGGTCTACGACTATTACGGCGTCGCCCCTTACTGGATGTAAGGCGAATAATCTTGCCAACGGGCATTGTGGCGTTTTCAGCTGATTTTCAGCCGGAAACGCCTGACAAAAACGGCTCCTGAAGGAGCCGTTTTTTCTGCATTAATGTGGGTTCTTCTGCATGTCGGAAACCGCATCTGTGAAGCACTTACGCGCTTCCTCCGGCGATTTTCGCCCGTCAAGTGCAGCGCGGCACGCACTTCTGGCTCTCACGAAACTCAATCCGCGCCGATTTGGCCAGCCTTCGGTCAACAATGTCAGTGCTTCGAATGGGCCGGCGACGACACTCTTGCCGTTCGCATCCAGATTGACCTCAACAGGCTCTGTCCATCTCTCGTTCTTCATCGTGCACCTCCCAGAGCAACGCGATCCCGAAACAAACCCGACAGCGGAGCAACCCATGAACGCTGTCCTGTGTCACTACCGCCTAGGATAAGCGCAAGCAATGGAATTGACAACGGTGATCAGCGGAAGCCGAAAAACGAAAGGATCGCCAGGACGATAACGACGAGGCCGACGATGTAGATGATCTGGTTCATGATTTTCTCCTTGTCTATGTCATCACCATAACGTGAAGGAGAAGATGCGGTTCCAGAAGCACATGATAATTTAATCACGTGCTAAAAAATTGCGGACATTCCATCGTCACGCGATGCGGAACGTCACCTCCGCACGATCACCCAGATCGCGTGTATGATGCCGGGCACATAACCGCACAGCGTCAGAAGAATGTTGAGCCAGAAGTGCAGCCCCAGTCCGACCTGGAGAAATACACCAACCGGCGGCAGGATGATGGCGATGAGAATACGAATGACGTCCACGATGACAGGCTTTCCGGTTGACTGTTGACCAGCCGGAGAACGTGTGTGGGGCGGTTTGGTTTCACTTAAGCACGGACGTGCTTTTTGGGATGGATTTTTGTTTGAAAATGGTGCCGCTTACGTGACTCGAACACGTGACCCCATCATTACGAATGATGTGCTCTACCGACTGAGCTAAAGCGGCCCGGTTGTGATCCGTCTGTCACGGATCAGCTTCATGGCGGGCTGATACAGGCAATGCCGACGGATTTCAAGCCTTGAATGCGTGGCTTTTGAAATTTCCGCAAAAAGCTTTGCCTGTCCAAGGTTTAAGGGCGTATCAGGCTCCGGCGCAGATGCGGCCCCTCGCAACCTCGTATTCCTGGACCAGCCGATCAACCAGAGCCGCTACCGGCTCCACCGCCTTGACCGCGCCAATACCCTGGCCCGCGCCCCATATGTCCTTCCAGGCTTTTGCGCCGCCGGAAGCCGATTCGAAATCCATCTTTGAGGGATCCGCTTCCGGCAGCTTGTCGGGGTCGAGGCCGGAGGCGACGATCGAACTTTTCAGATAATTGCCGTGAACACCGGTGAAATAGTTCGAATAGACGATGTCTTTGGCATGCGCATCGACGATTGCCTGCTTGTAGGCGTCGGAGGCGCGGGCCTCCCGCGTGGCGATGAAAGGGGAGCCGATATAGGCCATGTCCGCGCCCATCGCCTGTGCCGCGAGGATGGAGCCGCCATTGGCAATGGCGCCGGCAAGCAGCAGCGGGCCATCGAACCACTCGCGGATTTCCTGCACGAGGGCGAAGGGAGAAAGTGTGCCCGCATGGCCGCCGGCGCCCGTCGCGACGGCGATCAGCCCATCCGCGCCCTTGCGGATGGCCGACCTTGCATGGCGATCGTTGATGACATCGTGCAGGACGATGCCGCCATAGGAATGCACGGCCGCATTGACTTCCGGCACGGCACCGAGCGAGGAAATAACCACCGGGACCTTATATTTCACGCAAAGGCCGAGATCATGTTCCAGTCGCCGGTTGGACATATGCACGATCTGATTGACCGCGAAAGGCGCGGCCGGACGATCCGGGTTGGCCCGGTTGTGCGCGTCAAGCTCTTCGGTGATCATCGCCAGCCACTCATCGAGCTGGCTTTCCGGCCGCGCATTCAGCGCCGGGAAAGCGCCGATGACGCCCGCCTTGCATTGCGCCAGCGTCAGTTGCGGGTGCGAAATGATGAATAATGGTGACGCTATGACCGGAAGACGCAGATTGTCTTTCAGCACGGACGGTAGCATGGCTCCTCCCCCAGATTACGTTTACGCGCACGTAAGTCATTATCGCGTTCGGTGTTGGATTGGAAGCGAAAACAGTACCGCGAGGCGTCGCCGGACCTGCGTTCGTAGCGCCACAATAGATCGATTTTCCCCAAGACAATCCGGTCTTTATCACAAACGATGCTTGCGGAGGGGCGGCATAGCCGTTACCGAATCGTGAACCCATGGCGCAGCGCCGCATATTTTGCAAAGCGCATTAGAACAAGGATCGGTCGTGAGCGGACTGGAAACGGCAATCAGAAATGCTCTGGAAAAATCGGACAGATCGAACGCCGAAGTTCGTGCACGTATTTATCAATCGTCCCGTCAGGCACTGGAAGCGGGCCTGCGCAAGCAGGGCATCGACGACCCGCAGATTGTTGCCCAGCAGCGCCAGCGGCTTGAAAGCCTGATCCACCTCATCGAGAACGAGGAACGCAACCGGCTTCTGGACAGGGTGGAGCAGCAATTGCGGCCGCCCGTGCAGGAAAGCGCGGCGCAGGATGATGGTTCCGTCGATCCCGTTTCGCAGCCGCCCCATCGGGATGAAGTGTCTGTCGAGCCGGAACTGCGCGGTGAAACGCGCGATGCGCGACCCGGTGCCGCCACGGCTCCGGAATCCCCCCGACCAGGCCGGCGCGGCGGAAAACCATCGAGAAGAGGTTCCAGCGCGGCTGACGCATCGCTTGCCTTCCGCCCCGAAGGTGCTGTTGGTCGCCGCAAGCGCCGCGGGCTTTTTGCCCGGCTTTTCATCTATGTCACGCTTCTGGCCTTTGTCGGTTTCGGCGCCTGGTGGGCCTATTCCTCGGGCGTCCTGCTCTCTCCGGAACAGCGGGATACCAGCGTGCCCAATCCGCCGGCGCAGGTGCAGGCAGAGGACTTTAATGGCGCCGAACCCGCCCCGAGCCTATCGGCCGGGCGTGGCTTTTCGGACGACTGGGTCGAGGTTTTTAATGCCGAGCGCGGTAATTCCGGAGTTTCGGCAGGTCCACGCGCCAATGTCGAAAATATCGCAACGCCCGCCGGCAAGGCAATTCGGGTGACGTCGAGAAGCGTGGCGCAGGATGGCGCCGTCAGCATCGAGGTTCCAGTCGAAGTGATGCGGGATATGGCCGGGAAATCCTCGACCATATCCATTACCCTGCAATCCTCCAGTGACCGGCAGACACAGGTGTCCGTCGCATGCGATTTCGCTACCTTGGGCGATTGTTCGCGCCACCGCTTTACGGCCACGGCCGAGCGCGCCGACATGCTGCTGAACGCGACATTCGAGCGTTCGCTGGCCCCCAACGCGCCGGGCAGGATTTTCATCAACAGCGATATCGATGGCAGCGGCCGCCCGGTCAACCTTTATTCCGTGCGCATCCTGCCGGGTCAGTAAAAGGGTACGAGCAGCCGCCAAAGGCGGCTCTCCTCATGTCTCTTCGGCTTTTCCGAGAAAATTCGGGCCCGCCCCCAATATCTTATTGTCGATCTCGCCGATCGCCTTCTTGTCCTTGCCTTCATAGTCCAGCGAATTGAGAATGTGGCGGATGAGATTGACCCGGGCCCGGCGCTTGTCATTGGCGCGTACCACCGTCCAGGGCGCGACATCGGTATGGGTCTTTTCCAGCATCTCGTCGCGCTTTTGCGTGTAGTCGTCCCACTTCGTCAGCGCGGCTATGTCCATGTCCGAAAGTTTCCAGCACTTCAGCGGGCTATGGCGGCGATCGTGGAAACGGTCGATCTGCGTTTCCCGTCCGATATCGAGCCAGAACTTGAAAAAGTGGATGTCCTCATGGGCGAGCATCTTTTCCAGGCGCGGCGTTTCCTTGAGGAAGCGCTTATGTTCCTCGGGGGTGCAGAAACCCATCACCGGTTCCACTCCGGCCCGATTGTACCAGGAGCGATCGAACAGAACCAGTTCGCCTGCCGTGGGAAAATGCGAGATATAGCGCTGGAAATACCATTGCCCACGCTCGGTTTCCGTTGGCTTGGTCAGCGCCACGACGCGGGCATAGCGTGGGTTGAGATAAGACCGGATCGCGAAGATGGCGCCGCCCTTGCCGGCCGCATCGCGGCCCTCGAAAACTGCCATGACCCGCTTGCCTGTGGCCTGGAGCCAAAACTGGACCTTCACGAGCTCGATCTGCAGCGCCTCCAGCGCGGCGTCGTATTCCTCGCGCTTCATTTTCTTGTCATAGGGAAAATTGCCGGCCGAGAGCTTGTTCTCCTCCACCCAGTCGGGAAGAACCGGATCGTCGATGTCAAAGCTGCGCAGCTTTCCGCCAACGGTAATCTCAACTGTCCGCTTCTTCGTTTCATCGGCCATGGTTTCCTCCGGCTGTTGTTGTGTAAAGGCAACTCGCCGCCAATGAGTTCACATCGCCCGGCAGAATTCAAGCGAAAGAGGATTGCTTGAGAAAGCTGTGGCGGTGTGACGATTGCAGCGTGGAATTTGCACATATACGCTGTGGAAAATATGCGGTGATGAATCTCTGTCATGAAGCTGGCCTATGAGATTTCGATGCGCTGTCGAGCGAGAGTGGAAAGCAGGCTGAAATGGCAGTCATGGAAGGCGATGGTGGATTAAGGCTTTTGGCAAAGAAGCTTGGCCGGAACTGGCTGCCCGTGCTCGTCGTCAGCATGCTCGCCATCGTGGCAGTTTCCGAGTTGCACACGCCCTATATGCCGGCCGTCCTCTGGCTCTGCGCGGTCATCGCCATTCTGGCCGTTCGCGAAAAACCGGCCTTTTCCGAAAAGGCCAAAAATGCGGCCGGACAGGTGGATGAGCCTGATGTTCCAGCTGAAAATGTCATTTCCGGCGTCAGGGCAGGTCTTGCCGTGCTGGATACGCCCGTTTTCATTCTCGATAAGAATGCCAGCGTGCTGTTTCAGAACGGCGCGGCCGAACGGGCGTTTGGTCAGCTTCCCGCCGGGGCGCATATTTCCGCAAGGCTGCGCTCGCCGGGCCTGCTGGATGTCATTCGCGAAACTATCACCACCGGGGAGCCCAATCAGGTCGAACATTCCGAGCGTTTCCCCTCAGAACGGGTCTTCATCGTCCGTATCGCCCGTGCGGATATGGGCGAGGGGGCGGGCCCGCTTTTCTACATCCTGTCATTCCGCGATGTCTCGGAACTTCGCCGCATCGACCGCATGCGCAGCGATTTCGTCGCCAATGCCAGCCATGAACTGCGCACTCCACTGGCTTCCCTGCGCGGTTTCATCGAAACCATGCAGGGGCCGGCGCGCAACGATCCCAAGGCGCAGGAGCGTTTCCTCGCCATCATGCTCGATCAGGCAACCCGCATGAGCAGGCTCGTGGATGACCTCATGTCCCTTTCGAGGCTGGAGCTGCGCGCCAATATCGCGCCGGATCAGAAGGTCGATCTCGTTCCCGTCATAGGCCATGTGCGCGATACGCTTCTGCCGCTTGCCAACGAACTCGATGTCGATATCACCCTGCATCTGCCCGATGGTCCTGCGGAGGTGCAGGGAGATCGCGACGAACTGGTGCAGGTATTCCAGAACCTCGTGGAAAATGCATGCAAGTACGGCCAGGAAGGCAAGATTGTTGATGTCTGGCTGCGGGCTGAGCCCGGCAAACCGGTAGAGGTGAGCGTCGTCGACCGGGGGCCGGGCATACCGGCCGAACATGTGCCGCGGCTGACGGAACGGTTTTATCGCGTCAGCGTCGCCGACAGCCGCTCCAAAAAGGGAACGGGGCTTGGTCTTGCCATCGTCAAGCACATTCTCACCCGCCACCGCGCTCGGCTCATCATTAAATCTGAACTGGGCAGCGGCACGGATTTTACCGTCAGATTCTGACATGAACACCCGTACATACAAAATATCACGTAAATTTGCATTTTAAATCAATTATTTAGCTTGTCACAAATCTTTCATCGAAGTGACATAAAAGGATGGGGCTACGGTGGTTAAGAAGAGGTCGCCGAGCGCATGCTAAGAGCGAGTGCCGCTATCGGCTGCGTCCACAAACAAGCCCACGACGGGAGAGACAAATGAACTTCGTTAAATTTTCCGCAGCAGCTCTGGTGGCTTCTGTCGCCTTCGCTGGCGCCGCCGCTGCTCGCGACCAGATCCAGGTTGCCGGTTCCTCCACGGTTCTGCCTTATGCCAAGATCGTTGCCGAGACTTTTGCCGAAACCTTCCCGAACTTCAAGGCTCCGGTCGTCGAGTCGGGCGGCACGGGTGGTGGTCTGAAGGCGTTCTGCTCGGGCGTGGGCGAAGGCACCATCGACGTCGCCAACGCATCGCGCAAGATCAAGAGCGACGAACTGGCCGCCTGTAAGGCTGCTGGCGTTACCGACGTTCAGGAAGTGAAGATCGGTTACGACGGTATCGTCTTCGCAATGGATTCTTCCAACAAGGACATCAAGCTTGAGCCGAAGGACCTTTACCTCGCTCTCGCCGCTGAAATCGTCAAGGACGGCAAGCTCGTTGCCAACCCCTATAAGAAGTGGTCGGAAATCAACAAGGAACTGCCGGATGTAGCGATCGCCGCTTACATCCCGGGTTCCAAGCACGGCACCCGCGAAGTCTTCGAAGAGAAGATCATGGCTGACGGCTGCAAGGAAGCCAAGGCGACCGACGTCATCAAGACGCTGATCACCGACGCCAAGCAGGCTGCTGCCAAGTGCGTAGCAGTCCGTAAGGACGGCGCTGCAGTCGACATCGACGGCGACTACACCGAGACGCTCGCTCGCATCGACGCCAACAAGACCGGCCTCGGCGTCTTCGGCCTCGCTTTCTATGAAAACAACGCCGACCGCCTGAAGGTCGCAACCGTTTCGGGCGTCGTTCCGTCCACTGAAACCGTTGCCAGCGGCAAGTACCCGGTTTCCCGCCCGCTGTTCTTCTACGTGAAGAAGGCTCACCTGGGCGTTATCCCGGGCCTTAAGGAATATGTCGAGTTCTTCGTTTCCGACGAAATGATCGGCCCGGATTCCCCGCTCGCAAATTACGGCCTGGTTGCCGCTCCGGACGCAGAGCGCGAAGAAATCCGTGCCAAGTTCTCGGCCGGTTCCACGATGTAATGAAGAAGGAGGGGTGCGGCCTGCCGCGCCCCTCATACCATCCGGTGCCTCTCCGCTTGGGCGAATGTCTTCGGTTGACAGTTCCTATTCATCGTCGTCCACATGATTGTCTATGGATTACAGATGGATAGGATGTATCAACCTTGACGCTTGCCGGACTTTGATACAGTCACTTGGCAGGCATTCCGGGATGGTCCAGCGGTCTCGTTTTGATGACTTTTTGATTTGCCCTATATCGCACCGTGCTCCTGCGGCACGCCGAGGGAACTCTAATGAACACATCGATCCTTTTGCTGATACTGGCGCTGATCGGCATCGGCAGTTATCTGCTCGGCAGCCGCCGTGCCGTTGCCCTGTCTGGTGGGCGTCCTTCCAGCATGCATTCCCGAGCCGGTTATCACGGTTCATACGCGGTCGTCTGGGCGGTACTGCCCGCGGCGTTCATTCTCAGCGTCTGGCTGATTATCAGCCCGCTCATCGTGACGTCAGCGGTCCGCGGCGATTTCCCGGAAGACATCCGGGCGCAATCCGAGGCGCAGCAGAGCCTGACCTACGGCATGGTAACCTCCATCGCCCGCGGCCTTCAGCGGCTGACACCGGAAGAAACGGCGCAGGTCGATGCGGACACAAGCGCGGTGAGGCCTCTGCTTGCATCCAAGGGCGTGGCGATTGCCGGTGATCCGGAACGGTTCATGGTTGACGCCGCCCAAACGCTGAACACCATGACCGCCACGAGCCGTCTTGCGATGATCGCTGTCGTGCTGCTGGCCGCGCTTGGCGGCGCCACCTATGCGCTGCGGGCGATTGCACCGCGCTTCCGGGCACGCAACAAGGTCGAAAAGGTCATTCTCGGCGCTCTTCTTGTCGCATCTTCCATCGCTATCCTGACAACGATCGGCATCGTTCTGTCGATGCTGACGGAAGCGATCCAGTTCTTCAACATGGTTCCGGCTCACCAGTTCTTCTTCGGCACGGTGTGGGATCCGCGTTTTGCGGCTGCCGGTGCGACCGATTCATCGGGACAGTTCGGCCTGATCCCGCTGCTTGCCGGCACACTTTATATCGGCTTCGTCGCCATGCTGGTTGCCGTTCCCGTCGGACTGTTTTCGGCGATCTATATGTCGGAATATGCTTCACCCCGCCTGCGCTCGGTGGCAAAACCGCTGCTCGAGGTGCTCGCCGGCATCCCCACCATCGTCTACGGCTTTTTCGCGCTGACGACGGTCGGTCCTTTCCTCAGAGACATTTCTGCGCAGATCAACGGGCTGGCGACGGGTAACTACGCCAACTTCGTCCAGGCGCAGAGTGTCATCACCGCCGGCTTCGTCATGGGTATCATGTTGATCCCCTATGTGTCGTCGCTGTCGGATGACATCATCACCGCCGTGCCGCGTTCGCTGCGCGATGGTTCGCTCGGACTTGGCGCCACGCGCTCCGAAACCATCAAGAGGGTCATTCTTCCGGCTGCTCTTCCCGGCATCGTCGGCGCCGTGCTGATGACGGCGTCGCGCGCCATCGGCGAAACCATGATCGTGGTTCTGGCGGCAGGTGTCGCTGCCCGACTGCAGCTTAATCCCTTCGAGCCCATGACCACGGTGACGGTCAAGATCGTCAGCCAGTTGACGGGCGACCTTGAATTCACCTCACCGCAGACGCTGGTTGCCTTTGCGCTTGGCATCACGCTTTTCGCCATCACGCTTTGCCTGAATATCTACGCGCTTTACATCGTGCGCAAATACCGGGAGCAATATGAATGACCGACATCGCCTCTCCCGCAGCTAGTGCGAACGCCGTCAAGGCGACGCGTCGTGATATCGGCATCAAGCGCCGTTATGCCGCCGAACGCCGTTTCCGTGCTTATGGCATGGCAGCGATTTCCTTCGGCCTCATCTTTCTCTTCCTTCTGCTTTTCTCGGTTGTCTCCAAGGGTTACACCGCGTTCCAGCAGACGATGATCACCGTTCCGGTCGAGTTCTCCGAACAGATCATCGATCCCAAGAACGAGCGTGCCACCAATCCGGCCAAGCTTATGACGGCCAATTATCCCGTTCTTGCCCGTGATGCGGTTGCCAAGGTTCTGGGCGTCGCGCCAACGGACCGCACCGGTCTTCGCGCCGTCAACCTTCTGATCTCCGATAGCGTACGTACGCAGCTTCGCGATATCGTCGTTGCCGACCCCGCCGTTATCGGCACCACCCGCACGGTGACGCTGCTGGCCTCGGGCGACGTCGACAGCGCCTTCAAGGGCCAGGTCGATCTGACGGCGGATGAAGCCAATCGCCGTATCTCGAACCAGCAGCTCGGCTGGATGAACCAGCTCGCCGAAAGCGGGCAGCTTGGCAAGCATTTCAATACCGGCATCTTCATCAACGGCGCCTCGAGCCGTCCGGAAGCGGCGGGTGTCGGCGTGGCGCTGATCGGCTCCTTCTACATGATGCTGATCGTGCTGGTGCTGTCGCTGCCGATCGGTGTTGCAGCTTCGATCTACCTTGAGGAGTTTGCTCCGAAGAACCGTCTGACTGATCTCATCGAGGTAAACATCAACAATCTCGCGGCTGTTCCCTCGATCGTTTATGGTCTGCTCGGCCTCTCCGTCTTCATCAACTTCATGGGCTTTCCGCGCTCGGCCTCGCTGGTCGGCGGCCTCGTCCTGACGCTGATGACCCTGCCGACGATCATCATTGCGACCCGCGCTGCCCTGAAAGCCGTGCCGCCGTCAATCCGCGCCGCCGCCCTGGGCCTCGGCGCTTCCAAGATGCAGACGATCTTCCACCACGTGCTGCCGCTCGCCATGCCCGGCATCCTCACCGGCACCATCATCGGCCTCGCCCACGCGCTGGGCGAAACTGCGCCGCTGCTGCTGATCGGCATGGTGGCATTCGTAGCAAATTACCCGACAACGCCGATGGACCCGTCCACGGCCCTGCCGGTGCAGATTTACATGTGGGCGAATGAAGCGGAGCGCGCCTTTGTTGAAAGGACTTCAGGCGCTATCATCATCCTGCTTTTGTTCCTCATCGTCATGAATGTTGGCGCAATCCTGTTGCGTCGCCGCTTCGAACGGCGCTGGTAAAGGGAGATTGAGCAATGAACATGTTGTCGGAAGCAGCAGTTGAAAAGGCGCTGGACAAGAAAATGAATGAAGTCTCATACAAGATGATCGGCAAGGACGTTTCGGTTTATTACGGCGAAAAGCGCGCGCTTTACGACGTGAACCTCAACGTTCGCGAAAATACGGTGACCGCTCTTATCGGCCCGTCCGGCTGCGGTAAATCCACCTTCCTGCGTACCCTGAACCGTATGAACGACACGATCGACGGTTGCCGGGTCACGGGCAAGATCACGCTCGACACCGACGATATCTATGATCAGGCGATTGACGTCGTGGAGTTGCGCGCCCGCGTAGGCATGGTGTTCCAGAAGCCAAACCCTTTTCCGAAGTCGATCTACGAAAACATTTCCTACGGTCCACGCATTCACGGTCTCGCCCGCAACAAGGCGGATATGGACCAGATCGTTGAGCAGAGCCTTCAGAAGGCGGGTCTCTGGAACGAGGTTAAGGATCGCCTGCACGAATCCGGCACCGGTCTTTCCGGCGGTCAGCAGCAGCGCCTGTGCATTGCACGCGCCGTTGCCGTCAGCCCGGAAGTGATCCTGATGGACGAGCCCTGCTCGGCGCTGGATCCGATCGCCACTGCCAAGGTCGAGGAACTGATCCACGAACTGCGCACCAATTACACGATTGTTATCGTCACGCACTCCATGCAGCAGGCGGCACGTGTTTCCCAGCGTACGGCCATGTTCCATCTCGGTCACCTTGTCGAGGAAAATGAAACCGACAAGATGTTCACCAATCCGGATGACCAGCGCACGCAGGATTACATCATGGGCCGCTTCGGCTGATCGCGGCCGGCGCTTTATCGCAACCCAACAAGACTGGTGCCGCTGCGGGCCCGCTTCGGGCGGTCGCATGCAAGGCCAAGCCGGAGGAATAGACCGTGAACCAGACAACGACCCATTCGCATATCCTGTCTGCTTATGATGACGAACTGAAGTTCCTGACGCGACGCATCGCCGAGATGGGCGGTCTCGCCGAGCAGATGTGTGCTGACGCCGTGCGTGCGCTCGTCAATTCCGACGCCGCGCTTGCCCAGAAGGTCATTTCCGATGACGCTATCCTCGATCATTCCGAGCGGGAGATCGGCGACAAGGCCATCGTCACCATCGCCAAGCGCCAGCCGATGGCGGCAGACCTTCGCGAGATCATCGGCACGCTGCGTATTGCAGCGGACCTCGAACGCGTTGGCGACCTCGGCAAGAATACTGCCAAGCGTGTTATCGCAGTGGCCGGAACGGGCGTGCCGCGCAAACTCGCCCGCGGCATAGAGCACCTGTCGGAGCTGGCGCTGGTACAGCTCAAAGAAGTCCTTGACGTCTATTCGACACGTTCCGCCGAAAAGGCCAATGCCATTCGCGAGCGCGACGAGGAAATCGACGCCATGTATACCTCGCTCTTCCGCGAGCTTCTGACCTACATGATGGAAGATCCGCGTAACATCACCACCTGCACGCATCTTCTGTTCTGCGCCAAGAATATCGAGCGCATCGGTGACCATGCCACCAACATCGCCGAGACGATCTATTACATGACCACCGGCAGCCAGCCGGAAGGCGAGCGTCCGAAGGACGACAGTTCCAACACGCTCGGTTCGGTGACCGAGTAACAGACAAGCAGCGGCTTGCGGAGTTAGCATATGGTGCCCAAGATTGCAGTTGTGGAAGATGAGGAAGCGCTGAGCGTCCTGCTTCGTTACAATCTCGAGGCTGAGGGATATGACGTCGACACCATACCCCGTGGAGACGAGGCAGAGATCAGGCTGCAGGAACGTATTCCGGATCTGCTCATCCTGGATTGGATGCTTCCCGGCGTTTCCGGTATCGAGCTGTGCCGTAGGCTCAGGATGCGGCCGGAAACCGAGCGCCTTCCCATCATCATGCTGACGGCGCGCGGCGAGGAAAGCGAACGGGTTCGCGGCCTCGCCACCGGCGCGGACGATTATGTGGTCAAGCCGTTTTCCACGCCGGAACTGATGGCCCGCGTCAAGGCCATGCTGCGCCGGGCCCGTCCGGAGGTTCTGTCTTCGGTGCTGAAGTGCGGCGATATCGAGCTGGATCGCGAGACGCATCGCGTTCACCGCAAAAGCCGCGAGGTGCGTCTCGGTCCGACGGAGTTCCGCCTGCTGGAATTCCTGATGACCTCTCCGGGCCGCGTGTTCTCCCGTTCGCAATTGCTGGACGGCGTCTGGGGTCACGATATCTATGTGGATGAGCGGACGGTTGACGTGCATGTCGGACGTCTGCGCAAGGCGCTCAATTTTTCCCATATGCAGGATGTCATCCGCACCGTGCGCGGTGCCGGATATTCGATGGAAGCCTGATCGGAACCGAACTGAGGGTTCCCCTCAGCATGACGTTCCGCCAAAATAAAAAGGCCCGAAACCGGTCTGGTGTCGGGCCTTTTTATTTTGAACCTTCCGCAAGCACGATAATTTCATCTCTTTGACGAGCGGTTGAGAGTCCACCGAAATTCGATTGAGGGGCGAAACCCGACGACGATGAATAAGCCTTGATGTTCTGCTGTCGCTGTCCGGGAAGCGCGGTATTTTGTCACAAAAAAACGGGCCCGAAGGCCCGTAGTTTTTGAGTGTCAAATGTGTGCCGCAACACTCAAGCCTTGCGGCGCTCGCTGACCGGTTGGTAGGCGAGTTTCGCATGGAATTTGCAATAAGGTGACGATTCCAGCGCTTCACAGCCGCAGAAATGGAAATCGTCTTTCAGGGGGTCGCCGACCGGCCACTTGCAGGTGCGCTCCGTCAGTTCCGTCAGCGTCAGCCGGCGGGAGATCGGAGTAACGACGTTTCTGGACGGAACGTAATCGAGAATTTCAGCGGTTTCGATGCCGACCTCTTCCTGAAGAGCGGTCGCCGCGTTGGAGCGGGTCAGGATCCGAGCAGGTGCAGCGTTGACGCGGCCAGCGAAATTCGCCGTGCGCGGGGCAGGTGCAGCAGTCCGCTTGGGCGCAGAACGCGCCGACGTCACCGGGCCGCCAGCCTTGACGCGTCCGGGCAGATTAAGACGATGGACCTTGCCGATCACGGCATTGCGGCTGACGCCGCCCAGCTGAGCTGCTATCTGGCTGGCGCTCAGTCCTTCGGCCCACAATTTCTTGAGTTTCTCGACCCGCTCGTCTGTCCAGTTCATGCCGCTTCTCCGCTTTTCGCGTGTATTTCGACAGAATCCTTCTCCGTCTCGCGGGCATGCCGCGAGCGTGGTTTCTGCCTGATTTTTGGTGACTAGTTCCGCCGCAATGCAGTCTAGTAATTAGCGATTAACCTAGTGCCACGCAGACTCCGTGGCAAGAGTCGCGGGAATCATCTCGAATCGATTTTCCGGTTTTCCCCAACTTGCTGGCGAGTTGAGTCAGAAAGGCAACACCTTGGGCCTTGCGACCTGCCACCTACTAGGGCTTGAGAAGCCTAGGAAATACGGACTTTTGTTGACATCGGCAAGCGAAGTGACAATAGTGCCCCTGCCGCCGCGAGGCGGCATTTTTGATTTTCAGGCGAGGGATAACCCTCGAAGCCTATTGACAACCGTCTGACAGCGCATCCGCGCAAGGAGTGATACAGCCATGGCCGAAGCCGCCGCGCCATTGTTCGATACATTTGCAAGAGCCCCCCTCCGCTTCGAGCGAGGCGAGGGCGTCTGGCTGTACACGGAAAGCGGCGAGCGATATCTCGATTTTGCGGCCGGCGTTGCCGTCAATTCGCTGGGCCATGCCCACCCGCATCTTGTCGACGCGATCAAGACGCAGGCCGAAAAGGTCTGGCATGTCTCGAACCTTTATGAAGTTCCGGGCCAGGAAAAGCTTGCCAAGCGCCTGACGGAGGAAACGTTCGCAGACAAGGTCTTCTTCACCAACTCCGGCGCGGAAGCACTGGAATGTGCAATCAAGACCGCGCGTCGTTATCATTATTCCAAGGGCCACCCGGAAAAGTTCCGGATTATCACCTTCGAAGGCGCCTTCCATGGTCGTACGCTTGCAACGATCGCAGCCGGCGGCCAGCAGAAATATCTCGAAGGTTTCGGTCCCAAGGTCGAAGGCTTTGACCAGGTACCTTTCGGTGATGTCGATGCGCTGAAAGCCGCCATCACGGCCGAGACGGCAGCGCTTCTGATCGAGCCCATTCAGGGTGAGGGCGGTATTCGCGCACCCAGCAAGGAATTCCTGCAGTTACTGCGGTCGCTTTGCGACGAACACGGTCTGCTGCTGATTTTCGATGAGGTGCAGACGGGCGTTGGCCGCACGGGTAAGCTCTTTGCCTATGAACACACTGGTGTCGCCCCTGATATCATGGCGGTTGCCAAGGGCATCGGCGGTGGTTTTCCGCTGGGCGCATGCCTTGCAACGGCTGACGCCGCTTCCGGCATGACGGCAGGCGTGCATGGCACCACCTATGGCGGCAATCCGCTGGCCATGGCAGTCGGTAATGCCGTGCTTGATGTCGTCCTCTCTGACGGCTTTCTGGAAAAGGTTCGTGATGTCGCGCTGGTTTTCCGCCAGGGCCTTGCTTCGCTGAAGGACCGTTATCCTGACGTTATCGAGGAAATCCGTGGCGAAGGCCTGCTTCTCGGCATCAAGGCCAAGGTGCCGTCGGGCGAGCTCTTGCAGGCCATGCGCGCCGAGCATCTGCTGGGCGTACCAGCGGGCGATAATGTCATTCGTCTCCTGCCGCCGCTCGTCACCACGGCGGAGGAAGCCCGTGAGGGGCTGGCACGCGTGGAAGCGGCCGCCGCTTCTCTCACAGCGAAACAGGCAAAAATCGCCTGAGGAAACACTCAAGGGCGGGCCTCTTTCCTGGGGCTCCCAAGCATGGGACAGTTTGAAATGGCTTCACCTAAACATTTTCTCGACCTGTCGGCCGTCAGCTCGCAGGACCTGCGGGTAATTCTCGACGATGCCCGCGAACGCAAGGCGGCCACCAAGGCCGGAACGGCGGAAAAGCCGCTTGCCGGCAAGATGCTGGCCATGATCTTCGAAAAGCCATCCACGCGAACCCGCGTCTCTTTCGATGTGGGGATGCGTCAGCTTGGCGGCGAGACGCTTTTCCTCTCTGGCACGGAAATGCAGCTCGGCCGCGCGGAAACGATCGGTGATACGGCAAAGGTGCTGTCGCGTTACGTTGACGCCATCATGATCCGCACGACAGATCATTCGCGCCTGCTCGAGCTTGCCGAACATGCGACAGTGCCTGTCATCAACGCCCTGACGGATGACACGCATCCATGCCAGATCATGGCTGACATCATGACTTTCGAAGAACATCGCGGTCCGGTCAAAGGCAAGACGATTGCGTGGACAGGGGACGGCAATAATGTCCTGCATTCTTTCGTGGAGGGCTCGGCCCGTTTCGGCTACCGCATGACGATGGCAGTGCCGATGGGCTCCGAACCGCATGACAAGTTCCTGAACTGGGCCCGCAACAATGGCGGCGAGATAATGTTGTGCCACGATGCCGACAAGGCGGTGGCGGGCGCCGATTGCGTCGTCACCGATACCTGGGTCTCCATGAATCAGGAACACAAGGCGCGCGGCCACAACATCTTCCAGCCCTATCAGGTCAATGAAGCCCTGATGGCCAAGGCGGAAAAAGACGCGCTGTTCATGCATTGCCTGCCGGCTCACCGCGGCGAAGAGGTGACGGATGCGGTGATCGACGGCCCGCAATCGGTGGTCTTCGACGAGGCGGAAAACCGCCTCCACGCGCAGAAATCCATCATCGCCTGGTGCATGGGCGTCATCTGAAAATATCACCCGTTTGATCAACGTCGGTCGGGTGCTTGAACTTCTCGGCAGCGATTACCATCTGTTGGACTTCGAAGAGGCTCGTCGGTTTTCTGGCGGGCCATCGTCACGATTTGCACGTTTTTCCCCGGAAGCGGTTTCTCTTCCCGGGTCTCTGTGCGACAAGCGGAAAAAGCACATTTCGAAAGCCGGACTTTTGGACGGTAGCGGCGCCACGGCTGCGCCAGGGAGTATGACATGGCAGATGTAACGGTTGAACTGGACGATCTCGATTTTGCTGGCGACGACAAGGTCGTGCCCTTTCAGGTCGAAGGTCTGGATGTGCGCGGCCGCGCCGTGCAGGTGGGTCCGCTGCTGAATGCCATTCTCGAGCGCCACGATTACCCGGCTGCGGTCGCCCGCCTGCTGGCGGAAGCGACCGTTCTGACGGCGTTGATCGGCACATCGCTCAAATTTTCCGGCAAGCTGACGGTACAGACCAAGGGCGACGGTCCGGTGGACCTGCTGGTGGCGGATTTCACCGCGCCGGAAAGCATGCGCGCTTATGCCCGTTTTGATGAGGAGCGGCTGGCGGAGGCGCTCGCGGCAGGGGCGACTTCGCCGGAACAATTGTTGGGCAACGGTATTCTGGCCTTCACGATCGATCAGGGCGTGGGCATGCAGCCCTATCAGGGCATCGTGCCACTCGATGGCTCGTCGCTGGAAGACATTGCCGGGGTTTATTTCCGTCAGTCGGAGCAGCTTCCAACCCGTGTGCGCCTCGGTGTGGCCGAATTCTTCGATCGCGACGGGGAAGGCAAGCCGCGTCATGGCTGGCGTGCGGGCGGCGTTATCGCCCAGTTCCTGCCGCAGGCGCCGGAGCGGCTGCGTATGCGTGACCTGCACGGCGGCGATGGCGATGAAGGCGGTCACGATGTGCAGGAGGACGATGCCTGGACGGAAGCCGTGACGCTTTTGAACACCGTGGATACGGACGAACTGACGGATCCGCAGGTGCCGGTGGAACGACTCCTCTTCAGGCTGTTCCATGAAAGCGGCGTGCGCATCTATGATCCGCAGTCCATTTTCGATCGCTGCAGCTGCTCGCGGGATAAGATCAAGGGCGTGCTCTCGGGTTTTACCGCCGAAGAGATCAAGGCAAGCGAGGAAGACGGCGCGATTGCCGTGACCTGTGAGTTCTGCTCGACCACTTATCGCTACGATGTCAGCGAATTTGAAAACGCCTGAATAAGGGCCGCGCCTGTAAAGGCGCGGTTTTTCATGGCCTGCGGGTCAGTTCAAGACCCGCATCAGCCCCGGAGAATCCAGCGAAAAAGCGGGTATGGTGACGTTGAACACTTCTCCGCTTTCCGTTTCCATCTCGTAATGTCCGAACATAAGGCCGGACGGCGTGTCCAACGGGCAGCCGGAGGAATATTCGTAGGTGTCGCCGGGCTTGAGATGCGGTTGTTCTCCCACGACACCCGGTCCGTAGACTTCGTCGACCTGACCGTTCTGGTCAGTGATATGCCAATAGCGATTGACGAGAGTAACGGGAACATCCGAGTTATTCGCGATCACGACCTTGTAGCCCCAGACGTAGCGGTCGTCATCCGGGTCGGATTGTTCTTCGAGATAATACGGATCAACCGTCACCTCGATATCCCTTGTCAGAGCACGATACATACGCGCCACACCTCGATATTTTCCCTGCCCGCTTATCCTACACTATAGGCTCTGGCTATCGTCAAGAAAATGAATGACTTGAGGGGCAGGAGCTGTCTCCCGTTGCGCTGTTTTTTACCGTTAGGGATAACGGAAAAGGTAAATAATGGTTGCCTGATACTGGCTTTCGAGGCCATCAAACGCGACATGGCCCGGCGTTCCGGCCGGGCCATGTCGATTATTGAATATGAATGTCAGGCCGAAACGGCTGCCAGACCCTTTGCCAGATCTTCCAGCAGATCGTCCGTATCCTCGATGCCGCAGGAGAGGCGCAAAGTGCCGCCGGAGATACCGAGTTCCGCCCGTGCCTCGTCTGTGAGGTTCTTGTGCGTCGTGGTGCCGGGATGGGTGATGAGGCTCTTGGCGTCGCCCAGATTGTTGGAAATCTTCACGATCTCAAGCGCGTTCTGCAGCTTGAAGGCCGCTTCCTTGCCGCCCTTCAATTCGAAAGCCACCAGCGTCGAACCACCGGACATCTGCCGTGCAATGATGTCGGCCTGCGGGTGATCGGCGCGCCCGGGATAGATGACCTTGGCGACCTTGCCGCTATCGGCAAGGAAGTCCGCGATCTTCGAGGCATTGGCCGTCTGCTGCTTCACGCGCAGCGGCAGCGTCTCGATGCCCTTCAGAAGCGTCCAGGCATTGAACGGCGACATGGCCGGGCCGGTGTGGCGGAAATAATCCTGCAGCTCTTCCTCAATCCATTTCTTGTCGGAAAGGATCACGCCGCCGAGGCAGCGACCCTGGCCGTCAATATGTTTGGTGGCCGAATAAACGACGATATGGGCGCCGAGTGCGAGCGGCTTCTGGAAAAGCGGTGTGGCGAAGACATTGTCAACGACCACTTTCGCACCGATCTGGTTGGCAAGCTTCGCTACGCCGGCGATATCCACCACTTCGAGTGTCGGATTGGTCGGGCTTTCGAGGAAAAACAGCTTGGTGTTTGGCTGGATTGCCTTTTCCCAGTTGCCGAGATCACGTCCGTCGATCAGCGTGCATTCGATGCCATATTTCGGCGCGAGCGTTTCAACCACCCAGCGGCAGGAGCCGAAGAGGGCACGGGCGGCAACGATATGGTCGCCGGCGCGCAGCTGACACATGATGGCGGCGGTGACGGCGGCCATGCCCGAAGCAAGTGCGCGGGCGTCTTCAGCGCCTTCCAGCAGGCACATGCGCTTTTCGAACATGTCATTGGTCGGGCTGGCGTATCGGGCGTAGATAAAGCCGTCGGTTTCACCCTTGAAGCGCGCTTCGGCTGCTTCAGAGTTTTCGTAGACGAAACCCTGGGTCAGATAAATCGCTTCCGACGTTTCACCGTAAGGGGAGCGTAGCGTACCGCCGTGAACGAGCTGGGTTGCCGGGCGCCATTTATTGCTCATGTGATCACCTTCAAAACAAAAAAACCGGCCGCAAAAGCAGACCGGTTCCTAGCACCCGGTCTTTTTAGCCACTTGTTTAACGTGGCTGCAAGCCGACCGGCCAAATCACCACGGGATAAGCTTGCCATACTGCCGTTACCGGCTTGCGTCAATGCTTTCCTTTTGGTTTTGTCGCCGTAAAAAGGAATGACGACCATGATGAGAACCACGGGCATTTTGGCGGATGGCGCAATCCGCGCGCTGTTTGCAGGCGGCAAGCTGAAAAGCGAGGCCGATCTCGATGTCGATCAGGTGCAGCCCGCCAGCCTCGACCTCAGGCTTGGCTCCAGGGCCTATCGTGTTCGCGCAAGTTTCATGCCCGGCCCCGGAACCAAGGTCATCGACAAGCTCAATCGTCTCAGCCTGCACGAGGTGGATCTCAGCCAGGGCGCGGTGCTGGAAACCGGCTGTGTCTATATCGTTCCGCTGATGGAAAGCCTTGCGCTGCCGGCGGACATGTCGGCCTCGGCCAATCCTAAGAGTTCGACCGGTCGCCTCGATATCTTCACCCGCGTCATGACCGACAATGCGCAGGAATTCGACAAGATACCGGCGGGATACACGGGTCCGCTCTATCTGGAAATCAGCCCGCGCACCTTCCCCGTTGTGGTTCGCCGTGGCTCGCGCCTGTCGCAGATCCGTTTCCGCATTGGCCATTCGCTGCTGAATGAAAGCGAGCTTCTGAAACTGCACGAGACGGAAACGCTGGTCGCCAGCGAAAGCCCGAACGTGACGGGCGGTGGTATCGCACTCTCGATCGACCTCAAGGGATTTGGCGAAAACGGGCTGATCGGTTATCGCGGCAAACACCATACGGCGGTGGTGGATGTCGACAAGAAGGCCCAGCACGATGTTCTCGATTTCTGGGAACCGCTCTATGCGCGCGGCCGCGCCGAACTGATCCTCGACCCGGACGAGTTCTATATTCTCGTTTCGCGCGAAGCCGTCCACGTGCCGCCGCTTTATGCGGCCGAAATGACGCCCTTCGATCCGCTGGTAGGCGAATTCCGTGTGCACTATGCCGGTTTCTTTGACCCCGGCTTCGGCCACGCGCAGGCGGGGGGCACCGGCAGCCGCGCCGTGCTGGAAGTGCGCAGCCACGAGGTGCCCTTTATCCTCGAGCATGGCCAGATCGTCGGCCGGTTGGTTTATGAGCATATGCTGCAGAAACCGGAAGGCCTTTATGGCACCGGTCTCGGCTCCAACTATCAGGCGCAGGGGCTGAAGCTCTCCAAGCACTTTCGCGCCGCATAATGAGCTGCGGCGGGCGCTTGACACCCGCCGCGAACTATCCGATGTCTTGTTTGTGGGTGCGGGTGTAGCTCAATGGTAGAGCAGCAGCTTCCCAAGCTGAATACGAGGGTTCGATTCCCTTCACCCGCTCCAGTCTCCCCTTGATCCCCTCGCCAAAAATATTGGCCCCTGTCTGCTGCCACGTCGGTGGCCGCGGGACTATGTGATTTTGCTTGACTACGATTAAATTGCACGTAATAGTTGATCCAGTCGTAACATGATGGGGAAATGTTATGAGTCGCAAACTTCTTTCTGAATTTTTGGGAACCTTCTGGCTGGTCTTTGGTGGCTGTGGCAGCGCGGTTTTTGCTGCTGCTTTTCCTGAACTCGGCATTGGCTTCCTGGGTGTCGCGTTCGCCTTCGGCCTGACGGTGCTGACCATGGCCTACGCGGTTGGCGGTATTTCCGGCGGGCATTTCAATCCAGCTGTTTCGGTCGGCCTGTCCGTTGCCGGTAAATTTCCGGCAGCAAACCTACTGCCCTATATCGTTGCGCAGGTCTTGGGGGCGGTCGTTGCCGCGGCGGCTCTTTACGTGATCGTCACCGGCAAGGCGGGGGCTGACATTGGCGGTTTTGCTGCCAATGGCTATGGGGAGCATTCGCCGGGGGGATATTCGCTCCTGTCGGCGTTGCTGATCGAGGTTATTCTGACGGCGTTTTTCCTGATCATCATTCTGGGGTCGACGCATGGCAGGGTGCCGGTCGGTTTCGCGCCGATCGCCATCGGTCTTGCACTTACTCTCATTCATCTGATCTCCATTCCGGTCACCAACACGTCGGTCAACCCGGCCCGCTCCACGGGGCAGGCCCTGTTTGTCGGTGGATGGGCTCTGCAGCAGCTGTGGCTGTTCTGGCTTGCCCCGATCGTCGGTGCGGCGATTGGCGCTGTAATCTGGAAAATTTTCGGTGAGGAAGAGAAGGTCGGCCATGCCGGCTCCATCCAGCCCGCACAGACGTGATTAGGAGGCTTTGTTTTTCCGAATGGTCGGGAAAACAAGTGAGGAGGATGACATGGATCTTGCTTCGATATTGGCCCAGATCATCGGCGGTGCGGCTGGTGGGACAGCCGGTGGAAAGATACTGAAGGACTCTGACCTTGGCGCGCTCGGCAACCTGATTGCCGGCGCCATTGGCGGTATTGGCGGTGGAACCGTGCTCGGATCGCTGCTTGGGGCGGCGGGAGACGCGGCGGCTGGCGGTGTGGATATCGGCGTCCTTGCTGGCCAGCTCGTTGGCGGCGGTGTCGGCGGTTTGATCGTCCAGGTCATCGTCGGCCTGATCAAGAACAAGCTTGTTGCACGATAATCGCCCGCGCTTGAAATGAAACGGGACGTCTGCCGGACGAAGCGCTCCGGCAGACGTCGATTATATGCGCATCGGTGGGCGAGTTGCGTAAGGCCGGCTTCGGTTTTGCAAATCGCGACGATATCGGCAGAAAATAGAAGCCGCCTTCTGCGATCAGGTAAAGGATCGAAGCGGCAACCGTTTCAGGTAGTGTTGCTAACGCTTGGTACGTGAGGCGTCTTGTTCCAGACGAAAGGCTTGGTTTTTAACTCAAGCACGGCACGCCAGGCCGCCAGAGACAATATCAGCCAATAAAGCGGAATTGCCAGCCAGCGTTTTCCCACCTGCCTCCTCTCGTAATCGATCATCCTGTTCCTGCCCATCAGCACGAATATGGCGTAACTGCCGGCGATGTTCAGCGTATCGGTAAGAAACAGAACGCCCTGCCACGAAAACAGCATGTCTGCACCGCTGTCCCCGATAGCCGTGGCCATCCACGCCACGGAAACGAAGAGCAGGGGATGAGCCATCGACGACACCAGCATGCCGCCGATCAACAGTTGGAAGACGATATAGGAGAGCCATCCCATGCGGCGCGCCGTCGCAACAGGCGCGCGGGTCATCACCAGCCAGCTCTGCAGCCAACCCTTGTACCAGCGCGCCCGCTGGTTGAGCCACACGGGAAGCGTGGTGGGCGCATCCTCCAGCGTCTGACGGTATATGACGCCGCATCGATAGCCGAGTTGGTGCAGCCTGAGACCAATATCGGCATCCTCAGTCACATTGTAAGGATCCCAGGCGCCGACGCGACGCAATACGGCGGTGCGGAAATGGTTGGACGTGCCGCCAAGCGGCAGCGGTAGCCGGTGCGCCGCAAGCACGGGCAACATTGAACGGAACAGACCGGCATATTCCAGGGCGAAACAGGCACTGATCCAGGAAGAGCGCGCATTGCTGATGATAAGCGGCGCCTGCAGGCAGGCCACCTTCTCCGGCTGATCGCGGAAGGTCGCATAGGCTTCGCGCAATTGCAGGGGATGTGGCCGATCTTCCGCGTCATAGATGGCAACGAACGCCCCACGCGCGCCGGAGAGCGCATAGGTAAGCGCCTTGGGCTTGGTCCTCGGCAGGGAAGGCGGCACTCTCACGATCTCAATATGCTGTCCGGGATTTAATCTAAGGATGGCGTCGATTGTGGCCCCGTCATCTGCCTCGCAGACGAGCTTGATATCCAGTCGGGATTTCGGCCAGTCGAGCCGCTCCAGCGCGCCGATGAGCTGGCTGACGATGGCGTCCTCACGATAGAGCGCCACCAGAATGGTATAGACCGGCAGATTTCCGTCGGGTTCGAGCGCAGCTGCGGTCGTCGTGTCTTTCTCTCCTGAAGTCTGCATCAGCACAAACAGCCTGAACAGCAGTGTGAAGAAATAAAGCATCGTCAGGGCGACGTGGATGACGGCCATGGCCGTCTGCGTGTGAAACAGCAGCGAGAGCGTAAGCAGGGTGACGACGATACCGCTATAAAAGCCCTGATGACCTTGAAGCGTGATCCTGGCAGAGTACTGCGGCGCGGTGTTGAAGAGTTGCTGGCGAGCCTCACGACAGCGGCGTGTTTCACCCGCCTTCCAGATCGCATCGCGCATGGCATGCGGCGTCGTCACCACGAGTTCGTCCAGAAGATGCGGATGTCGATCCAGCAGGCTTTTCAGTAATTCCATCCGCGCCAGCTCGGGCACGATCAGAAGTGCTGGTTTACCGTTCGCAGGCGTCAGCCGTAGCAAGCGCGGCTCGGCTAGCTGTGTATCGAGACGATGGACATCTGCGACCCGGTCCGGATCGATCTCCGCGACAAAGGGTAACCGCAAAAACCTCGCGAAAGCGCCAAAATAGGCATCCGTCGCGACAAGGCCGCCGGCCAGCAGTTCCGCTTCCAGCGTCGAGCCGTTTTCTAGCGCCAGCCGTTCGCACTCGCTGATATACGGCTTGCCAAATCCCAGCGCCCGAAGGAAGCGCATGTGTCCGGCTTCACCCCGATCAGGAACCGTCTGGGGTGGATTATCGCCTATGCGGGAAAATACAATTTTTCGCCCGGCAGGCGTCGTGCGAAACGATTCTCGTGTATAGTGTCGCAAATAATCCATGCACTGCCGCCACCGTCATGGTAACGCCCCACTTCCTGCTGCGGATAGTATAGATGAGAATGACGATTGTAACGCGAAATATAATTCTTGTTTTTACTTTAGTGTTCGCTTTGCAAGTTGTCGGTATTTTCGAAAAGCCTCATGCGGAGGGCCTGTCGGATGGGAACCGCATGCCAGTGCTTTTCGACGCTCAGGAGCGGTTTCCCGGTGGCGACCTTTCCTCCGTCCCCCGCATCAGGTTTTTGATGTCGGTGGATTTTCCGCCCTTCAATTTTACCGATCAGGAAGGCCGGCTTGCGGGTTTCCATGTCGATCTCGTCCGCGAGGTGTGCGCGCAGCTCAAGGTGGAGAGCAAATGTCAGGTACAGGCCTTACCCTTTGACGAGCTGGAGGCGGCTCTGGAGATGGGAGAGGGCGAAGCGGTGATTTCCGGTCTCGCCGTCACGGCCGAGCTGCGCAAGAGCTTCACCTTTTCGCGCCCCTATCTTCTGTTGCCGGCCCGGCTGGCTGTCAACAAGGCGACGAAATTTGCCGGCTCCGGCGCCGACGCACTGTCCGGCAAGAAAGTGGGCGTGGTGACCGGTTCCCGGCACGAACAGATGCTCAAGGCATTTTTTCCCAAGGCGGCGGTTGAGGGTTTTGACGGCTACGAACCCATGTACGGTGCTCTGAAGGCCGGTAAGGTCGACGCCATCTTTGCCGATGCCCTGCGCTTACCGTTCTGGGTTTCAGGAAGCGCATCCGAAGACTGCTGCGCTCTTTTTGGGGGGCCTTATATGTCGGACAGGTTCCTCGGCGAGGGCCTTTCCATCATGACGGTCGATCCGGATAATGTGCTGGTGCCGGCCTTCGATCAGGCGCTTGCCGCTCTTTCCCGCAACGGCCGGCTCGAAGAGATCTATCGTCGTTATTTTCCCTACGGGCTCTATTAGGAGAGACCCGGACCGACTCGATTCAACTGAATGAGGCGCGCTCTATTTAACCGCAGCGAAAGCCTCTTCGCTCCGCCGCAGCCGTAGAAGCGCCACCCACACAGCTGCCGCTATGGCGGTTTCGACGATGAAATAGCTGCCGATCGTTCCCGAAATGCTGAAAGACCAGGTGAAGAAGGCAACGACGACGGAGCCTATGAGATTGCCGCTGTTCCATATCTTGGCGCGGATATCCTGGCGCCCGGAGGCGCCCAGCGCCTCCAGCGCGGTAGCCGCCACGGCCATCGGCAGTACGGCCCAGCAAAGCACGCGGGTGATGGTGGGAAGCGAAACATATTCGTCGCCAAATAAAAGCGGCAGGAAGGGCGCGATGATGAAGATTGCCAGCGCACTGCCGGTCGCGATGAACAGCGCCGCTTTCAGCACATTATAGGCGCGTTCGATGGTTTTGCTGATACCCTGCAGCGCTGCAGAGGCGGATCCGGGATAGATGAGCCGGTTCAGAGCCTCGACGGAAAGATAGGAGCTGTCGAGAATCCGCCGGGCGATGGAATAGCTGCCCAGTACCTCCGCACTGGCGATGGCTCCAAGGACGAGAATATCGGCATTGCCGCGTACCGCCTTGAACAGGAACTGGGTGGAAAACAGGATGCCGATGCGAATTTCCTCCCGGACGATCCGAAAGACCGGTCGGCCGAGCCTTCCTATTGCCTTGACGGAAATCACGGCTGCAATCGTGTGGGCGGCGAGGTTCCAGAGTGCCCAGGCCTCGACCGTTTCCACCTTGAAGACGAGGCAGGCAACCACGGCGGCAATGGTGCGGGCGATGGCAAACATCACCTCCAGCTTGTTGGCCGAGGCAAAGTCGGAATGGGCGATGAAGCTTTGCGTGGAAAGCGAAATAACCTTCAGGAGAACGAGGTTGGTGAACAGGATCAGGAAAGTGGTGATCAGCGTGTGCAGCAACGTTTCCGACGTCGGGAAAAACACCGGGATCGTCACCATGCCGATGAGCGTCAGGACCACACCCGTCGCCGCGCTGAGGAGATAACTGTGGCCAAGCATGACGGGGAACATGCCGCGATCCTGCGCCACGCGACGAATGAGCGATTCCTGTGAGCCGATACCGCAAATCTGAACGCCCAGATTGGTCACGGCCGTGATCGAGGCGTAAAGCGCGAATTGTTCGACACCCAGATGGCGGGCTAGCAGCGCGAAGGTCAAGAGCTGGGCGGCGCTGGACATCAGCAGCGCGCCTCCGGATGCCATATAGGCCAATCCAAGTCTGACAAGATGGCCGAGCCGCGGCGTGTTCAACGACACCTCATTCTCCGTTTTTTCCGGCATTGCCGGGCGAATTCAAAAGGACTGTCCTTTTTAAAGTCTTACGAACTGAAAGGGCGGCAACCGGGCGGTATTCGACACCGACGACCTGAATGAATGACAGTTTCTCCTGTCTTAGCCCTGTTGAGGTAAGAGAGGGTTAAAGCAATTACACAATAATGATGATAATGACTGTTTATGGTTATTAGGACATCGCCCGGTTCAGAAGGGTTTCGTTGTTCGTTGCAGGGCAGGTCCATGATCCGATTTTCCGTTCCCGAAGCAGGCTACCATGCCGCGTTTTGCTGATACGCGGTCCATTTCTGCGGAAAACAGCAGTGCCATGTCCCTGTCAGGCGGCCGTCGCGACGCGATTTTTTTTGTCGCCACGATGCTTTACATCTGGATTTCTGTCGCGCCCTTTGAAAATCTTGCGGCGCCGCCCGTGCCGCGCGCCGCCGCCAATCAGCTGACCGGTCTGGTGATCGCGCTGATCCTCGGTGTCTTCGCACTGCGCCATCGTCTGACGGGGCTTTTGCTGAGGCCCCGCTTGCCAATCCTGCTGCTCTTTTCCTGGCTCGCGCTTTGTTCGGTCCTTGGTGCGGAGCCCGGCACGTCGTTGCAGCGCCTGATTTTCACGGCGCTCCTGTGTTTTATCACCAGCGTGCTGGTCGTCATGCCGCGCGACAGGCGGCAATTCGACCGGATGATGGCCGTTTTCGCCATTCTCCTGCTGGCGCTTTGTTATCTCGGGGTTATCTTCCTGAGTTCGCGCGCAATCCATCAGCCTTACGATCTCGATGAGAAGGCGCTTGCAGGCGATTGGCGCGGAATATTCAATCATAAGAACGCCGCCGCGCCGGCAATGATCATTCTTTTCATGGTGGGCCTTTATCTGCGCAATGCCTGGTCCACGCTGGGCGGAATAGCGATCACGCTGCTGGCCGGCTTTTTTCTCTGGAAGACCAACGGGAAAACTGCAGCGATGCTTTTGCCCGTCACCATCGCCCTGGTCTGGGTCATGGAGCGGCATGCCGGGCGGACATTGCTGATGATCGGTGGCCTTCTGGCGTTTCTCAATATCGTTGCAATCGGCTCCACCTATTTCCCGAGCATACAGAGCCTCGTCGAAAGCCTGGGCATCGATTCCACGTTCACCGGACGGACGGATATATGGCGCCTGTCTTTCGACACCTTTGCGCAATCGCCGATCTTCGGGCAGGGATTTCAGGCCTTTTGGACAAGCGACCGGCTTCTGTCACAGGCCGATATTGCCGAGACTTGGGCGGTCACGGCCTTTCACGCGCATAATGGCTATGTCGAGAGCCTTTTGAATGGCGGACTGCCCGCCTTCGTCCTCACTCTCATATGGCTCGTGATCATCCCCGCAAATGATTTCCGAACAGCGGTGGACAGAGGCACGGATCCCGGCCTGACGCGGCTTTTTGGGCGAATTTGGGTATATGCGCTGCTTTCTTCCTGTCTTGAGAGTAATTTCTTTACCGGAACCGGGCCTATCTGGTCTTCTCTTCTTATTGCGATCTATTGTTTGAGACATCAGGCTTACGACATACTGGAACAGGGACAGTAATTTGCACGGCGGGCCGGGGGGCTAGTATGACGCAGAAAATCGGAACGATCGCAGACCGGGTCAATAACCGGCTCGTGCGGTATTTCCCTGGACCGACGGCGCGGATCGAGACATCCGAACCGATTGTCTCCTTCACATTCGACGATGTTCCGGCGAGCGCCTGGACCAGCGGTGCCCGCATTCTGGAAAACGAGAATGTTCGCGGGACCTTTTATATTTCCGGGGTCTTCATCGACAGGCATGACGAACCGCAGGACATGATTTCCGCTAGGGGCTGTTCGGAACTGGCTACGGCCGGTCATGAGCTCGCCTGCCATACCTATTCCCATCGCAAACTCTCAAGCTTTTCACGGCGAGGGCTGGAAGAGGATCTCGATCGTAATGAAAAGGTGCTGGCCTCGTTCGATGAGAACGGGCACAGGCGGAATTTCTCCACCCCCTTCGGCATGGCTTCGCCACTCATGCAGCCCATGCTGCGGCGCAGGTTCAGGACCGCCCGCGGGATCATGCCCGGCATCAACCGCGGCAGCATCGATCCGCATAATCTTGCTGCCGTCGAATTGCGGCCCGATCCGAACTATCTCGATGCCGCTGATCGCTGGCTTGACGACGTCCTGCAAAACGGCGGCTGGCTCGTCATTTTTACCCATGATGTGTCGTCTGCGCCAAGCTTTTACGGTTGCCCGGAAGACAGGTTTCAGGGTTTCGTGCGTAAGGCGGCATCCGGTGGCGCAAAAGTCATGACGGTTGACGCGGCCGTGACGGCACTCGGCCTCTAAGGCACGGCACAGTGCTGCGCGCTTTTAGCCGTCGCGGTGAAAGCGATTATGACGTGTAGGCTATCGGCCTACTGGCTGGCCCATATGATGCGGGCGATCCATTCCACATCGGCCATCTCGAAGCTCCGATTGGGATGCTCAGGATTGAGCGAAAGAAGTTCGATGCTCTTGGGGCTTTGCCGCGCCAGCACCTTGGCCATCACTTCACCGTCACGGCTCTTCAACACAACGCGGTCGCCGCGCCGTACCTGCGCGCCAGGCTCCACGATGAGGATGTCGCCGTCGCGGTAAAGCGGCATCATGCTCTCTCCCTGCACTTCCAGCGCGTAGACTCCCTGTTTGCGTTCGGGAGACGAGGGAAACTCAACCACGTCCCAGCCCTGACCTGCCGGAAAGCCGCCGTCGTCAAAAAAACCGCCGGAACCGGCCTGAGCGAAACCGAGCAGGGGGATGGCACTTTCCGCACCGGCAGGTCGCGTCTGCGCCTTTCCGAAAGCATAACCGAAAAACTGATCCACGCTCGCTCCCGTTGCTTCGAGCACCTTGGAAACGGACTCCGTCGAGGGCCAGCGTTTGCGGCCGTCCGGCCCGAAACGCTTCGACTTATTGAATGAAGTAGGGTCGAGACCGGCACGCTTCGCCAATGCCGAAGGCGTCAGCTGATGGCGTTCGGCAAGCGTATCGATGGCGCTCCAGATCGTCTCATGTGAAAGCATGGTAGAAAGCCCGCAAACGGAGCCGATAGCGGAAAAGCTCCTGTCGTTAACACCTCGAAATCTAGACCATATCCGGTCCGGAGTAAAGGAAGGAAAGGAATAAAATCCTTGCTTACGCCACAAGAGCCGATGTGTTGATCTTGGCGAGCTGGATGACCGCCTGCGTGCGGCTGTCCACCTTGAGCTTCAACAGGATCGCGGAGACATGTGCCTTGATCGTCGCCTCCGAGACATTGAGTTCATAGGCGATCTGCTTGTTCAGCAGGCCTTCTGCCAGCATGCCGAGAACACGGCTCTGCTGCGGCGTCAGCGTTCGCAGCCTGCCGATGAGATCGGCGACATCCGGATCGTGCTCCGTTTCGCCGTGATGGCCGGCCGGTACCCACAGGTCGCCTTCCAGAACCGCGCGGATGCCATCACGGATGTCATCGATGCCGGAGGATTTTGAAATGAAACCGGAAGCGCCGAGTTCGATTGAGCGGCGGACGGTCGTCGCGTCATCCGTCGCCGATACGATGACGATCGGCAGGCTGGAAAACTCTGCGCGTAGCGCCATGAGGCCCGAAAACCCGCTGACCCCTGGCATGGCAAGGTCAAGCAGCATCAGATCCGCATCGTTACGGGCTGCGGCTGCGCGTCTGGCAGCCTCGAAATCACCGGCTTCAACGATGGTCTGGTGTCCGTCGAGGCCGGATACGGCCTGTTTCAGGGCACCGCGAAAAAGTGGATGATCATCTGCAATGATAATGACAAGTTCCGACATTCTGGCCCCCTCCCAAGGGCATTATGCGGTTCTTTTCCAGTTATTGACTCACTCCCTTTGCCGGTGGTCGAAACACGCCCGGCTCCTCCGCCAAAGGTTGCGCCAATCGGTTCCTCTTTACAAGGAAAAGCTTGTGGACAGGCGGTCTTTCAGGCTTTCAGCAATAAAAATACCGTGGAAACTGTGGACAATCCCCTAGCTTTACGGCAAACCGCGATGGTTGGAAAGCCTTGGAGAGCGCATGCAGGAAACGCCCGCGATCATCTATAAAATCGTGCCGGAGACGTTGTGGAACGAGGCCAGGGCAAAGGGTGTCTTCGACGGCGCCGCCATCGACCTGACCGATGGCTTCATCCATTTTTCCACGGCCAGGCAGGTGGCGGAAACAGCCGCGCGGCATTTTTCCGGCCAGGCCGATCTGCTGCTGATCGCAGTCGACGGCGCGGCCCTCGGCGACAAGCTGGTCTATGAACCCTCAAGAGGCGGCGATCTTTTCCCTCACCTTTATGGGCCTCTTCCCTTGACCGCCGTGCTCTGGGAGACGCCGCTTGCACTCGATCACGACGGCCAGCACCAGTTTCCGGAGATTTTGTGATGAGCGGATTATTTTCCTCGATCGGCCGCAAGGGCCTGTTCCTGGTCGATCCGGAAAAGGCCCATGGGCTGTCCATTGCGGCCCTGAAAAGCGGCTTCCTGCCCACCTGCATGGTGCCGCACGATCCGCGACTGCAGCAGACCGTGGCGGGCCTTGTCTTCCCCAATCCGCTCGGCATGGCGGCGGGTTACGACAAGAATGCGGAAGTACCGGGACCGCTTCTGAAGCTCGGTTTCGGCTTCACTGAAATCGGCACCGTCACGCCGCGGGCGCAGGCCGGCAATCCGAAGCCGCGTATCTTTCGCCTTGTGGAAGATGAGGGCGTCATCAATCGCCTCGGTTTCAACAATGAAGGCCATGCCGCTGCGCTGGAGCGTCTGAAGCAGGCGCATCTGCGTGGCATTGTCGGCGTCAATATCGGCGCCAACAAGGACAGTGAAGACCGTATCGCCGATTATGTGCAGGGCATCGAGGCGTTTTATTCGGTCGCATCCTATTTCACCGTCAATATTTCGTCCCCCAACACACCTGGTCTCCGCGACCTGCAGGCGCGCGAAAGCCTTGCCGCCCTTCTCTCGGCCGTGCTGGAACGCCGCAAGGCGGAAGCTGAACGTTTCGGCAGACGCATCCCCGTCTTCCTCAAGATCGCTCCCGATCTGACCGAAGAGGGACTGGACGACGTTGCTGAAGAAGCGCTTGCCCATGATCTGGACGGCCTGATCGTTTCCAATACCACCCTCTCACGCGACGGCCTGCGAGCCAGCCCGCACAAGGGTGAGGCGGGTGGCCTTTCCGGCAAGCCTCTCTTCGAACTCTCCACCACGGTTCTGGCCAAGGTGCGCCGTCGCGTCGGCGTCAATTTGCCGATCATCGGTGTCGGCGGCGTTTCGTCCCCGGAAACGGCCTTGGAAAAGGTAAGGGCAGGTGCGGATCTGGTACAGCTGTACTCCTGCATGGTCTATGAAGGCCCCGGTCTGCCATCTGCCATCGTCAAGGGCCTGTCGAAGCTGGTTGCCCGTGAGGGCGTGGAATCGATCCGTGATCTGCGCGACAGCGCGGTTGACCGCTGGGCGGATCGTAAGCTGGGCTGACAGCGAGCCTGAAAGGTCGAGGCAGCGCTTCCTCAGGGGCTCTCCCTCCTCATCCCTGTGCTTGTCACAGGGATCCAGCCAGCCCAAGTCCTTGGGCTGGAAGAACTCTCTCCGCCGCGCAGGCGCGTCGGCTGGATTCCTGTAACAAGCACAGAAATGAGGGAAGAGGGTGGTTCCCACCGCTTTACCTCAGGCGCAGAGCACCATGGCCCAATAGGGCCTGTTGCGGCTAGTGGCATCGTAGGCGACCCCCACGCCGAGGCCGTTATAAGGCCCAAGCATGTTTTCCAGGTGGTGTTTGGAGCCGATCCAGGCCTTCACCACCCGCTCCACGCTATCCTGACCGGCGGCCACATTCTCCGCCGCAGGAAGCGGCACATTCCCCTCCTTCATTCGGATCAGGAAACTGTCGGTCAGTCCGATCAGATGCGCCATCTTCTGCGCCTTGACCATGCGTCCGGCCTGATAGGCGGCGGCGCTGCTGGCTGCACCATTGATGGAAAGCGGCGAAAGTCCTTTCGAGCGTCGCAGGTCGTTGACCATTGGAAGCGCCGCTGCGGTCTCATCGCGGGTGCCTGAAGGTACGCCCTTGTTGGTTGGAACGGAAACGCAGGCTGAAAGAACCGAACCGGCGGAAAGCAGCACGAAACCGCGCCGTGTAAGCGTCTGGAGAGAAGTGTCGGTCATGTCAGCGGCGATAGCTCAGAAGGCGCAGGATGATGAAGACGGGAATGACGATCGTGGCGCCCAGGATCAGATAGTCGCCGATCGCCCCCAGCGCATGGAAACCGCTGCGCCACAGGTCGACGACGAAGTCGCGCGCGCCGTAAATGATGTTCCACGGCGTCAAGCCGAAGATCGCCATCAGAAAGCCGACGAGCAGTGAAACCACGAGCAGCTTCACCACCGTTCGGGCCACTGTGTCGCCCAGCAATTTGTTGACCTCACCGGCCATCAGCAAGTCTCCTGTTTTGTCCTGACATATGAAACGGACCACATCGATGCAAGTTTTTGCGCACTATATCGCGCATATCAGCAAATTCCACGAGTGCGCCATGAAATAGGACTTGAGTTTTTTTATGGCTTGAGAAATGACAGCGCGCATCTTCTCAGGAATCTTGAATGGCCCCAAACCAGTTTTCTTCCGGTGACGTCATTGCCGACCGCCGGGCGGACTATGCCCGCATGTTGGCGGAGGGCGGTGATTATCCCGCCGCCGCCGAACTCATGGAACAGGCGCTGGAACTAGCGCCACGGTGGACGGCGGGCTGGTTTCGCTTCGGGGAATATCACGAAAAGGCGGGGGAAACGGAAAAGGCCGTGGCGGCTTACGAAAAGGTCGCCGAGATGGATGAGGAAGGGCTGTTTGCAGCCGAACTGAAGCTCGCGGTTCTCGGCGCCGCAGAAACACCGGAACAGCCGCCGAGCCGTTATGTGGAAGGGCTGTTCGACGATTATGCCGATCGTTTCGAAACTTCGCTGGTCGAAAAGCTCGATTACAGCGTGCCGCAGAAACTGGCCGAACTGATCGAGAAGGCGGCGGATGGCGGGGTGTTCGACACTGTCGTCGACATCGGCTGCGGCACGGGACTCCTCGGCGTTGAAATCAGAGCCTTCGCAAAACGGCTGGAAGGTTTCGATATTTCACAGAACATGCTTGCCAAGGCGGAGGAAAAAGATCTCTACGATCACCTCGGCCAGGCCGATCTTTCCCTCGAAGCGGAAACTTCGGGGCTCTTCACCACGACCCTGGCGCCGAAGCGCGCCAATCTCGTCGCCGCCGCCGATGTAATGATGTATCTCGGCAGTCTCGAAACCGTCATGCCCCTCGTTTCCGCCCTGTTGGCGCCCTCCGGCTTCTTTGCCTTTTCGGTTGAGGATGCGGCAGGGGAGGATGGTTTCGTTCTGCGGGAATCCCTTCGTTACGCCCATTCGAAAACCTATGTCAGCGGTCTTCTGGAACGGGCGGGTTTTGATCTCATGGAAATTCGCAAGACCACCATTCGCAAGGATGCCGGAAAACCCCTTTCCGGCATTCTTTTTCTTGCCCGGGCCAAGGTCTGAACATCTCATTTCTTTCCATTTTCTCGATAGGTCAGCCTTCCTTACGTATCCATCTTGATCGGGTTCGTTTTGCAGTGCAAAATATGAAAGAAACCGAGGGCAAAGCTTGAGAACGAGAAGCGTTTACGGCATGTGGAGTTCCGATCCGGCCAGACACGCGCCGGTGGAAGACGTGCAGGGCATCGTCACCGGCGCCATTGTCTCGGCGCTCGGCTTTTATCTGCTGAACAAGGTCGGCCTTTTGACGGGCGGGACCGCCGGTGTCGCCTTTCTCCTGCATTATGCCTTCGGCATCAGCTTCGGGCTGCTGTTCTTCCTCGTCAATCTGCCATTCTATTACCTGTCCTTCCGTCGGCTCGGCCTTGCCTTTTCCTTCAAGACATTCATCGCCATCGGCCTTGTTTCGGTGCTGACGGAAGTGGAAGCGCGCTGGATGGTGATCGACAGCATCAATCCGCTGTGGGCGGCGCTGCTCGGCGGTCTGCTGCTGGGTTACGGATTGCTGGCGCTTTATCGCCACCGCGCCAGCCTTGGCGGCATCGGCATTCTGGCCATCTATATTCAGGATCGCTTTGGCATCCGCGCCGGCCTGATCCAGCTCGCCTTCGATGCCTTCGTCATGCTCTGTGCTTTCCTCGTCATCGATCCGGTCACGGTTGTCTATTCGATCGTCGGCGCCTTTGTCCTCAACATGTTTCTGGCCATCAATCACCGTTCGGACAGATATATCGTCGTGCGCTGAGCGAGGGTGGTTGAAATCTCCCGCACTTCAGCGCAATAGCTCGGCAGGGCTTGGTATTCAGGGGACAAGGCATGGACGATACGAGCGCGCGCAGGCGTCTTAATCTTTGGGCCTCCGCGCCGGATCGTCATTCGCTGCTGGAAGACGCGCAGGGCGTTCTTGCGGGCAGCATGCTGGTATCGCTCGGCGTCACGCTGTTTTCCGCAGCCGGTCTTTTGACGGGTGGCACGGTTGGTCTGGCGTTCCTCGTGCATTACGGCACCGACCTCAGCTTCGGTACGGTCTTCTTCCTCGTCAATCTGCCGTTTTATTATCTCGCCTTCCGCCGCCTCGGCCTCGCCTTCACGGTCAAGACCTTCTGCGCCATCGCTCTGACAGCGCTGCTGTCGGAATATATGCCCGGCTTTTTCGCCTTTCAGAGCATCAATCCGGTTGCCGCAGCACTTTTCGGCGGATTGACGGTTGCGGCGGGCATGCTGGCGCTGTTTCGTCATCGCACCAGCCTCGGCGGTTTCGGCATTCTGGCACTTTATCTGCAGGATCGTTTCGGCTGGCGCGCCGGCCTCGTGCAGCTCGCCTTTGACGGCATGGTGCTGGCCTGCTCATTCTTCGTTGCCACACCCTTTGTCATTATCTGCTCCGTTCTCGGAGCACTGGTTATGAACCTCACGCTTGCTATCAATCACAGGAACGACCGCTACATTGCCATGTAGCGGCCGCCGGTCGCGGGTTTGCGAGGTCAGGCCGCCTTCGCAGCCGCATCAACCGGATGCTGCGAGCGGAAACCGACGGCAATACGGTTCCAGGTGTTGATGGCGCCGATGGCCACCGTAATCTTCACGATTTCCTCATCGGAGAAATGCGCTTTCAGCGTTTCGAAGGCATCGTCCGGAGCCCCGGTCTCAGCAATCTTCGTCACCGCATCCACCCAGCCGAGCAATGCGCGTTCCTGCTGTGTATAAACGGGAGATTCCCGCCACACGCTCATCAGGTTGATCCATTGTTCGGAAAGCCCGTCATGGCGGCTTTCCTTTACATGCATATCCACGCAGAAGGCACAGCCATTGATGATCGAGGCACGCAGCTTGATGAGGTGAACGAAACAGCGTTCAAGTCCGCTGCCCTGAACGTAATTTTCAAGCGCCATGACGGCCTTGAAGGCTTCGGGGGATGCTTTGGCATAGTTGATACGGGTTTTCATGGGTCTCTCCGTTGGTTGGGTCAGTTTGAAGTCATGCGTCATCAGTCCGGAAAGCGACGAAGCCCTCCAGCATAGATCGGTTTTCTTCGGAGCCTGTTTTCCAGTCTCAGCGCGCTGCTTTCTTGCGCTCGTTCAACTCCAGGAAGGCACAGCCACGCGCAGCAATTCCACCATCGTCAGTGGCGGCAAGATCGCCCCGAATATCGGCAATGGTGGTTTTGGCGAGTTCGGCCCTATAGACCTTCTCTGCCTTCAACATCGCTGCATTGATACCACAGGGCTTGGTGAAATACCGGCCCGGCAATGGGTTTGGACCGCGTTGCCGGATTTCCGCGCAACGGAAAGCCGGCTGCGGCCCTTCAACGGCCAGAACGATGTCCAGCAGGGTGATCTTGTCAGTCGGTCGCGCCAGACGATAGCCGCCCTTCGGCCCCGGCACCGTGGCAACTATTCCCGCGCTGGACAATGATTGCAGGTGCTTCAGAAGATAGCTGGTGGAAACGCCGTGGAATTCCGCGAGTGCGGCCGCGGACAACACGCCGCCTTCGGAAAGGCCCGCCAGCATTCCCACGCTGTGAATGGCCTGTTCAACGCCGTCCCCGAGTTTCATCGGTCTTTTCCATGTCTTGTTGTTGCGCTATCATGGATATTATTTATCCATGATTCTGTTTTCCTGTCAAGCGGCCCTGTTCCGCCCTTCTTTTTCTCAGGTTTTTCACTACGTTAAAGGCGTGAAACACACCGAGTCCCCCATTTCCGGCATAGATGTCGGCACCTTGCCCCTTTCATTCCAGAAATGGTTTGTCGAAAAAGGGTGGTCTCCGCGCGCCCATCAGCTGGAGCTTATGGCGCGGGCACGGGGCGGCGAGAACATGTTGCTGATCGCGCCCACCGGTGCTGGCAAGACGTTGGGCGGCTTCATGGCCTCGCTCACCGATCTGACAGAGCGGGGCAAGATACCGTCTGGCTCCGGCTTTGTCGGCGTGCACACCCTCTACATCTCACCGCTGAAGGCGCTTGCAGTCGATATCGAGCGTAATCTCACCAAGCCCGTTTCCGAAATGGGTCTGCCGATTGTCATCGAAACCCGCACCGGCGATACGCCCCAGGCGAAACGCCAGCGCCAGAAGGTGCGCCCGCCGGATATCCTGCTGACCACACCGGAACAGGTCTCGCTGCTGCTCGCCAACAAGGAGGCCGAGCGCTTTTTCCGTGACCTGAAATATGTGGTGCTGGATGAGCTGCATTCGCTCGTCACCTCCAAACGCGGCCATCTGCTGTCGCTGGCGCTCGCCCGCGTGCGCCGGCATGCGCCCGATGTCCGTTTCATCGGCCTTTCGGCCACGGTGGCGGAGCCGATGGATTTGCGCCGTTATCTTGCACCGCAGGGGCAGGGGAAGCCGCCCGCCGGCTTGATAACCGTCGAAGGCGGTGCAAAGCCGGATATTTCCATCTTGCACACGGAAGAACGCATCCCATGGTCCGGCCATTCAGCGCGTTATGCCGGAAAGGACTTATACGAAGCGTTGAAGCAGCATCAGACGACGCTGGTGTTTGTCAACACACGCTCGCAGGCGGAAAGGGTCTTTCAGGAGCTCTGGACGATCAATGACGACAATTTGCCGATTGCACTGCATCACGGCTCGCTGGATGCCGGGCAGCGCCGCAGGGTGGAAGCGGCCATGGCGGAAAACAGGTTACGTGCCGTTGTTGCCACCTCCACCCTCGATCTCGGCATAGACTGGGGTGACGTTGACCTTGTCGTGCATGTCGGCGCGCCGAAGGGCGCAAGCCGCCTCGCTCAGCGTATCGGCCGTGCCAACCACCGCATGGATGAGCCGTCAAAGGCGATCCTCGTTCCCGCCAACCGCTTCGAGGTGATGGAATGCCGGGCAGCGCTGGATGCCAACTATATCGGCGCGCAGGATACGCCGCCGATCGCCGAAGGCGCGCTTGATGTTCTCGCCCAGCACGTACTCGGCATGGCCTGTGCCGAGCCTTTCGATGCGGATGAACTTTATCGCGAAGTCACCAGCGCCTCGCCCTATGCCGACCTGCCGCGTGCCACCTTCGATCGGGTGGTGGATTTTACTGCCACCGGCGGCTACGCGCTGCGCACCTATGAACGTTATGCCCGCATCCGCCAGATGAAGGACGGTCGCTGGCGCGTGTCCAATCCGGCGGTAGCGCAGCAATATCGCCTCAACCTCGGCACCATCGTCGAGGCGGCGGAACTCAATGTCCGCATGGTCAAGCGCAATGCCAAGGGCACGGTCGGTCGCGGTGGCATGTCGCTCGGCAAGGTCGAGGAATATTTCCTAGAGCAGCTGGTGCAGGGCGATACTTTTCTCTTTGCCGGCAAGGTGCTGCGGTTCGAGGGCATCAGGGAGAATGAATGCCTGGTCTCACAGGCCTTTTCCATGGATCCGAAGATACCCTCCTATGCCGGTGGCAAATTTCCGCTTTCCACCTACCTGGCAGATCAAGTGCGCTCCATGCTGGCAGACCCGACACGGTGGCATGCCCTGCCAGATCAGGTTCGCGACTGGCTGGCAATCCAGAAGGAGAAGTCGATCATTCCCAAGCGCGACGAGCTATTGGTGGAGACCTTCCCCTTCCGTAAGCGCTTCTTCATGGTCATGTATCCCTTTGAGGGACGGCTGGCGCATCAGACACTCGGCATGCTTCTGACGCGGCGGCTGGAGCGGGCCGGGGCAAAACCGATGGGTTTCGTCGCCACCGATTATTCGCTGGCCATCTGGGCCATGGAGGATATCGGCATGCGGCTGAAGTCTCGCCGCCTGTCGCTGGCCGACCTTCTCGATGAGGACATGCTTGGCGACGATCTGGAAGCATGGCTTGACGAATCCTTCATGCTGAAACGCACCTTCCGCAATTGCGCAGTCATTTCCGGGCTGATCGAACGCCGCCATCCCGGCAAGGAAAAGACCGGCCGGCAGGTCACGGTGTCCGCCGATCTTATTTATGACGTTCTTCGCAGCCATGAGCCGGATCATATCCTGCTGGAAGCGACGCGACGCGATGCCGCAGCAGGACTTTTGGATATTGGCCGTCTTGGCGATATGCTGAAGCGAATCAAGGGACACACCACGCATCGCGCGCTGGAGCACGTCTCGCCCCTCGCCGTTCCGGTCATGCTGGAAATCGGCCGGGAGACGGTGGCGGGCGAAGCGATGGACGATGTGCTGGCGGAAGCTGCTGATGAGCTGATCGCCGAGGCCATGTCCTGAAATATGCCCATGTGCTGAAGTATGCATTGAAGGAACAACGATAAAAGTGCTGAGCCGGCTGACATTGAGCGACAGGTTTTCCAACGGCTTCGAATGCCTGGGCAGCGAGACCGCCATCAACGGCGTTTCCGCCTGGTGCGACCCTTTGGGTGGGCTCTACCTGCCCGACCTGTCGCTGCTCGTCGTTTCCGACCTGCATCTGGAAAAGGGTGCGGCTTTTGCAAGGCGTGGACGCATGCTGCCGCCCTACGACACCATCGCCACCCTCAAGATACTGTCTTCCCTCATCAGCCGCTACGATCCGAAGATCGTCGTCAGCCTCGGCGACAATTTTCATGATCGCGTCGGCTCCCAGCACCTGCCGCTGCCGTTGCGCGAACTCATCCGCGAGATGGCCCGCGGTCGCGAATGGATATGGATCAACGGCAACCACGACCCCGATGGCACGGTCGATCTGCCGGGTTCTTCGGTGGATGAGATGTTTTACGGCAATCTCGTTTTCCGCCACGAGCCTAAGCCGGGCGATGCGGCCGGTGAAATCGCCGGTCACCTGCACCCCTCCGCCACTGTGCGACGCCGCGAGAAGACGGTGCGGCGGCCCTGTTTCGCCACCGATGGTTCGCGTCTGTTGATGCCGGCATTCGGGGTGTTGAGCGGCGGGCTGGATTTACGCCACAAGGCAATGCGCGGCCTGTTCGATCATGCCGCTCTCGTCGCGCATCTGATGGGGAGAGATCGCATCTACTCGGTGCGGTTTTCCAGTCTGCTCGGCTGAGATTTTAGCGCAGCCTATTGGCGGTAGACCAATACCGGTATCTTCGAATTCTTCAGCACCTTGGCGGTGACACTGCCGAGCAGCATCTCAACGAAACTCCTGCGCCGGTGCGAGGCCATGGCGATGAGGTCGCAGCCGGTCTTGTCGGCTATTTCAATGATCGCCTCGTCCGGCCGCCCCGCCCGCGCCAGCAGGGCCTCGCAATCCAGCCCCATGGCGGTGGCATGCGCCTGCGTATCGCGAAGCAGATGCTCCGCCTCTTCGCAACGGTGGAATTCCTCTTCGGCAATGGCGGCAATGTCCTCGACATCGCTGGCAATCACATGAAAGGGTTCCGATACCGTCACCACGGTCACCTTTGCGCCTGCCTCCTTGGCGAGAGCGAACCCTTGGTCGATTGCGATCTGCGCCAGCGGCGAACCATCGGTGGGAATGAGAATGTGCTTGAACATGACATTTCTCCTTTTCATCCCCGTTACAACCGCACTTGCCGCCATCAGCTGCGTGCGTTTGTAACGCCTTGAATTTTACAGCAAACCCCGGAAGGAAGCGAATGCTATCTTTGCCCGTGCGGGTGGCAGACGCTCTCTTTTGCGCGATTGAAAACGCTCAGTCCTTGCGGAAGATGATGCTGGCGCCCCAGCCGGTGACGACGGCGAGCAGAACGCAAAGCGCGCCGTAAGCAAGCGGCGTCTGATGCGCGGCATCGGTGATCGCCTGTTCCATGCCGGTCTTGACGACGCGCAGTTTTAATTCACGCTGGGCGATGAATTTGCCGCTCTTGAAGAGATAGGCGCGTGCCGTGTGCACCCCGTTTGGGACGTTGGCGGGCAGGCGCAAGGTCGCCCAAAACAGGCCCGTGCGTTCCAGCCGCACCCCTGTCGTATCATTGCGGTAGATGCCGCTCGAAAGCTTGAGCCGACGATAGGCCTCCTGAAAATCGAAGACATTGTCGGGCACGCCCGAAAAGACAGCGCTTTTGAGCGATAGATGGTCGACGCCGAGCCCCATGGCGCGCAGCGTTCCGGGGGAGGCGACATCGCTGATATTGCGGGTGCTGGCCATGGAGTAGGATTCCGGCAGCGGCGTGAAGGTGATGGCGCTGGTATTGATCCAGATGCCTGCCACACGCTCCTTCTTGCGCACGGTCATGTAGTCGCTCGGTCCCTCCAGCGTCACCACGATGTCATATTGCCCGATGGCCAGCAGCAGCTGGTCGGTATTGTTGAGCGCCCCGAAGAGCGTGAAATCCGCCCCGCGAAAATCCGAGGCTATCGGAATTTCCGTCGTCGAAGCGCCGATTTCGATGTTTTCCTGCAGGGGGCGCTGCTGCGGACCCGGCGGCAGCGCAAGCGGCGGCGTCTGGGCGGAAGCAGTTTGCCCGAAGGCAAGACAGGAGAGCAGGGCAAGGGCGGCAAGCAACAAATGGCGGGTCAATAACCTAACCCCCCGACGGCGACCGAAAACAGATCTTCCGGCCGAACCACCAGCGATACCGCAAGGCGAAGGGCGACGGCGAGGACAAGAAGCGCCAGCAGCGCACGCAGCTGTTCGCCGCGCAGTTTCTGGCCGACGCGTACACCATATTGCGCGCCGATGACGCCAGCCACCATCAGGATGAAAGCCAGCACCACATCGACGGAGTAGTTGGTCGCTGCCTGTACGACGGTCGTGTATGCGGTGACGAAAATGATCTGGAACAGTGAGGTGCCGACAACCACACTGGTGGGAATGCGTAACAGATAGATCATCGCCGGCACCATGATGAAACCGCCGCCCACACCCATGATAGAGGTGAGTATGCCGATGCCGAAACCGAGCGTGACGACTGGAATGATGCTGAGATAGATCTTCGATTTCTTGAACCGCATTTTCAGCGGCAGGCGGTGTACCCAGTTGTGGTGTCCCGGCCGGCGCAGCGTCACCGTCTCGTTGCGGGCGGCACGTCTCAGCGCCGAGATGCTTTCTTTCAGCATCAACCCGCCAACGGTGCCAAGCAGGATGACGTAGAGCAGCGAAACGATGAGGTCGAGCTGGCCGATGCTGCGAAGGAACGAGAATATCCACACGCCGACTGTGGCGCCCAGGAGGCCGCCGACGAGCAGAACGCTGCCGAGCTTGACGTCGAGGGTTCCACGCCGGAAATGGGTGATCGAGCCTGAAACGGAGGAGGCCACCACCTGGTTGGCGCCCGTCGCCACGGCCACGACTGGCGGAATATTGTAGAAAATCAGCAGCGGGGTGATCAGAAAGCCACCGCCGACACCGAACATGCCGGACAAAAAACCGACGGCCGCGCCCATGCCGAGAATGATGAAAATATTCACCGACAGTTCTGCGATCGGCAGATAGACAGTCACGGCTCGGACCTCGGGCAAATGGTTCCGGGCGGCATGGCTTGTCCGGTCAGGGGGCCTTGCCGCGATTTACACTTTCTGTCTGAAAAGACCGGGCATGCCCAGCCTTCATCCGTCATGCCCGCGAGGGCCTAACCTGTCAACATTCAACGGTAAATACGTTGATAATTTGGAAAGATAGAGGTCTGGCGAAGGCAGCCGCCCACATTCCTGTCAGGCGTTGCAAAAAAGCGGCCGGGGGGCCGCTTTTTGGGTTTCAGAACCATTATTTATTGCGGGCGAGAAGCGCTGTCACCAGTTCGTTGGTAATGCGCCCGTCCGGGGTCTGGCCCACGGATTTCTGAAAGTCCTTGATGGCCGTCACGGTGTTCTTGCCGAGCTTGCCGTCCGGCTGCCCGGCATCGAAGCCGTTCTTGTTGAGGATCGCCTGAATGTTGCGGATCGCCTTTTCCATGTCCACGGAGGCGGTTTTCACGCCTTCCTTGCCAGCCCACTCTTCCGGCGGGTTGACGTTGTTGGCATCTTCCGAAAGCGGCTTGACCTTCCACGCCTCCACCTTGGCCTTGGCGCTCTGGAGCTGCTGCGGGTTCAAGGCCCCCGCCACTTCGTCGCGCTTCTGGGCGGCATCGGCATCGCCATCCTTGGCGGCAATGGCGAACCACTTGTAAGATTCCTCGATGTCCTGCTTAACCCCGCTGCCGCGGGCATAAAGAATGGCGAGGTTGAACTGGCTGTCGCGGACGCCGAGTTCGGAGGCCTTGATGAACCACTGCGCGGCGGCAGCAAAATCCGGCTGGCCAGCCGCGTCGGAAGCGAGCAGGACGGCGAGATTGTGCATGGCCCCCGCATTGCCCTGTTCGGCGGCCAGCGTGTAATAGCGCTTCGCTTCCGGAAGGTTGCGTTCGACGCCGTTCGCCTTCTCGTAGAGATTGGCGAGACGATATTGCGCGGGCGCAAGACCGCGATCGGCAGCCAGCTTGTACCACTTCGCGGCTTCGGCACGGTCGGCGGCAACGCCGCGACCGTCGGTGTAGCGGGCTGCGATTTCGAAAAGCGCCTGCGTGTCGCCCTTGGCGGCGGCTTCAGCAAGTGATGCGGGCTCTATCCCGGCGGGAACGACGATGGCGCCGTCGGCGGGAGCGGCCGTGACGACGGCCTCAGCCGGTTTCGGCGGTTCCGCCTGCGCGACGGTGCCGGATTTTGCGGGATCCACGGCGGGAACATCGGCGACCGGCGGCTCCTCGGGTAGCGGCGCACCGCCAATGGTCCGGTGGTCAATGGTATTCTGTGCCGGAGCGGAGTTCTCGATGCTGTCGGCCGGGGCTGCCTGCTCGGATCCGATCGCGAGGTCAGACGGTATGGTGACGGCCTTGTCGCCGGTTTCGGGAAGGGCGGAAACCGGTGCATTGTCCATCTTCTGTTCAATCACCGGCGCCGGGGCTTCCGTGCCGCTGATCAGTGTCTTGACGAGGGGCATGGCCATCATCGCCAGAAGGATCGCGCCGATACCGAGCAGCAGCGGCCGGCGATAACGCGAAAGAGCCGAAGTTTCGGTCTTTCTTTTCTTTTTGCCGGTTTCAAGCTTTTCCGGCGCTGTTTCCATCGCGGCGGCCTGCGCGGCACGGCGGGCGGCGGCGATAAAGTCCGTCCGTCCTTCCGCGTCCACGGCCTTGCCGGTGGCGGCCACCTGGCTGGCGCGCACGCGTTCCAGGATTTTCTTGATATCAGGCGCGCCCGAACCGGGCTCCAGGAGTTCGTTCTCCTGACCGGCTGGCAGAACGTCGATCGGATCAAGCGACGGGGCAGGCTCAACCTGGGTGCGGGCGGAAGAGGCCGATACGGGTTCTTCCTTGGTCTTTGCGGGCTTCGCCGTGCTTGTTTTGAAGCGCTTCGTCAGCCCGGCGAGCAGGCTCGTTTTCTCTGCTTTTGCGGGCTTGACGGCAGCGGGCGGCACGATGGCGGTCGCGTCGTTGTCGCTGACATCCTCGAGAATGGCCTGCTCTTCGGCTATATAGCCCTCTTCCGGGAATATGGCGGCCGGCATCGCGACGTCGTCGCGGCCTGCGGCAACAGCCTGCTGTGCAACGTGACGGGTGGGCTCTTCGCGGTAGGACGTTCCGTTGTCGAGATTATCCAGGCGGCCGGCAATCTGCACCAGCGTTTCGTGCAGTGCTTCGAAGGTGCGGTGCGTGCGCTCTTCGGTGTTGCGGCTCAGCGCTTCAAGGTTGCGCAAATCGGCCGCGAGATCGGTCAGCATCGACATGTCGGCGATGTTCGCGCCGGCCGAGAGGTTGTTGCGGGTATAGGCGTCGAGAACGGCCTCGGCTGCCTGCCGGGCCGCTTCGATGATATATTCGTCGTTCGAAGCCATATAGTCTTCGATCGCCGCCATGCGCGCATCGAGTTCAGGCGACATGCCTGCGGCCTGCATCTGTACCGGCTGGCTGATCAGCGTCGAGAGATGGGCGATCTGGTTTTCAAGGCTCGCCAGCGCATGGCTGTCAGCGGGGGCGGCATGGGCGGTCTCATCCAGTCGCGCGGCGATAGTGCCAAGCCGCTCTTCCAGGCGCGAAAAGGCGCTTTCACTGAGGCCCGATGCCAGCTGCGGCTGGCTATAGCGATAATCGAGCTCCTCGATCTGCCGAGAGAGCGTGTCGAGCCGTTCGGCCAGACCCTCATTCACGGTGCCGTGGTCGAGCGCATCGATCTTGCGGGAAATGTCGCTGAGGAAAGACGTCAGCTCCGCCTGTTGCGAAGGGCGCTGCGACCGTTCCAGAAGCAGTGAAAGCTGGTCCAGTCGCTCATGCAGTTGCGCTGCATCGCGCGTGGTGCTCAGCTCATCGATCTTGCCGGCCAGCGCTTCAAGGCGCGCGGTAAGATCAAGGGAGGGTTCCGGTTTTGCAGCGGCGAGGCGGTTGATATCACCGAGCTGTTCGGCGAGGCCGTTCAGGCGGTTTTCCAGTCGCTGGGCGAGCGCATTGTCGGTTGCCTGCGCATTGGCGCGTGTGCCGGTCGCCGCAATGGCGCGGCTGATTTCGTCCAGCCGCTGATCGAGACCGGAAAACTGTTCGCTAAAGACCGCTTCATTCGGCTGCATGTGCTTGCCGAGCTGCTCGACCGCGCTGGCGATCGCGATCAGCTTCTCCTCGAGCACGCGAACGGCCGGATTGTTGCTCATGCCGCCGAGCTGCGTCTTGATGTCATCGAGACGATAGGCGAGGGAGACGATTTCATCCTGAAGGGCGCCGGCATCGAAACCACGCAGCGTGTCTTCCACAGTGTTCCAGCGGCTTTCGATCCGATGGACGCTGTCTTCGCGTGCGAGCTGGTCAATGGTGAGGCGTAGGTCCTCGAATTCGTTGCGCAGCGCATAGACATCCGGAGATGCCAGATTGCCGAGCTGGTCGATGCTTCCGGCAAGCCGTGCGATGTCATCGCGCAGATCGCCGATGAATTGCTGGTCTTCCGCCGCGGCGCGGATATTGCGGATTTCCGCGCGCAGTCCCTGCGCTTCCCGCGCAACGCCCTCGGCAATATCGTGCTTCAATTCGTGGCGGAGGTTGACGAGTGCCTGCGCGATTTCCTGCAGGGCCGCGTCATTGCGTGGCTCCTGATAGGGCGGGATGGCGCGTGCGCGTGGTGCGGCCTGAGGAGCCGGCTGGGGCTCCCTCTGCCGATATTCCGGCGCGAGCGGCCGTGTTATCGTGCGTTCCGGGCGGGCGGCAGGTTCCTGCGGGCGCTGGAAGCTGGCCTCCAGCAGACGCTGGCGCTGGCGTATTTCGTTGACGGGATCAAGTTGCGGTGGCGTCACGCTTGTGCGTGGCTCGCGTGGTGCGGCATAGGTTTCGCTCTTTGTTTCCGGCGGGGCGCCAGCGGCCCGCTGGTCGCGCGGAAACTTCTGGCTCATCAACCCTTCGATGCGGGCTTCAAGGCCTTCAATGGTGCGATTGAGAGCATCAAGCGACGACCTGTCGCTTGGCTGTTGGGTTTTCGATCGCAATCCGTTCATCTTTTCGCTCGCTTCGCTTCCGCCCGCCGTGCCCGGTTATCTGTCGCGACGTTGCCTGTTTGGACACGCCGTCGCCGCAACATGCAGCAATTCTAGAGCCGGTATTTGCCCCCGTGGAGGAAAATGCGCCGATGAACGAAGCAGTTACCTCCATCGGGAGAATTCACGAAACGTGGTAAAGAAGTGGTTAACCAAGGTCGGAATTTTTTAACTTTTGCGGTGCAGGCCGAGCTCCGCGGTGGTGCGGAGGCCAATTACGCAAAAAGGGATAGCGATAACCCCATGGAATTTATTTGACGTTTACGCGCACGTCAAATATTGTCACGTCATATCGGCCGGATTATCTCCGGCGCCCACGATGCGGAGGAACATCGGTAATGCCTGTTTACAAGGCCCCAGTTAAGGACACGCTTTTTATCCTGAATGACGTTCTCGGCCTGGAGCGGTATAACAACCTGCCCGGCTTCGAGGATGCGACGCCCGACATGATCGAGGCAATCACCGGCGAAGCGGCAAAGCTTGCCGAGGAACGGCTTTTCCCACTCAATCTTTCCGGGGACCAGCAGGGTTGCAAGCGCGCCGATGACGGTTCTGTCTCCGTGCCCGATGGTTTCAAGGAAGCCTATGACGCCTATTGCGAAGGCGGCTGGATCGGCCTTGCCGTTCCCCAGGAATTTGGCGGGCAGGGCCTGCCCTATACGCTGCATGCGGCGATCGGCGAATATATGTCTTCCGCCAACCTGTCCTTGATGATGTATCCCGGCCTGACACAGGGCGCTATTGCCGCCATCCTCGTGCATGGCACGCAGGAACAGAAGCAAACCTATCTGCCGAATATGGTTGAAGGTACCTGGTCCGGCACCATGAACCTCACCGAACCCCATTGCGGCACCGATCTCGGTCTCCTGCGCACCAAGGCGGTGCCGCAGGGAGATGGCACTTACAAGATTTCCGGCCAGAAGATCTTCATCTCGGCTGGTGAACATTCCATGACCGATAATATCGTCCATCTGGTGCTCGCCCGCATCGAGGGCGCACCTGAAGGCACGAAGGGTATTTCGCTTTTCATCGTGCCGAAATTCCTGGTCAGCCAAGACGGCACGCCCGGTGAGCGCAACGGCGTCACCTGTGGTGCGATCGAGCACAAGATGGGTATTCACGGCAACGCCACCTGCGTCATGAATTACGATGATGCGACGGGTTATCTGCTCGGTGCGGAAAACAAGGGCCTTTCGGCCATGTTCGTGATGATGAACGAGGCGCGCCTCGGCGTCGGCCTGCAGGGGCTTTCCGTGGGCGAAATCGCCTATCAGAATGCGGTGGAATATGCCCGTGAGCGCATTCAGGGTCGCTCTCTGTCCGGTGCCAAGTTCCCGGACAAGAAGGCCGATCCGATCATCGTGCACCCGGATATCCGCCGCACGCTGATGACCATCAAGGCCTATAACGAGGCTGGCCGCGCTTTCCTTTTGTGGACAGCGCTGCAATCGGACATCGCCCACCGCTCGACCGATGAGAAGGAGCGGCAGGCGGCAGACGACCTGCTCGGTCTCGTCACGCCGATCCTCAAGGGTGTTCTGACTGACAAGGGCTTCGACCACGCCGTGATGGCGCAGCAGGTGTTTGGCGGTCATGGCTACATCGAAGAACATGGTATGAGCCAATATGTCCGCGATGCGCGCATCACCATGATCTATGAGGGTGCGAACGGTATCCAGGCGCTCGATCTGGTCGGCCGCAAGCTCGGCATGAATGGCGGCCGCGCCGTCATGGCGCTGTTCAAGGAAATCGGCGATTTCTGCGAGGAAAACCGCGGCGATGAAAAGCTCAGCCTCTACACCAAGGGTTTGAAGAAGGGCTTGAACGATCTTCAGGCCGCAACCATGTGGTTCATGCAGAACGCCATGGCAAAGCCCGACAATGCCGGTGCCGGCTCGACCGACTACATGCATCTCTTCGGCATCGTGGTGCTGGGTTACATGCAGGCGCGCATGGCGAAAGCCGCCAGCGAAGCGCTTGCGGCAGGCAGCGCCTCGGATGAGGATTACCTCAAGACCAAGCTTGTCACGGCGAAGTTTTACATGGAGCGCATCATGCCGGAAACGGCGCTGCGCAAGGCCCGCATCGAAACCGGTGCGGACACCATGATGGAACTGGCCGCGGAAGCATTCTGAGACATCTGGCGTTTCTGACGCCACAGGGAGAGAGTTATGACCGACGTATTTATCTACGACCATGTCCGCACCCCGCGCGGACGCGGCAAGAAGGATGGCAGCCTGCATGAGGTGCCATCCGTTCGCCTTGCCGCCAAGACGCTGGAAGCCATCCGCGACCGCAACGGGCTTGATACCTCTGCTGTCGATGACATCATCATGGGCTGCGTCGATCCTGTCATGGATGCCGGTGCGGTGATCCCGAAAGCCGCCGCCTTCGAGGCCGGTTATTCCAACAAGGCGCCGGGCATGCAGATCTCGCGCTTCTGCGCCTCGGGTCTGGACGCCATCAACTTCGCGGCCGGCAAGGTGAAGGCCGGGTCTGACGATATCGTCATCGCCGGCGGCGTGGAAAGCATGTCGCGCGTCGGTATGGGCATGTCGGGCGGCGCCTGGTACATGGACCCCTCGGTCAACTTTCCGGCCTTCTTCATGCCGCAGGGCGTGTCGGCCGATCTGATCGCCACGAAATACGGCTTCTCCCGGGACGATGTCGACGCCTATGCCGTCGAAAGCCAGAAGCGCGCCGCGCAAGCCTGGGAAAAGGGCTATTTCAACAAATCGGTCATTCCGGTGAAAGACCAGAACGGCCTGACGATCCTTGATCGCGACGAGCACATGCGCCCCGGCACGGACATGCAGGCGCTGGCCTCGCTCAACCCGTCCTTCCAGATGCCTGGTGAAATGGGCGGCTTCGAAGCTGTCGGCATCATGGCGCATCCGGAAGTGGAGCGGATTAACTACGTACATCACGCCGGCAACTCATCCGGCATCGTTGATGGTGCTGCCGCCGTGCTAGTTGGTTCGAAAGCGGGCGGCGAGGCAATGGGCGTGAAGCCGCGTGCCCGTATCAAGGCTTTCGCCAATATCGGCTCCGACCCGGCGCTGATGCTGACCGGCCCGGTTGACGTAACCGAAAAGCTGCTGAAAAAGACCGGCATGTCGCTTGCCGATATCGATCTCTTCGAACTCAACGAAGCCTTCGCCGCCGTGGTCCTGCGCTACATGCAGGCTTTCGACATTGATCACGACCGGATGAACGTCAATGGCGGCGCAATCGCCATGGGTCATCCGCTGGGTGCAACCGGCGCGATGATCCTCGGGACGGTGCTGGATGAGCTGGAACGGCGCGATCTGAACACCGCGCTCGTCACGCTTTGCATCGGTGCAGGCATGGGTACAGCAACCGTCATCGAGCGGGTTTAAGGCAGCGGCTACGGCCCGCTTCCGTCATCCTCGGGCTTGACCCGAGGATCTATCCCTGGTGCTTGGATCCTCGGGTCAAGCCCGAGGATGACGAGGAAAGCGAAGCGGCCATTACGATTCAGGGAAGAGGAATCCCAAATGAGCACTTACACCAATTTCACCATCGAGACGGACGCAGACGGCATTGCCCTCGTCACCTGGGACATGCCGGAAAAGTCCATGAACGTCTTCACGTCAGAGGTGATGGACGAGCTGAACGCCATTCTCGACGCCACCGTCGCCGATAGCGCCGTCAAGGGCGTCGTCTTCACGTCGGGCAAAAGTACCTTTTCCGGCGGCGCCGATCTGTCGATGATCAAGTCGATGTTCTCCTTCTACAATGACGAGAAGACGAAGAACCCGGATCAGGCGGCAGCAAAGCTGTTCGAGCTGGTGGGCCGCATGACCGGCCTGTTCCGCAAGATCGAGACCAACGGCAAGCCCTGGGTCTCCGCCATCAACGGCACCTGCATGGGGGGCGCTTTCGAACTGTCACTCGCCTGCCACGGCCGCGTGGCCTCCAGCGCCAAGAACCTCAAGATCGCACTGCCGGAAGTCAAGGTCGGCATCTTCCCGGGCGCTGGCGGCACCCAGCGCGTCTCGCGCCTGACCGATGCACAATCTGCCTTGCAGATGATGACGACAGGCCAGTCGCTGACCGGCGCACGCGCCAAGGCCATGGGGCTGGTGCACCAGGTAGTCGAGCCGGATCAGCTGGTCGCAACTGCAAAGCAGATGATCAAGGACGGCCTGAAGCCGGTAGCACCCTGGGATGAGAAGGGCTTCAAGGCCCCCGGCGGCGGCATCTGGACGCCTGCGGCTGCCCAGCTGTGGCCCGCCGCTCCGGCGATCCTGCGCCGCGAAAGCGCCGGCAACTATCCGGCCGCACTCGCCATCCTCAAATGCGTTTATGAAGGGCTGCAATTGCCTTTCGATACGGCGCTGAAGGTGGAGCAGCGTTATTTCACCGAAATCCTTCGCTCGAAGGAAGCCTTCGGCATGATCCGCTCGCTGTTCATTTCCATGCAGGAGCTGGGCAAGGGCGCGCGCCGTCCGGCCGGCCAGCCGAAGACGGAGTTCAAAAAGGTTGGCGTCGTCGGCGCGGGCTTCATGGGGGCGGCGGTCGCTTACGTCACCGCCGCAGCGGGTATTCCCGTCACGCTGGTGGATCGCGATCAGGAAGCCGCAGACAAGGGCAAGGGCCATTGCGAGGAAAGCGTCAAGGCCGCCATCGGCAAGGGTAGGCTGACGCAGGATGAAGGCAAGGCCTTGCTTGATCTCGTCACTCCCACGGCGGATTACACTGCATTGTCTGATGTCGATCTCGTTATCGAGGCCGTCTTTGAAGACCGCGACGTGAAGAAAGCCGTCATCGAAGCCGTGGAAGCCGTTTTGCCCGAAGGCGCAATCTTTGCCTCCAACACGTCCACCTTGCCAATCACGGGGCTGGCAAAGAACTCCAGGCGTCCGACCGATTTCATCGGCATCCACTTCTTCTCGCCGGTCGAGAAGATGATGCTGACGGAAGTTATATTGGGCAAGGAAACCGGCGATAAGGCGCTTGCCGTCGCGCTGGATTATGTGGCCAAGATCAAGAAGACCCCGATCGTCGTCAACGATACGCGCGGCTTCTTCGTCAATCGCTGCGTGCTGCGTTACATGGCCGAAAGCTACGACATGCTGATCGAAGGCGTGCCGCCCGCAATGATCGAAAATGCCGCGAAATTCGCCGGCATGCCGGTGGGCCCGCTGGCGTTGAACGACGAAGTGGCCATCGATCTTTCCTACAAGATCCTGAAAGCCACCGTCGCCGATCTCGGCGAAAAGGCGGTCGATCCGCGCCATATGGAGTTGGTGAAGAAGCTGGTGGAAGGCGAGGGCCGCTTTGGCCGTAAGAACGCCAAGGGCTTTTACGACTACCCGCCAAAGCCCGCCAAGAAGTCCCTCTGGCCTGGCCTGAAGGACCTCTATCCGCAGCAGAAGCCTGAAGACGTGGATATGGAGGTGCTGAAGCAGCGCTTCCTCGTCACCGTGGCGCTGGAAGCCGCCCGCACGGTGGAAGAAGGCATCGTCACCGATCCGCGTGAGGCGGATGTCGGTTCCATCCTCGGTTTCGGCTTCGCGCCCTATACCGGAGGCGCGCTGTCCTACATTGACGGCATGGGCGTGAAGAGCTTCGTGGCGCTCGCCGAAAAGCTCAGCGAGACATACGGACCGCGCTTCCAGCCAACGCCGCTGCTGAAGGATATGGCCGCCAAGGGCGAGACCTTCTACGGTCGCTTCGATCCCTATGCCAGCGCCGCGAAGGCGGCCTGAGGCTCCAGCGAGATGATTGAACAGGCCCTTCGGGGCCTGTTTTATTATGCCTGTCTACCCGCTTTCCATGCATCCTTTGCTGGGCTGAGGCGTTGAAAAGTCTGACCGGGCAAAAGCGCCCGCCGCCGCAATTCAGCACGCCTCAGGAGACAGCGATGAAAGCACCACTGCGATCCCACGGTTTCGATAAGCCATCAGACCTGGACGACGAGTTGGCCGAACTGGACGAAGAGGCGGAAGCTGTAGCTGCCGAAGAGACGGTGGAAAAAACCGCAGCCAGGAGGACACCTGCCGCCAATACCATCGACCCGGCGCTGCGTGCCGAACTGGACGAGCTTCGCCAACAGGTCGAAAAGATCCGGCGCGATGTCAAGCGGCTTGAGGCGGCCGAGATGTCCCGCCACAGGCCCGCACAGCCCCACCATGAGCGCGACCGCGAGAACTCCCGCCTGATGACGGTCGTGCGCTCCGTAGCCGTCACCTCGCTTGCAAGCCGCATCTTTGCGTCTTCGCCCGTCATGGCGGCGCTGGTAGCCGTGGTGCCTTTCGCGCTTGGTTTCGCAGCACGGCGCCGCGAAGGGGCATAGCCCCACCTGCCATGCTGCGCCCGCCACCGGCCGGGATAGGTCCCTCGCAAACATGACGCGGGCAAATGCGCTCTGGCATCAGGGGGCCACACAATGAGTTTTCCTGCGTGAACCGGCCTTCGCCCTGCGCTCTTTCCAGCCATCCACAGGCGCCGTGAAAAAACTGTCAAAAAACTTCGGAAGGGCGCTTGCCATGTTCGAACAAGATGTTATAACCCCGCTCACTTTCGGGGCGCAAACGACCCCGACCGCGAAAAGCGAAGGTTCTTCAAGGACCTGAAGTGCCCGGATAGCTCAGTTGGTAGAGCAGCGGATTGAAAATCCGCGTGTCGGTGGTTCAAATCCGCCTCCGGGCACCATTAACTTGCTGAAAATGCTAAGTTTTTGGAAAGCTCTTTGATCCCGCTTGTGTTGGAAATACGCTAGCGCATGTCTAGCACAGCCCGCAAAATTGCTCTTTTCCCTCAAGGCCCGCCGTGTCCGCTACGGTTGCAGGTTAGCGCAGCTTTAACGCAGGCGTGCTAGCAACGTAACTGATTTCGGAGAGCATCATGTTACAGCGTGCGAAGCAGCCCACACAGCCCTTTACCCTCTTTCAGCGTCCCGGCGGCTCCATATGGTCGGTGCGGTTTTCCGCTGGTGGCAAGCAGGTCAGGAAAAGCCTCGAAACCGACAACTACGACGAGGCGCATCATCGAGCCTACCAGATATGGAGCGAGGCAAACTACCGGGTGAAGAATGGCTTCACCGCTGTCGTTCGCCCCTTCGGGGAAGTGGCCGAGGAATTTATCAAGCTCGTGATTGCGGAAAGCGAACGCAACGACCGCAGCGAATACCACCCGCGCGATTGGCCACCTGTCATTCGTCGTTACCTTGTCGGCTTTTTCGGCAACAAGCCCATCGACACGATCCGCGAGCCGGATATTGAACGCTATATGGAATGGCGGCGCAATTATTGGGTCACTGGTCCTGGCAAGGATATCGAATTCATTCGCTATGAGCGCAAGGACAAAATCCTGCGCCGCTCAGCACGCCATGAAGTACCTTCGATCAGCCGTCAGCGGGGTGAGCTAACCATTGTGCGGGCTCTGTTTCAGCAAGCTGTAAAGTGGGGTTATTGCGGCAAGCTCGATATTCCTGACGTCAAGGTTCGCAAGCGCGTCGATAACAGCCGACCGAGCTTCACGCCGGAGGAATTCGAAACCCTCATCAGCACAAGTCTGCAACGCATCTATCCTGACCATAGCGGGCAGGGAAAAGTGATCCGCGGGAAAGACGGCAGGGTGTGGCGGCAGTTCCGCCAGAACATGCACGTCATTTCCGACAGGCTGAAACTCCATGCGCATATTGAAATCGCGTCCGGTGCGGGAATGCGACCCACAGAGCTTAAAAATCTTGATTGGGGCCACGTCGTCGGCTTTCGCGCTGCACGCAAAGCAAAGCTTGAAGATCAAGACGTTCGCTTTCAGGTTCAAGGCAAAGGCAAACATGGTGCTGTTGTGCCACAACTCTCAGTCATCCCATGGCTTCATACGCTGTGGGACGCTTTCGAGCGTGAAGTCGGGCGAGAACCGAATGATGCCGATCCGGTCTTCTCCGATCAGAGTGGCGAGCGCATACAGAGCTTCAAGAAAGGATTTGCAGAGTTGCTGAAGGTTTGCAACTTACAGACTGACTTTCGCGGCGTTGCCCGGACCACCTATTCATTGCGGCACTATTACATCTCAGAGATGATTGCTCGCGGCGTCGATGTCTACGATATCGCACGGAACACCCGCACTTCCATTGCGATGATCGATAAGCACTATGGTCAGGTCAGCACCGAGCGGCGCAAGGATCAGTTGAGGCCGGATCACAAGGAATGGTAAGTGCCAATAGTTACGCCGCGAAAGCATGGAACCGCCCATTAATCAGGCCATCTTGAAGCCTGTACGCGGATATTCCATTCGCGACGATGACGATTGCCGAATGGCTGCCGCTATCGAAGCTGATTTCCGTGATAAGTTCCCTTATCGCGGCATGAGCTTCCGAGCGTAGGCCATAGCGAGTTGCTTCGTCGGCTTGCTCCCACGCGGTTCGCAGTTGGCCGATGCGATCGCAGGTCTGTGCAGGATCATTATGCCGAACTGTAAGCCGGTGTCGTTCCTGCTGTTGGTACTGAAGCTCGGCTTCGATTGCCTGCCGTTCCTGCTGTCTTTGCCGTAACAGATCGATAATGCTGTCCATTGGCTGATTGTCATCTTCCAGCGCCATCGCAAGCCGTTGCTCCTTCCGGCGCAGCTCGTCAAGTTGCAGCGTCAGCGCCGCGATGGTTTCGTTGATGCCGGTGATGGCCTCATTCGTCATTGTCGTTGCTATGGCTTCGGCAAGGTTGAGTTCGTGGACGTGATCGAGAATTGCAGTCTCGAACGGTTCGTATCGGAAATGCCGATTGCCTTCGGTGCAGCGATGGCCGCGTACATAGTTGCTGCACACGAGATAGCGCCCGTTCTCGTTACCTTTCACGCGGCTGAGCTTCATCGTCATCGGTCCGCCGCAATGGGAGCAATGGCAAAGCCCGGTGAAAAGATTGGCGAAGATATCGCCTTTACGTCCCGGTCTGGCCGAATTATTTCGGATCGCCTGCACGCGCACGAACAAATCCTTGTCGATGGCCGCGGGGAAATAGTTCTCAATTGCATCGCCATCTGGCACTCGCCTGCCGTCCTCCATGCGGTGTGGCTGAAATATGCCGATGACATCGCGCCGAATAAGAAGTGCCTTGATGATGCTCTGATACCAGCCGTCCTTGCTTTTGAAGGCTGGAACGCCGTCCGCATTGAGCCTGCGCGCAATCACCGTCACGCCGAGGCCACGAGCCGCCATCTCGTAGATGGCCCTTACCGTCTCGGCGTGATGGTTCAGCGTGAACGTGTAGCGGTTGGCGCCGATACGCTCGGCATCTATCCATGCGGGCGTCAGTCCCGTGATCTGGCCTTTGCCTTCGCGGGCATTCTCGCGCTTCTTTCTGTTGGCGGCTCTAACACGTTCGCTCTTCGTCTGGCTTTCCTCATGGCCTCGCGACATCACCGCAAGCCCGATGATGAGTTTGGTCCAATCCCCGTTGAGGATATCGCGGCTGTAAATCTGCCGGTCGTCGCCAAGTGTCGCAATCGTAATGCCCGCATTAATGATCGCCATGAACAGCGTCAGCGCATCCGGTACTGCCTCCCGCGATAGCCGGTCTAGACTTTCGATTAGCAGATAGCTGCCCTTGGGGATCTCACCACTTTCTACCATGGACAGAAATCGACCGAGTGCACCGGTCTTAAAGTTCTTGCCCTTCCACGCGCTGATGCCGATGTCGCGCAGGCTGTCGTCCAGAAGCAGAGAGTGTTCGTCTGCAAAGGCTTTCGACCGCTCAAGCTGCCGACGTAAGCTATCACCGCGAAGCTGCTTGTGGGTGCTCATACGCACATAAGAATAAGCCCGAACCGGACCCGATAAATGATTGCTTGGGGAATGCTCCTGCATGGCGTCTCCTTCGCTTGCGACCGCTAACACCAGAGGCGTTGAGGTTCGAGCGGGGGATGCCGGGTGCAAACGGTTGTAGCAGCGTAAGGCTGTGGCTTGCGGGCGTGAGTTGCAAAAGCGCGGCGCAAATCACCGCTGGATTCATTGAGATTACTGCGATCTTTACAGTTAACAAGGCGTTAATTTTTGCCGAGCGCAAAGGTATTTGCTGGGACGCTGGTGCGGCTTGCGGACACGACAGGTCCGAGGCCGACATTGACCAGCATCCTGACGAATGGTTCCGCGATGGCAGCTCTGCAAACGCTGCGGATGATCGGCTCAAACATGGCCGACACGCAGCGGCAGGTGAGTTCGGGGCTTCGCGTGCAAACGGCTTCCGACAATGCCGCATACTGGTCGATCTCCACGACGATGCGCTCCGACAATATGGCAGTGTCTGCCGTAGCCGATGCGCTTGGGTTGGGTGCGGCGAAGGCCGATGTCGCCTATGCGGGTCTCGACAGTACTATAGACGTTCTCAGCGAGTTCCGTGCAAAGCTTGTCGCGGCAAAAGAGACCGGCGTGGACAAGTCGAAAATTCAAAAGGAGCTTGACCAGTTCAAGGGGCAATTCGTCTCCATCGCTACATCGGCCAGCTTCAATGGGGTCAACTGGCTCAACACGGACGCACCGGAAGACCTGTGGGAGTTGTCGTCGCTGCCAACGAGCATCACGTCGTCTTTCATCCGATCGGCCGATGGCTCCGTGCGTGTTGGTACAACGGATATCGATCTCGCCGACATCAGCCTATTTAATGTGGGCGGTGGTGGTTCGCTTCAAAAAGATATTCGTTCGCTCGGGGATATCGGCGGGTTCAGGGGCAGCAATGCCACCACCTATGGCGATCCTGGCTTTCAGGACTTCGACTTTACCGGTGCTTTCACGTTGTCGGGAACCGACACCATCAGTTTCGATCTGTTGGTGGATGGCAACAACGGTTACACCATCTCCATCGACGCAAACACGATCAATTCCGCTCTCTCGAAATCAGACGGAACCGTTTCCAACGACGCTGAGTTTGCCGACGTGCTGCGATACGCCTTCGGCACGGTCAACGATGTGGCGCGGATCATCTTGCGTTTCAACGGCGTGCGCATCCAGAGTGTCGAAGCGACCGGTTCACCCAATTCCAGCATCGAGATTTCCGGGGTGACATCAAACTTCGGATCGGGAAGTTTCGGGGCTGGACTGGAAAATGGCGCAACATCGGAACTTGCCGACGATTACCCGCAATGGAGCTTCGGCTTCACCTCACCCTTCACGGTCTACCGCGATGTCGAATTCAGCTTCGACATTCAGGTGGGTAGCGATCCGACCACAACTATTACTGTCACGCGGGACATGGTAGATACGGCGCTCGGCACGTCCGACGGGAAAATCGGTTCCGCTGCCGATATGGCAACGCTGCTCAATTACGCGCTTGTCGGCAAGGGGCTCGACGTGACGGCGAACGGTTCATCCATCGTCTTCGATATCGACAAGACCCTTTATCCCGATGCCGGTCGGCGGGCATTCATCCAGATCGGGAACGTCGCCGACAACATCGGCCCTGCGCCGGATTTCGATATTCTCGACGTGGATATCACCGATCCCGTCAATGACCTCGACAACTACCTTTCCGGCGTCGATACGATGCTGCAAAAGGTCATTTCCGGCGCATCAACGCTCGGCGCGGTCAAGACGCGGATCGACATGCAGCAGGATTTTGCGCAGACCCTTATCGATAGCGTCGAAAAGGGTATTGGCCGTCTGGTCGATGCCAACATGGACGAAGCCTCAACCCGGCTCAAGGCACTGCAAACGCAGGAGCAGCTTGCCATCCAATCCTTGCAGATCGCGAATAGCAATGCCGAAAATATGATGACATTATTCCGATGATCACCACATGCGCTCATTGCGGATTATCTCAAAATCCTTGCATCCCCCTGATTATCTATTGACGGCGATAATTTTTTCGAGCACAAATGAGGTCGAAAAAATTATCGAGGCTCACATGGTCGCTACCCATCTTTACGTCAACGAAATTGAAATCAACACGCGCCTTTCGGCATTTGATGTAACCCGCGAAGAGTTGATCAATGTCGTCAGGGAAGTTGTTGGTGCTCGAGCAGACGCCGTCGATGATGATCCGATAACCGCCGCTGGTTTGTTTGCCTACATTCATGGCACCCGCAATGCTCGCGCGCTTTTTCGCTCCAAAGGCTGGCGGCATGAGCGCAAGGAGAACATCGAAGCGGTTCGGCACTTTGAGCGCAACCTCAAGGTAATCTATCAAAGCGTCGACGTGGCGTGCGACGAAAAACATGTTCCGCAGGCAATTTCCGGGAAAGGCAGCGGGGCAGAGCGGGCGATTGATCAGGCTCAGGGGAGCCTTTTCGCAGACGGCGAGCTTGACGCGGTGACGTTCCAGCCTGTAACGGCTCCCCCGTCCGGTGTTTGGTTTTTCTGCGTGTCCGTCAATGGTGAAGATGTGCGTGCAGAACTTTCAAAGGCTGCTGGGGTTTCGAACGGAAACTTCCGGCAGTTTGAAGAACGTATTTTCATCATCCGCAAGGGTGAATGGGAAAATGTTCGCGTGAAGGGAGACATTGAACCGGACGGTACTGAGTTCGAACCCGTAGTCCGCCGCAAGTAGGAAAATGTTCAATTTTACAAGGTTGGAACTTGCTAGACAGAGAAGGCGAGTGACAGCGAAGGCGTTGGCAGAGTTGGCTAGCATCGCGCCTGTCACCTTGTCTCGTATTGTCAATGCTCAGCAAACTCCTGACGACAGCACCGTAGATGCGTTAGCGAGGGCCTTGAAATACCCTCGTGATTTCTTCTTTCTCGATGACGTGAACCCTATTGATGTTCAGGCTGCCAGTTTTCGGAGCCTGACGTCAATGAGTGCGAGGGAGCGGGATGCTGCGCTTTCGGCAGGTGTGTTGGCGTTTGCCGTACTGGAATGGGTTAAGCAAAGATACGATTTGCCGCCCATTGATCTCATCGATCTCAGCCATGAGCGAGACCCCAGTAAAGCTGCACGTCTTCTAAGGCAGCACTGGGCGATCGGTGAAAAGCCAATCAGCAATATGATCAAGTTGCTTGAGACGAAAGGCATCAGGGTTTTTTCGCTCGCTGAAGAAACAAAAAAAGTTGATGCGTTTTCCTGCTGGCGGGACAACGAGGCCTTCGTGTTCTTGAACACATTCAAATCGGCAGAACGAAGCCGTTTTGACGCGGCCCATGAACTTGGACACCTCGTAATGCATAAGCATGGAGGCCCACAGGGGCGTGAGGCTGAAAATGAGGCGAACGCCTTTGCGTCAGCCTTTCTCATGCCTCATGACGATCTGGTGTCTCATATTCCCTACGTGAGCAGTGTCGAACAGATAATAAAGGCTAAGAAGCGTTGGGGTGTTGCAGCGGTTGCTCTTGCTTATCGGCTCAACAAGTTGGGGCGGTTGACAGAGTGGCAGTACGTACAAATCAATCGCCGCTATCGTTCAACTGAGCCAGATGGCTTACCCCATGAAAAGTCTGCTGTATGGGAGATGGTGCTCAAGGATCTCTGGAAACAAGGCGTATCGAAAAATCATATCGCGCGTGATCTTTTCATACCGCCAGAGGAAATTGAGGATTTGTTGTTCGGCCTAACTGTTGATCCATCACCGCCGTTGCGAAACGAGAGCAAGGAGCGATTGCGCTTACTTTAACCACGCGCCGTTCGCGAACTCTTCGCTCGCCCTTTTGGCAGACGGCTGTATCCGGGAAGCGCGTTCAACGGTTTCGGAAAGGATCACAGCATGTCTCACCTCAAGGCTCTCAAGCTTACCTCCGCGGTCCCGGTTCGCGCGACCGTCGATCCGGTGCAGCGGGCACGGGAAAAGATGATTGCGGCGCTGGCCGAGCAGAAGCAGATGGCCGAGGCGAAGATCGCCGGGCAGGCGTTCACGCCGACGCATATCGTGCGCAAGAAGAATGCTGAAGGTGTTCGTGTCGAGGTCGAAGCTCCCAAGCGCGTGCGTCAGGGCTGGTTCACCGATGGCAACGGCAAGGTATTCTTCGCGATCCGCTATGCCGGCAAGCCCATCGAATTCGCCAAGGACAAGAACGCCATCGAGGCCGGGGAGCTTTCGGCACTGCCGAAGGTCATCGATACGCTGGTCGAGGCAGTGCGTGCTGGTGAGCTTGACGCACAGTTGGCTGCTGCCGCCGCCGAGCGCGGCCAGATGTTGCGCAAGCCGAAATAAACTGCGCACATTTCGCGGGAGATGCATCCGAAGGCCATGGGATCATTCATGATCCCATGGCCTTCGTGCGTTCCGGCGGGGCCCAAACGTTGTCAAAGAGCGCCACGGACGCGCGTCTGGGTCTCCGCGCTGTCGCAATGCATATTTGTCCTCCGCCGCGTTCTCTGACGCCCCTGTGCGTCTGCGCGATGCGCGTTGCCGCCGGATGTAACACCGGCGCGCGTCCCGCCAACACCCTGACCGGCAGCATTCTTCACTCGACCTTTGTGCCATCTGGAACTTTGTTCCCGCCGAGACCGAAGCGGGGACCGAATGCACAGCCAGCAACATGACGGAGATACCGACAATCGCGAATGGATCGAGCAAGCGCAAATCGATCTCGCCATGTTGTTCGCGACGGACCTGCATGTGGGGTCCGAACGGCTCTACAAGATCAAGCGCAAGGGCACGTCGCTGAACCTGCTTTACGAAGTCGACGGCGAACTGCACCAGCGCAACTATCTGTCGGCGCTCTCATGGCGGGCAATTCTGCTTTTTGCGCTGACCGAAGGGAAGTCCGTAACCGTTCATGAGATGGATCAGCCCGGCCGATATCGGCGGCTGTTCCCGAAAACCCTGCTGCGCCGCCTTGCGTGGCATGCCAGGCCGAACGCAAATTTCCTGCCGTTCGCTCGCCTCTACGATCCAAACGGGAAGGCCGTCATGCTGCTGACCCGGAGCCGCTTTTGTGGCCATGCCGTCGATGCGCTCCACAATCTCACTGATGGCTTGCCTATGTTTCAACCCCTTTGGGTTTCCGACATCATAGCGTTGCGGCCCATGCTCGGCATCGAGCTTGTCCGCGACGAAGCATTCATGGCAACGCTGCCGATCAGCGCGTATCTGGAAGCTGCCGCGATGACGGACCGGATTGTTGAGGAGCCAGAGCTGTCCGCGCTATCGCTTACCGGCAATGTGCCTCGGCTCGTAGCCCCACCGTCATCGAAGGCAGTCCGCAGTATCTACGATCAGGCGTGCCGGGAAAACCCGGCACTGGTAAAGCTGCGAGATTGCTCAATATACGGGGACTACTCCTTCGGCTGACCGGCGATATAGGCGGCGTATTCGAGCCGATAGTTATCGAGCACGCTGTCGTCTTCATCGTGCATGTAGGCATCATGCGGACCGATATTTCCGGCCTTAGCAGCCGCGTAGATCGGATTTTTCTCAAACCATTCATCCGGCACGGTCTGATCTAGTCGCATCTGCAGAACGACCATCCGGCACCGGATCGCATTGATTTCGTGCCGAATGGGCTCATACAGATCTGGCATTCGGGTCTGGTAGCCGTGGATAGCCTTGTCGGCCTCATAGAGAGCATCGCTCAACATAGGGTAAATTCCTCAATTTCTGAATTTTTGTCGTGTTACACGACGTTTAAGAAGGGAGCCGGCTGTTCCGGCTCCCAATCGGTCAGAGCGCGATCAACCGCTCCAGCCGCTTGTAAAACTCGCGGTAACTCACGGTGCCGTCACGCGATGTATTCGTACGAAGGATCGCGAGAATGAGCGCGCGATCGTATCTCCGGCCCTCCGTGTCGAGAATAGTCATGGCGAAGTCCAGCAGCGCCTCCGGTGTCGGTTGCGGCACCTGCATCCGATGGCACCGATCCTGTACCGGCGCTGGTACGCGGTTGACGTGATTGGTGGTGAGAATGAACTGCACGCGCATTCCGGGCTTGCCCTGATACGCGGGCAGCAGATGCTTGAGCGCATCCATGGCATCACCGCTTAGCCGGTCACATTCATCAATGATGACCGCCGTAAAGTTGTCGTTGTTCGCCTTGTACATTTCGCAGAACGTTTTGGCCGCGCGGATTTTGTTGATGCCGGTGTCAAGGCCCGCATCAATGGTCATCTGCGCGTTCGCAGGAACGAAGCCAGCGCAAAGTGCCGGAGGCAGCAATTCCGCAAGCTGCGTCTTGCCGGTTCCGGGCGGGCCGAACAGCAGCAAGGGCATTTCCGTCTTTCCTTCCGCATACATGCGGATGAGGTCAGCAAGAGGCTGATAATGGGTCCGATAATCGGCGAGCGTCTTCGGCCCGTACTTTTGTGCGAGGTTCATGATATTCTCCATATTGTCTGGGAAAGGCGCTGGCAGCCACATCAGGCAGCTACCAGCGGTTCGACTATTCGGCGTTCGTTGCTTCGCGCGCGGCTTGGATCGCCGCTTCAAGCTCGGCTTCCTTGCGGTCGATGATGTCGGACAGGATCAGCGAGTTCGCGTCGGCTTGTTCGCGATCGAGCTCGCGGCCCAATGTGACTAGCAGGGGGCGAACCGCAGATTGCGCGTTCGTGACGAACGTCACTTTGTACGCGCCTGTCGCGGTGGGCTCGACCAGCATCGCCAGTACACTGCCCATGGGCATTTCCGCCGGGAAAAAACTGGCGTCGAGTTCAACGCCGCCGTGGCCCTGCGCAAGGAAATCCTTGGCCCGCTGTTCGGGCTTTGCATCGTCCTCCTGCGGCACTTCCTCAGAAACCCGAAGCGACGGATTCGAAGCTGCAATCGTGCTTGCCTGAGCATTGGACGCGTTGGTCGTGCCGTTCGAGCTGTTGGGCGAATTGTTCGTCCGCTGACCACCAGTACGGATTGCTTCGATGCCGTTGCTGGCGGCAATCCACTTTGCGACGACAGCAGCAGACGTCAGCTTAGCTTCTTCTGCCTTCTTGAGAACGGCCGCATATGCGCTCACCTTCTGTCGGGTGATGTCCGAGAAGACAATATAGAGGACGAGCGAATAGACGTGCGTGTTGTTCTTGACCTCGATGCCACGGTCCTTGCATGCCTGCTTCAGGACATTCTTGTCCGTCGCATCGGCAAGTACCTTGCACTCGCCAAGCACCAGATAAAGTGCTGAGTTTGCCTTGGCGAACAATGCGGCGGCGGCGGCGCGCTGCTTGATCAGCTGGTCGAGAGACTGATTGACCGCCTGCGGAACGGACACTGTATTTGCGTTATTAGCCATTCGATTTCTCCTTGTTGGCCGTTTGTGAACGAGGAGAAATCTACGGCTGGCTACCCTAAATAGCCCCCGCGTAGAAACGCTGAAAATTATTGAAAATCAAATCCTTAGAATGTGGCGAAAACTTCGTCGCGGCACGCTTCGCCTTTTCGAAGAGCCCATAGTGGCGCATGGCCTTGATGGCGAGGTCATCGTTCGGGACATAATCGTCCGTGCCGCTTGTACGATGCTCGGCGCTGGCAATTGCTGCAGCCAATTCGGCATAGAACGATGACGAAATGCGGCTGCTGTTCGATGCAAAAAGATCAGGGAACCGATACCGCTGGCTCAGTTCGTCTATCGTTGGGTCACTTGAATAGTTCGGGATCGATTTACCGAGATGGACGATCAGATCGTCCATGACTTCACAGGCCTTGAAAATATGCCGAACGCGCCAGTGTTTCCGACCGCGCATCACGCCTTGTATGTTCTTTTTCACGTCGGACCTCGGCCTCTTCGTATCCGGCGGATTTGCGGCCACGATCTCCATTCGATTGACGTGATTGTTCCGGTGCTGGACCGGATTTAGGCTCTTGTTGAAGGCAATGGTTTCGTGACCGACGTTGGGGTTCGCCTTGAAGCTAAATCCGGGATCGACAAGCTGAATTATCCGCCGCTCACGAGCCGTATAGCCGTCTTCAAACAGCATTTCGGCACCTCGCTGGTGGAGCATCCGAAGCCGGATATTCTCCTCTTCGGACAATGTGCCCGTTCCCTTTCTGCGTTCCTCACCTAAGTCCCGCAGCCTCGCCATATCGAAGTCGTCGTATTCCAGGCGGTACAGTAGGATCTCGGTTATTTCCCGCCGTTTCTCGGCCGCTCGGTCGGTCGCATCAATCTTCGCCGGATCAGCTTTGAAAAGGCCGGGGTAGAATTTATCCGGGTCACCCAAGCCGAACTGTATCTGATGAATTGGATCGATCCGCGAGTGGAACTCGATCTCCTGCTGCAAAGCGTCAAAAGGCGGGTCAATACGAAAACGGTCCCGGTATGCGCGAAGGGTTTTTATCTTGTCCGTCAGAACGTCTTCTTTTGTGTCGCCTGCGGCCTTGATCTTGTTCATGACATGCTCCGAGTTCGCGGCAGGATGGACGCGAACCTCTAAAGAAATATCCAACGATGTCGTGTTACACGACGTTTCGCTGGCCGATAGCAATGCAATCTGCGTGTAGATGGGGGTATTGGAAAATTCGATCCGGACGGACCAATGGTGGGGATTTTTTGATAACCTTGATACTTGAGTATCTGTCGTCTTCGACAGTGTGAATGCCAATGTGCATTCATTTCGAGGAGTTCTTTGGTTCTCTTGAACCTTATTATCTGCTGGTAGAATTCAATTACCGCTCTGTAGGGAAAGCGGTCCTTGAGAAGTCAGCCATATCGCGTGGGGCTGCTCGATACTCAGCGATGCCAAGCTGTCACAGCATGCGATAGGTTAGTTGGAGATTTCCTTCATGAAATCCCGGGTGAAGGCGATCTGATCCGGGTTAAAGCCGTAACGGGTCATTTCCTTGGTGCAGTAGCTGGCAACACCTGCGCAGTCATAGACCTCTTGCAGATCGTATTTGCCGTCGCGGCAGACACGATGCCATTGCATTTTTGTCAGCGCCTCAAATTCATCAAGCGACATTTTCGGCACCCGCAATAGTCCGTGAGCATGAATGTTGCTGCCGACATGTTCGATGAAGAATATGCCATCGGTACGTTGCTCTGGCAGATGGCGAGCGAATTTCTTGCCCAGTATGGCGCGGTCGACACGCCCGCAGAGCCGTCCAAGCTTCTCCTTCATCGTCGCAAGGTGTGGTTCAGTCGGATCGGTCAGCGTGACATAGAAATTCGGCTCGAAGGTTTTCGCGAAGTCGACCCATGCCTGCTGAAGTTTTCTGCTCTCCGTGTAAATGAATTCCATATGTTTCTCCTGCTGCTCCACTAGCAGCACCATTCTTATAAATATTTCAGTTATTTAGCGGTCAGCAGCAGAACCCCGCATCAAATGGGTCGGAACCGCGCGTCTTGAAGGAGGGCAACAATGGGCAGCGATATCGAACTTTTGGAAGCGGTCTGCGAACGAATGCAGCAGGTCGGGCTTGTGCAGAGCAAGGCCGAGTTCTCCACGCGGATGCTCGGCAAGGGTCCAAGCTATTTGACATCGATGAGCGCCCGAGACCGGCAAGTGCCGGAAGAGGTCATGATGTTCCTGATCGGGCAGGTGACGGCAGACATAGAGGCCGACGATGTGGCAATCTTCATCCTATCCGAACAATGCAACCAGCGCTGCCGTGATCAGGATCACCGCAACGACCTGCTCGGCTGGATCGCGCACCACCGGGCATTGCCGATGGATGACACGAGCAAGGTATATGCGGAGCCGAAAAGCACCGTGACGGCTTCCTCAATTCGGCAGAAGCTCACCGGCTGGCTGTCACGCCGCCGCGTGGCAATGCCGTGACCGTTGAACTTGTCGTGTTTCACGACAACTCGGCTACAGCAAATCGACGGCAGCTTTCATCATCTCGTCGCGCACGTCGATATAGCGTTGGGTGGTCGTCAGGTTCCGGTGGCCGGCCAGCGTCATGATGACCTTCGGGCTGACACCGGAATGTGCGAGCCGGGTGATAAACCAGCGGCGACCGCTATGTGAGGTCGCCCCGTCGAGGCCGGCACTCTTATATAATTGCCCCATCAACTGGCAGAGTGTGTTTGCGGAAAACGCCGTCCGCTTCTGTGTCAGCAGCAGAGGTGCACCAGCCTCGCGCTCTTCGGACCATTCGTTTCTGTGCCTTTCGATCTCCCGGCGCAGTTTGTCGTTCAGGAACACGATACGCGCATGCCCACCCTTGGTGATTTCCGCGCTCAAGCGCAATTGCTCGCGCACCCTGCCCTCGCTGTCGATCACGTCGTGCACGGTCAGGGCTGCGATTTCACCCACACGCAATCCCGCGAATTGCGAGAGCATCAGCGCCAGCCGGTTGCGCCCTGCGTGTTTCATCTGCGCCACCACGGCCAGCAGCCGCTTGAATTCAACATCGGTCAGTACGCGTGCTTGCTTCACCAGAACCTCACGAAAGGTAGGACTTCCATGCCGTTGGTTATGTTACCGATGATCGAAAAGGGCGAGCGTCCCTTGCACGCGAAAAATTGCTCTGCGGGTGCAATGCATTAGGGCCTGTCCGGGCCGAAATCTAAGAAAATGTGCATTTTATGATGTTCCGTTCGAGCCGCTCTGCATAGATGGATATGAGCGAGAGTAAGATCGACGGTAGGTCCGACATTATCGAAAGTGACTGGAAAATCATTCATTCACTGGCTGCTATCCGGTAATATGTGGATTATCGAATGAACGGTGATAATATAATTGACTTCAAACAAAAGCGGTATTCATGTTGATTGCGTTATCTCCCGAGGTTTTTATGTCAGTTTTAGATATTCCACTGCGAAAAATCCTTCAGCTGTTCTATGCGCCGCAGACGTTGCGGATATCGATATTGAAAGAGGATATTCGGCTCGACCGTAAAAAGGCGGAAGGTGGCAATAGAAGTCAGGGCGGTGACTTCTATCTGCCTTTCTGGTCCGATGTGAAAAGGCACCTTGCAGGCGACGGTGATCTTTCGGAGCTTACAGCTGATCGTATACGCTCAAATAGAAACTTCACACGCTTATACCCGCTCTTGAAAGATGGAGTTATCGAGTTGATCGGCGCTAAACTGCGATGGTCAAATGAGCCTGTCGAAATAGTACCAAAGAGCATCCATGGGTATCTGCACTTTGAAGACGTCTCCGGTACTGTTCGAATACGTGATGCCCTGAACGCACGTGTTAGGGGGGAGTATACTCGTGTCGTCTATCCGTACTTCAGCGAGGAGCCGTCACTTTCCGAAGAGGGTGGCCGTCTAGGATTGTGGGCGATGCGGCAGGCTTTGTCCCAAGTTGACCCTGATGATGTGCGCATCATTGATATCCTTCGTAGAACGTTCTTCTCTCCACAAACAACTCCTTTGAAAGGTGATGAGGAAATCGTATTTCGAGAGAAATATGTATCGCTGGTCACTGAATGGGAGAATTTGAAGCTAGAGAGCAAACCTTAGCTCTTGCGAATATGGGGCTTTCGGTTCCTGGCGCCTTGCTTTGTCCTGATGTCGGACGATAGTAGACATCTAGCCTAACTTGGCTCTTTGGGTGGGGCACATGCGTCGAGCTATTGCCTTAGCTCGGAATTCTACTATTAATTGCACACAGATACATCACCTTGCGCATGGCAGTTATTATTTTGGAAGAAAAAGAAAATTTAGAAATTGCCGGTCGTTGGTGCATGATGAAGGGGCCAGGCTGGGAACTGCTGGATACAGCAGGACGAGGAGGCACCGCTCCGGTGTTTACTGTCAAGTCACCAGGTGGCCTTTTTGCGCTGAAGCTGCTCGACAGAGATTTCTCTGCCGGTGATCTTGGCATTGAGACTGAGAAACGGATCGCGAAGCAAGTCGAAAAAATTGGCGATCACGACTGCTCATATCTTGTGAAAGTTTACGAGGGCGGGCGGTTTGAGGATCGTCTGTATATTCTAATGAATAAGGCTGAGGGTCGTGAGCTTGCTGGCTGCTTATCACTAGTGCCTCGAAACAAAATAGCAGCAATAGTTGATCAGGTTGCTCAGGCTTGCATTTTTCTGCGTGAGAAAGGGCTTTGCCACCGCGACGTCAAATCTGCCAACATATTCGTTTCCAGCGACTACTCTCACGCCACGTTGCTTGATGTCTCGGTAGCCCGAGAAATTCATGACCCTATGGGGCTCGGTACTGATCATGGCAATCAGTTACCTGTTGTCGCTACATCCCGCTATTCGCCTCCTGAGTACTTATTCCGACTTTTGCCTGCAAGCCCCGAATTATGGCACGCTGTAGATATCTATCAGCTTGGAGGATTGATACACGACCTAGTCATGAGGTCGGAGATGTTCGAAGCTGAATATCAGGCATCCAGTACCAATCGCTACCGTTTCGCTTGGGTCGTGGCTACGCAAACTCCGGCAATTTCAAGTGAAGACGTTGAGCCCAGCCTACTCTTACTGGGACGGAGAGCCCTCGATAAAGATTGGAAGCGCAGATCGGCACTGACATTAGAGGATTTTCAGAGCAGCCGTGAAAATAGAAGGAAAATCGGCCTCGCGGCGATAGGTTTTATGCCGAAGCGTGCAGCAGCGGAAAGCATGATAGAGCAGCCAGCCCAATTGAGGCAGCAGGTCCTTGGCTATGCTCAAAGCCTTGATGAACAAATTAGAGCCCATCAACGCGACTTAGGCATCATCTCAGTTCACCGGATATCTGCTGGGCAAAGGGAGCATGAGCAGGTGCTTGATTTTGAGTGGGACTTGCCAGCAGGTGGGGAAAGCGAGTTCCAGCATTTGCACCTTCGATACAAAATTGTACCCGTCGAACTACCCGACGGTTGGGCAGTGGCCGTCAATGCAAGCTTAGTTGGTGAAATGGGTTGCTCCAAGCGAGTTGTTGAGCTTGATCTTCCTGAAATTGCTTTTGGAGAAAATACTGCAGACCTGTTGTACAGCACGTGTGTTGGGGCGGTTGGCGACTTAGCTGGAATGCTTGTGAGCGCAGACATCGAAGGGGAGTAGAAATGTCGTTGTGGTGGGCGAAACGAGAGCAACTCGATCCAGATCAAGTTCGCTTGATTGAGAGTTTGGGATTGGAGGGGAATTACTTTGTGCTGGGCCCACCCGGGTCGGGGAAAACAAACGTTCTGCTACGTCGCGCTCAATTCGTTCGTATGCAGGGAAAACCCAATATACAGGTTCTCACATTTACTCGGGCCTTGGCTGAGTTCCTGAGGACCGGATGCCTCGACGCAAACGGAGCGGAAATATTTCCTCCTTCCCTTGTGAATACGCTCGAAAGTTGGGTGAGAGACATCTATCGGAGCGAAAAGGTCGATATCCCCGATCACAGGGACTTCGCTGAACGAAAACTGCTTCTTGCACGGGGGGCCTTGGATTTGGTTACGCGTATCCGACGACCGAAATTGGATGTTTTGTTTGTTGACGAAGTACAAGATTTGATCCCCGAAGAAGTCGAGCTTCTGGCCGCAAGAGCAGATAAGCTCTTCTTCGTTGGCGATGACCGCCAGAAAATTTATGAAGGCGCTGATGGGTTACAAACCGTCCGATCTCTCACTCCGGCACCAGAAGAACAAAGCTTGTCGTTTCATTACAGACTTGCTCCTGAAATCTGCTCGATGGCAGATCGCATATTGAGTACCGGCACAGGCCGAACCCTTTCAGAGACGTGTCACTATGATGGGCCTCGCCCGGCTCGTATCTTGCCACATCAAAATGATCGATCCGGGCTCGTAGCTCAATTGATGCAGACTTTAAAAACACAACTTCGAGCCTACGGAGATCGGATATCAGAAGGCGATCGGTTAGGTGTGGTGGTGCCGCGGCGAGACGACCGAGACGAGATTGCAAACTCTTTAGAGGCTGATCCTGACCTCCAAGGGCGCTGGCAGATTGTCAGATCCCGGACGGGTGACGCATCGGACCGAGACTATAATCCGGCTCTGGATGCTGATCGCCCAATTTTAATTATGACGGAGCAGGCTTGCAAAGGTCTTGAATTCAGGGCGCTTCATTGGATGTTTGTTGATGATCTTGCTCATCACCGAACTGACGAGCGCTATTACACCATCGTGACGCGTGCTAAGACGAGCCTCGATATTTATCACATCGGAGCGTTGCCGAGCCAGATCGCTCGTTCCTATGCCCCTCCGGCGAGGAGCCTATGGTCATGAGTATGGATGAAATACTTTTTTTGGTGGCGCAAGAAAGCCAAGTCAATGATATTGTAACGGGCGTTTATTCCGGCTCATCGCAACCTTGGTCCTACTATCAGTATTCGAAGATAGGACGCGACGAAGTCGGCGTTGTGGCCAAAGCGAGCCGTCATTCTGACCATATACAGCCCCTAGTTTTTGTGGTGCCAGACGAGGCTCAGAAGCGGCTTTTCACAAGATTTGCCAGCTTACGGAGCGAATTTTCGCCCTTGACCTCTTGGGGCCACATCGTAAATCGGCGCCTGTTTGAGCACCTAGAAGAAACTAAGCGGGTTCCATCTTTTTCCAACCTAGTTGCTAGCTGGAGTGGGCTGGTCGTCGCAGAAGCTGTTTTGTTGGCTGGGCGCTCGCCAGATAAGCTGAAAATCGCAAGTTGCTTTGCAACTGCCACATTTGCGGTTGCTCGTGCTGTTGCTCTTTGGCCTAGTTTGTCGGTAGCTGACATTCGGGAAAAATATTACGATTGCAATCGCCTTATCCGCGGCGGGGCGACGCCAAATTTGCAGGTAACAAAACGCCTTGAACCTATATGGATGTCCCTTCTAGAGGCTGGCGAAGGTGCGGCCTATCCATCCAGCAAAACTACCAGCGCAATCCTGGCGCTTCAACAAGCGAGAGAAAATCGATCGGAAAGTGAGCATCTTGCTCTTCATGAAGTGTTGAGCGCCTGGCCGGAATTTAGCTTTTTAAAAGAGCTTGACACGCTCGGACCCGAAGACCGTGTTCATCTGTTCGACCATCTTATGAACGAGTTGAGATCAAGCCGGAAGGTAGGGGAACGTCAAGAGCTTCTCGCATTCGCGGCGGCTTATGTCACAACCATCGCAGCCGGCGGCACACCGAGTTTAGGTCTCGCCGAGCAAGTTGCTAACGACTGGCCTGAGGTATTGGCTTGGGCCTATGTTATTGGCGGCGTCGGCGAGCGCGTACTATGGACGTCTAGCTTTGTTGGGCTCGGCCGCCTGATTTGGCGGGAACTTTCGCGGCCTCTTTATCTTGATGAGCCGCCCACATGTGATTTCGCTTTTGACGAAGCAATGTACCTCGTTGATCGTCAACTTTCAGACCCCCTCGTTCACTTGAAGGTTAAGCAGCAGCGGCTCCTTTCGGTTGCCCTTTATCCTGGGGTCAACATTTCTGTTCCGTTGCCAGATGCCGTTGAGCAGACGTCGAATCCGAATAGAGCGAACACTCCTCCAAGAGCGTCGCGCGAATTGGATCAGCTAGTTAATGCTCTTTGGCCCTTGATTGAAGATAGGCTTAGCGAGGAGGGCTACACCAGCGCCGTTCGATCTGGACGTGCAGGCGCCTCCTCTCGAAAAAAGGCGGGTCAAGCTCGACTGCCACTCGACAAATGAGCGCAAGGAAATGATCCATTGCCGAAGCTGAAAGCCACGAGATCGTGTCACGAACCTCTGTAGATTTCAGCCAGGGGGCGTTTGGGGCGGCTATTTACTGTGGCGTTGGGGCTTCATCCCTTCCTTCGAAAGTGGATGCTGGATAATAGGCGACAAGAATATCTCTGCCAAATGTTGCCGGGAGATATTTTGCTATCCGGAATTCAATAAGTAGCTTTTGAAAGCTCCCTGAAACGGCTGCGAGGCCGTTATAGCAGCAAAGAGCAACTTCATGACTTGTCAATTGGCTCCGCAGCAAATTGCCAAAACGATGTTTTTCATCAGGCGTGAGCTTTGTGTCAGTCTTGATCCTGATAAGGATGGTGTAAAGTAAACGGTAATATGGCGCAAAGGTACTCTCGTATCGGTTGTGAACGCACCGAAGATAAATGTCTGCAACCGATCCGGCGGTGAGTTGTTCCCTTCTCGAAAGGCTGCTTGTTACCCAATAATTTATTTCGAATTGGGCTCGCTTGAATGCTTCGGTACCCGTTACCCGATCGCGGTGATTAGGCTCTATTTCGAGAGGACGTCCTTCGTAATTATCGCTGTAACGAAATTCTACGTCGTCCCGCGCTTCTCGAAGGAGCCTCAGCAACTCGTAAAACGTGCGTTCAAACCGCTGCAAATGCTGGTCGGTGGCTGCGTCGTCGATCTGCTTCTGCTGTTGCCGTAAAGTATAAAGTACGGCTACAAATGCGAAAGCTGAGAAAAGAGCATTAAGTGCACCGAATGCGTCGCCCCACTGTCCAAATACATCTGACTTCCAAGCAATGCCGACTAGCGGTGCAATATAAGGCAGCATCGCCCAAGCGAACCAAACGGTTAGAGCAGTGGCGCCAACCCCGATCACCAACGATTTTTTCATCTAAATCCCGATCTTCCGAAAATTCTATATCGCCTCGAATGCGCTAAGTTTAAATCTGCCCGCTCAATTTATGTAGCGCAAAATAGATCAAGCTGGCAGCATCGCCATAACATCCAGATCAACAGATCACTCTACAACTGGGATTAGGACGTGATCAATAAGCGCCGTGCGGGCGGTGAAGGTTGGCATAGCCCTATGAACGAGGTGCTGGTAAAATTAGAAGAGTATAGCGCGACTAAGAATTAGCGCAGTTTTAGCGCGTTCAACTTTGAGGTAAAATAAATCAAATGCTTATGATGTAATATTCCAATTGAAAATCCGCGTGTCGGTGGTTCAAATCCGCCTCCGGGCACCATTAAATCTCCAGACTGATAAATTTATATAGGTGCGTGTTCGGACCGATCCGACCTAATCTTATGGGATTCAACGATAGCCATAATGGCAATAAGCATTTGCCTCGTGGGCGGGTAGGCGAAACTCCTCGTTAAGATGTTTTTTGGGTGAGTGTATTTCGTCCGCTAACATTATCCCAAAAATATCAGATGCTTGGCAGATTCTTAACCCCTGCTTAATGGATTTTTTGCCCAGCTTGGCGATTTGCCATTCCCGTGACCGTTCGGCGTGAAATGCTCGTGACAACAAAATTGATCGCCGTTTTCTTGGGAGTGCCGCAGCCCATCTTTTGAGCTCCGGCAAAGTTGCAATTGTGGTTTTGCTAGACCGGTTGCGTACCCGTTTCAGTTTTCCGACTATCCGGGATACGCACACATAAAACGAAAGATGACGGCACCTCTGCGCTAGATGAGAATGACGAGGTTGTAACATACGTTTTTCATCGTAAAGGGAGGCCAGCCCGCAAATGGATCATACTGTAATTCCATCTTCTTTACCGCCCGGCGTCATATATTTCGGTGACTTCCTTTCGCCGCAAGAGGAAGCTGCCACCGCAACCATATTGGATGCCGGTGGGTGGAGCACGGAACTGAAGCGTCGTGTGCAGCATTTCGGTTATCGGTATGACTATAAAGCCCGCGCAGTTGCGCCGGATGCCTATCTCGGGCCTTTGCCGCCATGGCTGGGCGTGTTCGCCAGAAGATTAGTGAGGAACGGCCACTGCGAGAACTTGCCTGATCAGGTTATCGCGAACGAATACTTTCCAGGGCAGGGGATCAGCGCGCATGTCGATTGTGTCCCCTGTTTCGACGATACAATCGTGTCGATAAGCCTTCTATCCGCTTGCGAGATGGTTTTCCGCGATTTGCGCGGATCCGGCACATGTGGCGTTGTGCTTCAGCCCCGCTCAGGTGTCCTGCTCATGGACTCCGGGCGTTATCATTGGACTCACGAAATTCCGGCTCGCAAATCGGATATTGTGAACGGGGTGAAGACCGTTCGAAGCAGGAGGATTTCCCTGACTTTTCGTAAAGTCATTGCTTCAACGCACACCTAAGCAATCACAAATGCTCCCGGTTATCAGAATTCTGCTCCGCCCGGTCCCGATAAAGTGCAGCGCGGCCGAGAAGCATCAGGGAAACCGGCGTCGTCACCGTCATGAAAATGCCGATGAAGATTTCGTGGAAAGCGAAGCGGCCGCCGGAGACGGAGAAATAGATGATGGAGGCCATGACGATGCCGCCGGTCCCCCAGCTGGTGCCGAGTGTGGGCGCATGCAGGCGTTCATAAAAGCTGTTGAGCTTGGCAAAGCCGATAGTGCCGATCAGCGTCAGGGAGGCGCCGAGGAGGACGAAGAAAGCCACGGCGATGGCGGCCCAGAGCGGAAATTCTGCGGCGTTGCTCATTCTATGACCTCCCCGCGCATCAGGAATTTGGAAAGGGCGACGGTTGACACGAAGCCCAGGATGGCGATCAGCAGCGATGCCTCGAAATAGATGTCGTTGCCGGTGCGTAGGCCGAAGGTCAGCAGCAGCAGCATGGCGTTGACATAGAGCGTATCCATGCCGAGCACCCGGTCCTGCGCGCGCGGGCCAATGGCGATGCGATAGACCGAAATCGTCATGGCAATGGCCAGCATCAGCTGCGCCAGCGAAAAGGACCAGAAAAGGATAATCGAACTCATTCGAATATCTCCATCAGCAGTTTTTCATATCGGTTCTTGATGAGGCTTATCCACGCGGCCTCGTCCACGTCGTCGAGGACGTGGAGCAGGAGCGTGCCCTGACTGGAATTATATTCAAGCCAGGCGCTTCCCGGCGTCGAGGTGAGGATTGTCGCCAGAACGGCCAGCGCCATGGGATCGCGTATATCGAGCGGCACGGCCAGAAAACCCGATTTGCGGTCCCTTTCGCGCCTGAACAGAATGATCTTCGCGACCGAGAGATTGGACCTGACGATATCGTAAAGCACGATAAGGATCAGCTGCACCAGCCGATGCCAGTTGCGGATGCGGGGTTTTGCCGGCCTCAGCGACGCCATCGCCCAGGAAGCGATGAGCGCCACCGCAGTTCCGAGCAGCAGATGCCCCGGCGAGAAACTGTTGATCGTCATCCAGAAGAAGATCAGGGAAACGGTCAGTAGCGGGTAGGGCAGGACACGGTTCATCATGGCTCTGCCTCCGGATTGCCGCCCGCCCGTGGCGCGGAAATGACGCCCTGGATATAGCTCGCGGGCAGATCGAGGATGCGCGCTGTTTCCTGCATGTAACGCATCACCGGCCCCGCCTGAACGGTCATGGCGAGTGTCAGGCCGAGAAGCAGCATGATGGGTGCGATTTCGATGACGAGCACGCGCGGCACGGTGCCTTCGATGGAGGCCCAGAAAGTACGGATGCCGGCACGGGTCATCGAGATCAGTGAAGCGAAGCCGGAAAAGACGATCAGGAAGACGATCCACCATGACAGGGTGGAGATGCTGTCATTGGCGCCGAGACCGGACGGATTGAGAATGGCCGATAGCATCGAGAATTTGGCAATGAAGCCGGAAAGCGGCGGCAGGCCGGCGAGCAGGATGCCGCAGGCGGCAAAGCATGCGCCCAGCACGGCCATGGTGGCAGGCATGGTCACGCCGATTTCCTCTTCCTCGTCTTCTTCCTCGCCTTCGCCATAAGCCTCCATGGTTACGGCAAGAACGTTTGCGCCCGCATCCTGCCCGCGCTCGACAAGTTCGATGAGCATGAAGAAGGCACTGATGGTGAGGGTGGAGCTGACAAGGTAATAAAGTGCGCCGGCGGCCACCGTGGGATTGCCGGTACCCATGGCTGCAAGCAGCGTTCCCGATGAGACCAGAACCGAAAAGCCGGCAAGCCGTCCCAGCGCCTGCGACGCCAGAACCCCGATGGCACCGAAGATAATGGTGGCGATGCCGCCGACCAGCAGCGCATCGTGGCCGAAACCGGCCGATTCCCCGGCCGTCTGCCCGAACAGCAGGAAGGAGAGGCGGGCAATGACATAAATGCCGACCTTGCTCATGATCGCGAATAGCCCGCCGACCGGTGCAGATGCCGCACCATAGGCCGAGGGCAGCCAGAAATTCAGCGGCCACATGCCGGCCTTGACCAGAAACGCGATGCCGAGGATGGCCGAGCCGGTTTCCAGCAGCATGCGCTGGTCGGGGTTCAGCCCCTCGATCCGGTGGGCGAGATCACCCATGTTCAGCGTGCCCGTCACCCCATAGATCAGACTGACGCCAATCAGGAAAAACAAGGCGGCAACGAGGTTGATGGCGATATAGTGCAGCCCCGCCTTGACGCGTTGCTGGCCGGAGCCATGCAGCAGCAGCCCGTAAGATGCCGCCAGCATCACTTCGAAGAATACGAAGAGGTTGAAGAGGTCGCCGGTCAGGAACGCGCCGTTGACGCCCATCAGCATCATCTGGAACAGCGAATGGAAATGGGCGCCCGCCTTGTGCCATTTCGCCATCGAATAGATGGGCGAGGGAATGGCGAGCAATGCGGTCAACAGGACCATCAGGCCCGACAGGCGGTCGGCGACGAGCACGATGCCGAAGGGTGCCGGCCAGTTGCCGAGCAGATAGACGCCGCTCGAAACCACAGCAGCGATCTCGGTATTAACGGTTGAGTTCACCTCGCGAAACAGCAGAATCGCAACCACCAGCAGCAGCACCGTGGAGGTGAAGCTGATCGCGGCTTTGGCCACACGCTGGCGCTCGTCAAAGAACAGCAGCAGCGCGGCGGTAATGAGCGGCAGCAGGATGGGTGCGATGACGATGTGGAAGGGGAACGACATCATTTCGACTCCCTCCCGTCCACATGGTCAGTGCCGGTGAGGCCGCGCGCTGCGAGCAGCACGACGAGGAAAAGCGCTGTCGTGGCAAAGCCGATCACGATTGCGGTCAGCACCAGCGCCTGCGGCACCGGGTCGGCAAGCGTCGAACTGTCGACGCCGTTCACCAGCACCGGGGGTGCGTTGGTCTTGATGCCGCCGACGCCGAAGATGAACAGGTTCACGGCATAGGACAAAAGCGAAAGCCCGACGATGACCTGATAGGTGCGCGGGCGCAGGATGAGCCATACGCCGGAGCCAGTCATGATGCCGATGCCGATTGAAAGAATGAGTTCCATTACACGTCCTCCGCTTTTGCGGCGTCAGGCGTGCGAACGCGGTAGTTGCGCAACGATTGGTGTGCCAGTGCTATCAGGATAAGAACGGTGGAGCCGACGACCAGCGAAAAGACGCCGAGATCGAACAGCAGGGCGGAAGCCGTCGGCATTTTGCCGATATAGGGTATCTCCGTATACTGGAAATAAGAGGTCAGGAACGGGTAGCCGAAGTACCACGAGCCGATACCCGTCGCCGCCGCCATCAAGAGGCCAAAGCCCATCCAGCGCAGCGGCAGGATGCGGATGCGGTCCTCGGCCCAGCGCGCCCCGCCGGCGAGATATTGCAGAAGGAAGGCGATCGCCATGGTGATACCGGCCGCAAAACCACCGCCCGGCATATCGTGGCCGCGCATGAAGAGGAAAATGGAAAAGGTGATGATGACGGGGAACATCCACTGCATCACGATGGATGGCACGTAGAGATAATCGCGAACGGTATCGCCCTTGCTGCGATCCGGGCGCTCCGCATCGAAGGCGTTCTGCATCTGCTGCTGTTCCGGAAGTCCGATGCTTTCATGGGCGGGACGGAAACGGCGAAGCAGCGCGAAGACGGTGAGCGCCACGATGGCCAGAACCGCGATTTCGCCGAAGGTGTCGAAGCCACGGAAATCGACCAGGATGACGTTGACCACATTGGTGCCGCCGCCTTCGCTGTAAGCGCGTTCGAGGAAATAGGTCGCAATGGCATTCGGCACTGGCAGCGTCATCACCGCATAGGCGATGACGGACATTCCAATGCCGCTGGCGGCTGCCAGCAGAAAGTCGCGGGCACGGCGAAGCTGCGCCGGCAACTCATCGCTGCTGTCCACTTTTTCGAAGCGTTTCGGCAACCACCTGAGGCCGAGCAGGATGAGAACGGTGGTGACGATTTCCACCAAAAGCTGGGTAATCGCCAGATCCGGTGCGGAAAGCCAGATGAAGGTGAGGCAGGTGACGAGCCCCGAAACGCCAAGCATGACAAGGGCTGCGAGGCGATGATATTTCGCCTGCCAGGCAGCACCCATGGCCGCAATCATACCGATCAGCCACAGAATGGCGAAGATCGGATCGAAGGTTGTTACCCGCGGCAGCGACAGGGAGAATTCCGAAAGGAAGAGCGGCGAGAAACCGGCAAGAAGCGCCACGAGGATAAGAAGCCTCAGCTGCGGCTGCAGGCGCCGGGTGCCGAGCGTGCTTTCCAGCCACCGCGCCCACTTCCAGGACACGGTGACGAGAATGCGCTCGAAGATGCGCTGACCCCGCAAATGCCGGAAGATCGGCGGACCGTCATCGCAGCGCGAGAAATAACCGCCGAGCAGGACGTAGATCGTTACCCCGCCGATCAGCGCCGCGATACTCATGATCAGCGGCAGATTGAAACCGTGCCAGATCGACAGGCTGTAGACGGGTGTCTGTGCGCCGAGAACGGAAAGCACGGCCGTATGCAGGAACGGGCCGATGGAAAGGCTCGGAACGATGCCGACGATCAGGCAGGCGAAGACGAGGAATTCGATCGGAAACCGCATCCAGCGCGGCGGCTCGTGCGGATTGGGGTTTGGCAGATCGACTGGCTTGGGGCCGAAGAACACCGTGTGAATGAAGCGCAGCGAATAGGCGACGGCAAATGCGCCGGATAATGTTGCCACATAGGGCAGCGCCCGGTCGAGAAGCGAGTCGGCATGGGTTTCGACGGCCTCGGCAAAGAACATTTCCTTGGAGAGGAACCCGTTGAACAGAGGAACCCCGGCCATGGCCGCACTTGCCGCCATGGCGAGTGTCGCCGTTGCCGGCATATAGGTATAGAGCCCGCTCAGCCGCCGCATGTCACGTGTTCCGGTCTCATGGTCGATGATGCCGGCCGCCATGAAGAGCGAGGCCTTGAAGGTGGCATGGTTGACCATGTGAAAGATGGCCGCCACCGCAGCGAGCGGGCTGCCAAGGCTTAACAGCGTGGTGATGAGCCCGAGATGGCTGATGGTGGAATAGGCCAGCAATCCCTTCAGATCCTGCTGGAACATGGCAAAGTAGGCACCGAGCAGCAGAGTTATGACGCCGGCCGCGCCGACCAGCCAGAACCATTCCGGCGTGCCCGCAAGCACCGGCCAGAACCTTGCCAGCAGGAAAACACCCGCTTTCACCATGGTAGCCGAGTGGAGATAGGCGGAAACGGGTGTTGGTGCCGCCATGGCATTGGGCAGCCAGAAGTGAAAGGGAAACTGCGCGCTCTTTGTCAGAGCGCCGCCGAGAATAAGAATGAGCGCAGGCACATAAAGCGGATGCGCGCGAATGGCGGCGCCGGCCTCGATGATCCTGTCGAGATCGTAGCTGCCGGCCATGTGACCGAGGATCAGCAGACCCGCCAGCAAGCTGAAGCCACCAATCCCCGTCACTGTCAGCGCCATGCGAGCGCCGTCGCGGGCGCCGGCATTCTGGTGCCAGTAGCCGATCAGGAGGAATGAGAAGATGCTCGTCATTTCCCAGAAGATGGACAGCAGAATGACGTTGCCGGATAGAACGACGCCGAGCATCGAACCCATGAAGGCGAGAAGAAAGGCGAAGAAGCGCGGTATGGGGTCTTCAGTCGACATGTAGTAGCGGGCGTAAAGCACCACCAGCAGGCCGATGCCGGTAATCAGCATCGAGAAGATCCAGGCAAATCCGTCGAGCCGCAGTGTGAAGTTCAAACCGAGCTGCGGCAGCCATTCCACATCGTATTTAAGAACGGCGCCCCCGCTGACGCTGGTATAAAGGAAAATACTGCTGACCAGCCCGAAAAGGGCAACTGCCCCTGCAACGGAAGCGGGAGCTGCAGCAGCACCCTCGCGCGGCATGAACGCCGTCAGGAGTGCGCCGACGAAGGGCAATGCGACAATAAAAGGAAGAATGGTTGCAAGTGTCATATGCGGCGGCGGTTTTCTCTCTGGAATGGGAGCTTGCGGCGGATTTCCGACGACTCCAATCCCTCAGGATTCCAATGAATCCAATGATGATGACCGCCGGAATGACTAGTACATAAGATGCGGAGGCGCGCGTGGTACCACGCTGGCAAAGTCTCGGGACGCTTGTGGCGCGACGGCAACAGCAACGAGCCGCGCCTTTGCCTCAAGGTCAACACTGACGGCGGTTAAGGAAAACGCGTCCTGACCAATACCCGGGGCCGCATTGCCTGACCGGCAACCGACATCACCGCCGTTGTCGCAATCCTTGTCGCGAAGCGAAAGGGAGCGGCCAAGATCGACGGTCTGCATGCGTTCGAGGCGGCTGGTCTTGGAAAGCGGCTTGATACCCGAAGGCGCCTGGAAGCCGATCATGAGAAGAAGGCTGGCGACCACGAGACCGATCAGCACTTGCGGATGGCGCCTTGAACTGCGGCCTTTCTCCATCCATTGCAAGTTGGCATCTCCTTGATCGAAAACGTCTCTTTAAAGCATCACCGCTGCGCGAATATCCCGTTGATTTGTTTTAGGGGAAGCCACCCGCGCTTGTCCAGCACACAGGCCGGAAAAACCGCCCGAAGCGCTCGATTCCTTTTTGTTTTTGCTCATTTGCGGCAAAGTCGGGGCAGGGGCCGTTAAAAGACTTTACAAATTTTACCGTTTGACCCGCAACGCCGCGTTTCTTAACTTTCAAGCAAGGAATTAACCATAAAGATTGGTGGTATTTCCACGGCGGAATGGGGTCTCTCCCCTTCCAGGCATGACGCCGCACTGCCGTACCGGTGCCGATCCGGTATTTCGTTTCTTGGTTCAAGAAGGTCTGGCAAGCGTCGATGCCGCATCGTCCGCGATGGGTGTGTTCGTTCAAAAATCCCCTCAGGGTGCTGGCGTTCTGAACCTTGGCAAATTGGCCGGGTTTCACCGGCCGTCATGTTGTTGGGGACGTCGGTTGGGGCAGGACTTGCCATCAGATCAAGCGCGCAGATCGGCAGGCGGAAGCCTGGCGGGGCGGTTGCGTTTTGCCGGCCTCGATGAGACGCAATCCGACTTCCTGCGCAGCTATCGTGGCATGCTGGAGCCTTACGTCAAGGCCGGCCTGCGCGATGTGATGACCCGTTTCCAGTCCATGCCGGACTGTTCCCCGTCCTTCGACAGCGAAAACCAGCTCGAACGCCTGCACGATCTGCAATCGTCGCACTGGAGCGTTTTGACGGATGCACGTTTCGATGCGCTCTATGCCGAGCGGGTGAAGGTGCTTTCCGACAATGCCAGCCGCATGGGTCTCGATCCGCGCTGGCAAATCGCCAGCCACGCCGTCGTTCTGGAGCACCTCGTTGGTGGACTGGTGGCGGAACACGCGCCCCGATCCATCCTGCCGGGTAGCCGCAAGAAGAGCCGTGAGCTCGCCGAAGCGGTAAAGAATGTCGTCCGCCTTGTGATGGTCGATACCGAGATAGCGGTCTCGCTGCGCTTTAATGAACTACGCCTGCGTCATGGCCGCGAACTTCAGGAACAACGCGACAATGACCGGGCTGAAGCGGCAAACCTCTTCGGCGTCGCGTTGAAAGCTTTTGCGGCAGGCGATTTGCACGCACGGATAGACGGTGACGTTCCAGACGCCTATCGGGATGTCGCGACAACATTCAACACGGCCCTTGAAACCATAGGCGCGTCGTTGACGGCGGCCCATAACAGCGTCGGCGAGGCCGAGGCCTTGAGCGGACGTTTTGCCGATATCGGCCGTTCCATTGCCGAGCGTTCACGCCAGCAGGCCGAAGCCCTTGCCGAAACCTCGCATGCGATTCAGGCCCTGATCGGGAACGTTGCCGAAAACGGCGCTCGCATTGCGGCGACGGAAAAGGCGGTTTCGAGCGCCCGCGACGCGGCGGTCGAAAGCGGCCGTGCGATCGGCGAGGCGATCGACGCCATGTCGGACATCGAACAATCCGCCGAACAGATCGGCAGGATCATCGGCACGATTGACGAGATCGCTTTTCAGACCAACCTTCTCGCGCTCAATGCCGGCATCGAGGCGGCGCGTGCGGGTGAAAGCGGTCGTGGGTTCGCTGTCGTCGCGCAGGAAGTCCGGGCGCTCGCCCAGCGGTCTGCAGATGCCGCAAGGGAGATCAAGAGCCTTGTCGGAACCACGAAGACCCAGGTCGAGGGCGGCGTCCGCATGGTCAACCGCACACAGGACGCGATCGGCGGCGTCGTCCGGCAGGTCTCGGGCATCAACGAGATGATCGCTGAAGTCTCGCGGCTTACGGCCGAGCAGGCCGGTGAACTGCAGTCTGTTGCCACCGATATTGGCGGGCAGCAACGGCAGGCGGACCGCAATGCCGTCGATATCAGCGCGAGCGCCTCCGAGGCCGACACACTTCAAACCGTCATTCTGGAACTCGGCCGCACCGTGCGCGAATTTCGTATTGCCCGCCAGGAACATTTCGCTGCCGCCACCGGTGCGGATCGGCAGCAATCATCATTTATGGCCCGTGAGGATAGCCGAACGGATTACCGCCAGGATTACCAACAATTCAGACGTCAGGGAGTCATGTAATGGCAGCCAGAAAAGCAGCTGAGGCGACGCTGAAACTGTCACCGGTGCTGGACCTCAACGAAGCATCGGCCCTGCACGGCAAGCTGATGACGTTGCGGGGAGCACCGCTGTCGGTGGATGCGTCAGAGGTGGAACGTATCGGCGCCCTTTGTGCGCAGGTCCTCATGGCCGGCGCCAAATCCTGGGAAGAGGACGGCAAACGCTTCGGCTTTGCCAGCGTGTCCGATGCATTCGACAAGACCATGAAACTGATAGGCGTCGATATCGATCATTTGCTCCTGAAGGAGATGCAAAAGTGAAGAAAAAAGTTCTTACCGTGGATGATTCCCGGACGATCAGGAACATGCTCCTGGTCACGCTCAACAATGCCGGTTTCGAAACCATTCAGGCCGAAGACGGCGTCGAGGGCCTCGAAGTGCTCGAGCAGAGCAACCCCGACGTCATCGTGACTGACATCAACATGCCCCGTCTCGACGGTTTCGGTTTCATAGAGGGTGTTCGTCGCAACGAAAAGTACCGGGCGATCCCTATCCTCGTTCTGACGACCGAAAGCGATGCAGAGAAGAAGAACCGCGCCCGCCAGGCCGGTGCGACGGGCTGGATCGTCAAGCCGTTCGACCCTGCCAAACTCATCGATGCCATTGAGCGCGTAACCGCCTGATACGGGACATTTCACGATGGATATGAACGAAATCAAGGAAATCTTTTTCCAGGAATGCGAGGAGCAGCTCGCCGAACTGGAATCGGGGCTTCTTAAATTGAATGACGGCGACCGTGATCCGGAAACCGTCAACGCCGTTTTCCGTGCCGTTCATTCTATCAAGGGCGGGGCAGGTGCCTTCGGTCTCGATGATCTCGTGGCCTTTGCGCACGTCTTTGAAACGACCCTCGACTGCGTGCGTTCCAACAAGCTGGAACCGACGCAGGATGTTCTCAAAGTCATGCTGCGCTCTGCCGACGTGCTGGCAGACCTCACCAATGCCGCAAGAGACGGTGGCAGCGTCGATGAAAGCCGCACCCGTGGCCTCGTGAAGGAACTGGAGGCGCTGGCAAACGGCGAAGCCGTTCCGGCATCCGCGCCCGCTCCCGTCGCAGTAAAGGCACCGGAACCCGTGAAGGCCAAACCGACGGATGAGAGCGGCTTCGAGCCGATCCCCTTCTCCTTCACGGACTTTGCCGACGAAACCACGCCGCTGATGGAAGCGCCATCCTTCCAGATCACCTTCAAGCCGCATGCATCGCTTTATTCAAAGGGCAACGAGGCGGCACTTCTGCTGCGCGATCTTTCCCGCATTGGGGAGATGAGCATCAATTGCGACATGTCCGAGCTGCCTTCGCTCGACAAACTCGATCCTGAAGCATCCTATCTCTCCTGGACGGTTTCGATCACGACCGACAAGGGTGAAGAAGGTATCCGCAGCGTCTTCGAATTTGCCGAATGGGATTGCGATCTCGAAATCACGCCAGTTCTTTCGGAGGCCGCTGCCGACGAGGAAGAACTCCCGATGATCCCCGTGCCGTTCGACCTCTCGGCGCTTGATAGCGGCGCGGAAGAGCAGCCCGTTGTTGAAGTCGCCACGGCGGAAGCGTCTTATGTTGCAGCAGCTGTCGAAACGGCCGTCGCAACGACGCAGATCGCCCAGAGCGTCAATGCCGCCATCGAAAAGCGTGAAGCTGCGGCAGCACCTGCCGCAGCGCAGGCAAACGCCAATGCCGCTGCCAATGCAAGTGCCGGCCAGACCATCCGCGTCGATCTCGACCGTGTCGATCGCCTGATCAATCTCGTCGGCGAGCTCGTCATCAATCAGGCGATGCTGTCGCAGAGCGTCATCGAAAACGATGCGAGCGGTACGTCAGCCGTCAATATGGGTCTCGACGAGCTGCAGCAGCTGACGCGCGAAATCCAGGACAGCGTCATGGCGATCCGTGCGCAGCCGGTAAAACCGGTGTTCCAGCGCATGTCGCGTATCGTTCGCGAAGTCGCCGACATGATCGGCAAGCAGATCCGTCTTGTCACCGAAGGTGAGAACACCGAAGTCGACAAGACGGTCATCGACAAGCTGGCCGAACCGCTGACGCATATGATCCGCAATGCCGTTGATCATGGCATCGAAACGCCCGAAAAGCGCGAAGCCGCTGGAAAAAACCCGGAAGGCACTATCAAGCTTTCGGCCAAACACCGCTCCGGCCGCATCCTTATCGAGCTTCAGGACGACGGTGCCGGCATCAATCGCGAGCGCGTGCGCCAGAAGGCGATCGACAACGATCTCATCGCTGCCGATGCGAACCTGACGGATGAAGAGATCGACAATCTCATCTTCGCCCCCGGCTTCTCGACCGCCGACAAGATTTCCGACATTTCCGGCCGCGGTGTGGGCATGGACGTGGTCAAGCGCTCCATTCAGGCGCTCGGCGGTCGCATCAACATCTCCTCGCGCCCCGGCCAAGGCTCCACCTTCACCATGAGCCTGCCGCTGACGCTTGCCGTTCTCGACGGCATGGTGGTGACGGTTGCCGGCCAGACACTGGTGGTGCCGTTGACCGCGATCGTGGAAACCCTGCAGCCGGAAGCGAAGAACATTCACTCCTTCGGTGCGAACCAGCGGCTGATCTCCATCCGCAACTCCTTCTGCCCGCTGGTGGATGTCGGCCGCGTGCTGAATTTCCGCCCGACGCAGGCCGATCCGGTCGAAGGCGTCGCTCTTTTGGTGGAATCGGAAGGCGGCGGCCAGCGTGCCCTGATGGTCGATGCGATCCAGGGTCAGCGCCAGGTTGTCATCAAGTCGTTGGAGGCCAACTATACCCATGTTCCGGGCATTGCCGCCGCAACGATTCTCGGCGACGGGCGCGTCGCTCTCATTCTGGATGTCGATGCCATCGTCAGCGCCTCGCGCGGACAGCCCTTGAAGCAGGAAATGTCGCTCGCGGCGGCGGGTTGAAAGCGGATCATTCATGGCAGCACTTAATTTCAACGACCAGCGCCAGTCTCCGGATGACGTTCTTGCCAGCGGTGAATACCCGCTGACGAGACGTGACCTCTCGGAAATCGCGGCGATGATCTATGCCGATGCGGGCATCTATCTCAACGACACCAAGGCGTCGCTGGTTTACTCCCGCCTGTCGAAACACATCCGCAATCTCGGCCTTTCGGGCTTTCGTGAATATTGCGTTCTGGTGTCATCTCCAGATGGCGCGCAGGCGCGGCGCGAAATGCTGTCGCACCTGACCACGAATTTCACCCGCTTCTTCCGCGAAAACCATCATTTCGAACATTTGCGTGATGAGGTACTTCCTGGCCTCGTTGCAAGGGCTAAGAGCGGCGGGCGTGTTCGCATCTGGTCCGCCGCTTGCTCCGACGGACAGGAGCCCTATTCCATAGCGCTCACCGTGCTCGCCATGTTTCCGAATGCAGCCGATTACGACTTCAAAATCCTGGCAACGGATATCGACCCGAAAATATTGGCGCAGGCCCGTGCCGGGGTCTATGACGATAATGCGCTCGAAACCGTGTCTCCCGCCATGCGCAAGCAATGGTTCACGGAAGTGGATGCTGGCGGCCGCCGCAAGTTCCAGATCGACGACAAGGTCAAGCGCCTCATCACCTTCAATGAATTGAACCTGATGACGCAATGGCCCTTCAAGGGCAATTTCGACGTCATCTTCTGCCGCAACGTCGTCATCTATTTCGACGAGCCGACGCAGATGCGCATCTGGTCGCGTTTTGCAGGCCTGCTGCCGGAAGGTGGTCATCTTTATATCGGTCATTCCGAACGTGTCTCCGGTGACGCCAAGAACCTGTTCGATAATACGGGTATCACCACCTATCGCTACATCGGTCACGCTTCGGGGAGGAAGGCATGAGCGCACTCGCACGGGTACTCGTCGTCGATGATAGTCCGACCATGCGCGGCCTGATTTCGGCTGTTCTCAAGGCCGATCCGGAGGTCGAGGTCGTCGGGCAGGCCGGCAACGCCATGGAAGCGCGTGCAGCCATCAAGCAGCTCAATCCCGATGTCGTGACACTCGACATCGAGATGCCGGAAATGAACGGGCTGGAGTTTCTCGAAAAGATCATGCGCCTGCGGCCCATGCCGGTCATCATGGTCTCGTCGCTGACACATCGCGGGGCGGACGCCTCGCTCGCGGCACTCGAAATCGGCGCCTTCGACTGTGTCGGCAAGCCGGCACCAGGCGATGCGCGCCCCTTCGGCGATCTGGCTGACAAGGTGAAGGCTGCCGCGCGCTCCCAACACGCTGCTTACCGTGCGGCGCGGCCGGAAGCCGCAGCCGCGCCGCAGCCGGTTCCGGTCAGCGAATATCGGGCGGGGCGCAAGGTCGTGGCCATCGGTTCGTCCACGGGGGGTGTCGAAGCGTTGATCGCGGTGCTGCAGAAATTCCCGGCCAATTGCCCGCCGACCGTAATTACCCAGCATATGCCGCCCACCTTCACGAAGAGCTTCGCAGAACGGCTGAACCGCATCTGCGCTCCCGTGGTGGAAGAGGCGACGGATGGCGCCCGCCTGCAGACCGGCAAGATCTACCTCGCGCCGGGCGGCGAGCGTCACCTGCAGATCGCCAATCGTTCGGCGCCCTGCTGCCGGCTCGTGGAGCGCGATCCCGTCAACGGCCATCGGCCCTCCGTCGATGTGTTGTTCGATTCTGTAGCCGAACTTGCCGGACGCAACGCCGTTGGCGTCATCCTGACCGGCATGGGGCGCGATGGTGCCGCTGGACTTCTGAAAATGCGCCATGCCGGTGCGCGTACCGTCGGCCAGAACGAAAAAACCTGTGTCGTCTATGGTATGCCCCGTGTGGCCTACGAGTTAGGCGCGGTTGAACAGCAATTGCCGCTGGGCTCCATCGGCGAAGAAATCCTCAAACTAACCACTGCCCGCAAAGAAGGTGCTGACTAATGTCTCTCGCAGAAAAGATCAAAGTTCTGATCGTTGACGATCAGGTGACCAGCCGGCTGCTCCTCAGCGATGCGCTGACACAGCTCGGCTTCAAGCAGATCACCGCCGCAGGTGACGGCGAGCAGGGAATGAAGATCATGGAGCAGCAGCCCCATCATCTCGTCATCTCCGATTTCAACATGCCGAAGATGGATGGCCTCGGTTTCCTGCACGCCGTGCGGGCCAATCCGACCACCAAGAAGGCCGCCTTCATCATTCTCACCGCGCAGGGCGACCGCGCGCTGGTGCAGAAGGCTGCCCAGCTCGGCGCCAACAACGTGCTGGCCAAGCCCTTCACCATCGACAAGATGCGTGCTGCCATCGAAGCGGTTTTCGGATCGCTGAAATGATTGAAGCTGCAGCCAAGCGCGTACATATCATTCAGGGCGAGTATAAGGTCGTCAGCGATCCCGATGTGGTGCTGACGACGATACTCGGTTCGTGCGTGGCTGCCTGTCTGAGAGACCCCGTTTCCGGCGTTGGAGGAATGAACCACTTCCTGCTGCCGGGAACCGGTAGCGTGACCGGCGGAGATGCGACGCGTTATGGCGTGCATCTCATGGAACTTCTGATCAACGGCCTGCTGAAGCAGGGCGCCCGTCGTGACCGGCTGGAGGCCAAGATTTTCGGCGGCGCGAAGACGATCGCCAGCTTCTCCAATGTCGGTGAGCAGAATGCCATATTCGCCATGAAGTTTCTCAAGGATGAAGGCATTCCAGTCATAAGCTCCTCCACGGGCGGCGAACATGGCCGCAAGATCGAATTCTGGCCGGTCTCGGGCCGCGCCCGCCAGCATCCGCTCAGCGGCGCGGAAACACAGAAGACGGTGGCCATGGAAACGCGTCCGGTGCCGGCGCCCAAACCCGTCGCCAACGATATCGAATTTTTCTAGTACGGAGTTTCCAATGCAGCTTGCAGAGCACACCGCCACCACTCCGTTCGAAGAAGCCCTGCCGGATGTTCTGATGCGTGTGGTATCGGAACTGCACGATGTCGCCTATCTCATCGAGCGCATCGAGCCGCAATTGCTTGAAGTGACCAGCGGCCAATTGTCGAGCGAAGGCGTCAAGCTGCTGCAGGGCATCGACCTTGCGGTCCAGAAGACGCGTGGTCTGGCCGAGTTCATAGACACCATCACCGGCTCCATCCCGGGTGACTGGATCGTGGATGTCTCCACCGCGCTCAGCCTCGTCAAGCTTGCTGAAATGCAGAAGGCGCTCGGCGCGGCCTTCCGCCACGGCCATTCCCAGCCGCTCGACAAGGCCTCTGGCGACTTCGACCTCTTCTAGCGCTGTTTCCAGCGGCGCCTGCCTCTTCGCAGAATGCGGAGAAAGGTAACGCTCGCGCAAGCTTCGCACCCTATTGTCATCACGGGGCCAAAAGGTCTCGGACTCTATGAATGACGGTGCGGAACAGAATGAATCTGTTAAATCAAATCCCTCAGGTCTTGAAGAATGTCGCGGCGCTGGGGCAGACGCGGCTGCTGATGTTGGGCGGCGTGGGCGTTGTGTCCATGGCCATTATCCTCGCTGCAGCGCTTTATGTGAACCGTCCCGCTTACGAGACCCTTTATGTGGGGCTTGAAAAGAGCGACCTCAACAAGATCAGCATTGCGCTCGCCGAGTCGGGTCTGGACTTTCAGGTGGGGACCGATGGTTCCAGCCTTCAGGTCCCGGTCGGGCTTACCAGCAAGGCGCGGCTGCTTCTGGCTGAACGTGGCCTGCCCGACAGCGCCAATGCCGGTTATGAACTTTTCGACAATGTCGGTTCTCTCGGCCTGACCTCCTTCATGCAGGAAGTGACGCGCGTTCGCGCCCTTGAGGGTGAGATCGGCCGCTCCATCCAGCAGATCGATGGCATCGCAGCCGCACGCGTGCATATCGTCATGCCCGACGTCGGCAATTTCCGCCGCGGCGAACAGAAGCCCACCGCATCTGTCATGATCCGTGCGAGCGCCTCCGCCGGCCGCAAGGCCTCCGCTTCCATTCGTCACCTCGTTGCCTCGGCCGTTCCCGGCCTTGAAGTCGATGATGTGACCCTGCTCGATTCCACGGGCCAGCTTCTGGCGTCCGGTGACGACGTCACCAATGCCGCCATGAACCGTTCGCTGACGCTGGCGCAGAACGTTCAGCAGGAAATCGAGACCAATATCGACAAGGCGCTGGCGCCTTTCCTCGGCATGGACAATTTCCGCTCGAGCGTGACGGCGCAGCTCAATACCGACAGCCGCCAGATTCAGGAAACCGTCTACGATCCGGAATCGCGTGTCGAACGGTCGGTGCGGACCGTGAAAGAAGACCAGAAGTCGCAGGAAACGCAGCCCGACACGGCCGCGACGGTGGAGCAGAATGTTCCGCAGGCCGCACCTCAGGGCGGCGGCAGCACGCCGCAATCGTCGGACGAATCGGCGAAGAAAGAAGAACAGACCAACTACGAGATCAACTCGAAGACGGTCGCCACGGTGAAAAACGGCTATACGGTCGAAAAGATTTCCGTCGCGGTGGTCGTCAACAAGGGGCGTATCGCAAAGATGGTCGGTGAACCCGCCGATCAGGCCAAGATCGACGCCTACCTCGCCGAAATGCAGAAGATCGTCACCTCCGCCGCCGGCATTTCGTCCGACCGTGGCGATATGGTCACCCTGACTGCAATGGATTTCCTCGAAACCCAATTGCTTGATGAGGCCGCCAGCGGACCGGGTGTCATGGAAGTGCTGAGCCGCAATTCCGCTGGCATTATCAATTCCCTCGCCTTTGTCGCCGTCGCCTTCCTTGTCGTCTGGCTCGGTGTACGCCCGCTGGTCCGCACGGTTACCGGCAACGGCGCGGCCGCAGGCCAGCTCAGCCAGGAAGCCGCCGGTCTCGAACTGCCGGACTTCTCTCCGGGCATGGATGCGGGCGCGGGCGGCCTCATGGAAGGGTTCGGGGCGGATTTCGGCTTCGACAGCACCGACGATCTTCTGGCGGGCGGCGATGGCGAAGGCACCTTCAACCGCCGGGTACGCGAAGGGCCCGAACGCAGGCTCTCTCGCATGGTGGAAATCAGCGAGGAAAGAGCCGCCAAGATTCTGCGCAAGTGGGCAGTGGAAAAAGCAGCATAATATCGAAAAGGCCGGAGTTTTACCCGGCCTTTTTTCCGTTTTTGGGCTTTTCGCTATCCTTGGCGGACGCATCGTGGCAATCTCGTTTTAGGACAGTGTTTACAAAAAATTCAGCAACGATACAGTTTGCTGGGAATTGGCTGAGAATGCCGTTTATGGATTGAACAGCTTTTCAGTATGTTTTTTTAGCAATAGACGAACGGTGAAATACGTGGAAAGGCTGGTGTCAGGTAATGGCAAATCCCAGTCCGTTCCATAAAATGAAATGATTCGGTCTCCGGGGGCTTGCCGTCCCATTTTGGTAAGCTTCTCGAATGGAATGATTCCATCCCGAGGTATAATCTCCCACTGGGAGCAAGAGGGCGTAGGCGATTGAAAGTCGATGTTGATATCCGCAGGCTGTCTGCCAAGCCTATGGAGGGCATGGGTAAGCCCCTGCCGCGTGATCAGCTTGCCAAGAACGTCGCAGCCACGGCTGCTGCCGGTAACGTTGCAGGCGCGCTTGATTTGCTCGTGACTTACGCTGGCGCCTCGCACTACCTACTGGCGCGGGATGACCTTCTCGAAGAAACCGGGCTTAAATTCATCGTCACATCCGATTGGCCTTTCGATCTGGTGCGCCGGTTGGGCGTCGAGCTTGCCAATAGCCAGAACCGTTCGAGCGAAATGGAAAAATGCCTTTCGCTTCTGCAGCCGCGGCTGCTATTGCTTCCAGAGGACGTTTCGGTTCCCTATGGCATAGACCGGCAGTATTCTGCGCTCTCTTTCTGCGTGGGGCGCATTCGCCTTTCTCTCCTGCTGCTGTTCCCCGAGGAAGCGGTTCCGTCGCCGGAACGCCTGCGTGAAATCGCGCTTCTGACGGGCTATTGCGTCAGTTTCGGCATTGCCAGCGAGGCAAAAGCCGTGCGCGATATCGACCTCACCGAGCGCGAGCTGGAGTGCCTTTTCTGGATCGCGGAAGGCAAGACGAGTGACGAAATTGCGATGATCCTTGGCATTTCACGCAATACGATCAATAATTACATCACAAGCGTGATGCGTAAAACTGCGACAAAAACCCGCTCGGAGGCAATTGCCTATGCCGTGCGCAACAACCTCGTATAATGGTCGGACGGATGGTACAGACGAAAGACAATGAGGGTACTGGTCAAACGGGCATGTTTTACCGCAGCCCTGTCGTGACGAGCCGGTCGGATCTGTTTCCGAAGCTTGTCGCCATGCAGAAGCTGGTCGGCGCGCGCAATTTCGTGGTGACGAAGGCGGCCGCTTCCGGTTTCCCTAACAAGAAGAAGCTGACCTGCGAGCTGGAAAACTGGGGCATGAATGCCGCGGAGCAGAGCACGCAGTTCATTCGCGCTGTCGGCGATATTCTTCTCGATCACATCGAGACGTCGCTTCTGCCGGTCATCTGGCGCAACAAGAATGCCGGCGGTTTTGCTGATCTCCCCGACGTGCCTGCGCTTCTGCGCCGGATCGAGAACGATACGTTGCCCTATGCGGGTCTGGCGCTACCGGTGCGCCTCGGCACCATCGGTAACGGCTATATCGTCTTCTGCGGCACCAATCTCGTTCTCGATAATGAAGTGGTGATCGAACAGCACATCAAGTGCTGCGAGATCATGGTCGATATGCTGGCGCTGGACGAGCGCAAGGCGGCGCCCTCGGAAGCGTTGAGCGAGAGGGAAATCGCCTGCCTGCAACTGGCGGGCGATGGCCGTATCAGCGAAGAAATCGCGGTCAAGCTCGGGCTGTCGGTACACACCGTCAACGCCTATCTTGGTTCGGCGACGATCAAGCTTGATTCCGTCAACCGTATCCAGGCGATCGCGAAAGCCATCCGGCTCGGCTACATCCATTAACGGCGGGCGGGTCTACCGCCCCCTTCGCCGGCACTTCGCGTTTTTTTAACAGTTGCCCATTAGAACTTTTATAAGTTTGGCTTTGGGGAACTGTTTCATGCACAACCGGCTCTTTAAGTCCGTTGCTGGCAAGGTCGTGGCTTTGACGATCGGCCTGATCGCGCTCAGCGTGGCGGCGGTTGGTTTTTCGACTTACATTCGCTTGAAGGACAATATCATCACCACCGCGCTGCGTGACACGCACAGCGCAATGCGCAGCATGGCGATCCTTTACGAACTGAAAGTTGGCGGTGTTGCCCTCGAATTGGTGGATGGCGACCTCAAGAGCGTGGGCCGCGCCAGCATCGGAACGATGCGCGATAATGATCTCGTCGACCGCACCGCAGCCGGAAACGGTGGCATCTCCACTGTTTTTGAAGCCAGAGGCGGCGAATTCATTCGCATGACCACCAATCTGAAGAACGAAAAGGGCGAGAGAGCAGCAGGAACCAAGCTTGCGACCGATCATCCCGCTTTCGAAAAAGTCTCCAAGGGTGAATCCTATTTTGGCACCGCGACGCTGTTCGGCACCAGCTACATGACGGGTTATATGCCCGTTACGAACAAAACCGGCGCAACCGTCGGCATTCTGTTCGTGGGTGTTCCCATGGATGTCTACGATGCGCAGATATACAGCCTGCGCGACATGATGCTGATCTGTGGCGGGCTCGCCATGCTTGGCGTCGGCTTGCTCGCCTATTTCGTCATCAAGCGTACGCTTCAGCCCCTGGGCAAGCTGACCGATGCAGTGAAGTCCCTTTCGGACGGCAATCTCGATACACCGATCCCCTATGCCACCAACACCAATGAGTTTGGCAACATTGCCCGCGCTTTGGTGATTTTCCGCGAAAATGCACTTGAGAAACTGGCGATTGAGGGCAAGAGCGCCGAGGAACGTGCTGCGGCCGAGTCCGAACGTTACCGCAATGACGCCGAGAAACGGGAGCTGGACGGCCAGATCGAATTCGCGGTCGACGAGATTGCGTCCGGTCTCGGCAGGCTATCGCGTGGCGATCTCAGCCGTACGATTGATACGCCCTTCTCAGGTCGCCTCGACCGGCTGCGCACGGACTTCAACAGTTCCCTGCTCAACCTGCGGGATGCGCTGGGTCAGATCCGGGAGCGCACGCTCATCATTCAGCACAGCGGTATCGAAATCGAGCAATCTTCGGTCGATCTGTCGAAGCGGACCGAAAACCAAGCCGCCTCGCTGGAGGAGACCGCTGCCGCTGTCGAGGAAATCACCGCCACCGTCAAGTCATCGGCTGAAAGGGCGCGCGAGGCCAATGAGGCCGTTCGCATTACCAAGCAGAGCGCCGACAGCTCCGGTTCGGTCGTCAGCAATGCCGTCGACGCCATGGGCCGCATTGAAGACGCCTCGCGCAAGATCGAACAGATCATCGAGGTCATTGACGACATTGCTTTTCAGACCAACCTTCTGGCGCTCAATGCCGGTATCGAGGCCGCACGTGCTGGTGAGGCCGGCAAGGGCTTCGCCGTCGTGGCGCAGGAAGTGCGCGAGCTTGCACAGCGCTCCGCCGACGCAGCCCGCGAGATCAAGCAGCTCATCAACCAGTCGACGCATGAGGTCAGTTCCGGGTCGAAGCTGGTGCAGGAGGCGGGCACGGTTCTTTCCGCCATCAGCCAGCAGATCGTTACCGTCAGCCAGCATGTCGAAACCATTGCGACGGCAACGCAGGATCAGTCTTCCGCACTTCACAACGTCAACAGTTCCGTCAACCAGATGGACCAGATGACCCAGCAGAACGCAGCGCTTGCCGAACAGTCAAGCGCGGCCAGCATGATACTGTCCGGTGAAGTAAAAGCGCTTCTCGAACTCGTGCAGCGGTTCCAGATGGAGCAGGGTTCGGCGACAGGCCGAGACCGGTACAATCAAGCGGCCTGATACGCCGGTTTTTGAAGATAGATACCGCTCCCGGATCGCAAGGTCCGGGAGTTTTTACTCGGCCGCTGCCCGCACGGTACTGGATATCTGGTTGATATAGGCGCGCAGCGCCGCCGGTTTCACCGGTTTGTGCTGGACGGCAATTCCGTATTTTTCGGCATCGCTGCGCACTTCCGGGCTACGATCTGCCGTTACCAGCAGAGCCGGGATCGTTTTGCCATAAAATGTCCTGATGAGGCGGATGGCGCTGATGCCATCGCCATCATCAAGATGATAATCAGCGACGATGACGTCGGGTGCTGCGGTCAGAGAAAGAAACGGTTCTTCCAGCGCCGCCACGGATCCCGCTGGTAAAACGTCGCAGCCCCATCCCGTCAGCAACAGCGTCATGCCCTCAAGGATTTTCGGCTCGTTGTCGATGCACAGCACCCGCACGCCCTGGAGGCGATCGCTGGCAGCAGGATTGGCGATGGGGCCGCCCGACTTCGCGGGTGCGACACGATCTTCCTCACGCGTGAGGTGAATACGGAAGGTCGTGCCCTTGCCCGGCGTGGAAATCAGTTGAACCGGATGGTGCAGCATGCGCGACAACCGGTCGACGATGGAAAGACCAAGGCCGAGCCCCGAGGCCGTTTTTGCACCTTCGTCCAGCCGGGCGAATTCCTTGAAGACCGTGCGGAATTTGGAGGCGGGTATGCCGATGCCGGAATCCGTCACCTGAATGACCACTTCGCCGCCCCGGCGGCGCGCGCCGACAACCACTTTGCCCTTCAACGTGTATTTGATGGCGTTGGAAACCAGGTTCTGTATCAGACGCCGCAGGAGGTTGGGATCAGACCGTACCGTCAGCGAAGTCGGCATGACCACGAGGTCGAGGTTCTTCTCCTGCGCCATCGGCGCAAAATCGGTCTCGATCCGCTTCAGCAAGTCGTTCAGCGGAACGGATGTCATGCGCGCCTTCATCGAGCCGGTGTCCAGACGGGAAATATCGAGCACCGCGCCAAGGATGGTCTCGACCGATTCCAGCGCTGAGTCGATATTCTGCACGAGTTCGCTTTCTCCCGATTCTCCGAGCCGTTCGACCAGCGAGGATGAATAGAGACGGGCGGCATTCAGTGGCTGGAGAATATCGTGGCCGGCGGCGGCGAAAAACCGCGTCTTGCCGATGTTCGCTTCGTCGGCTGCCGCTCTCGCCTCAGCCAGCGCGCGGTTGACGCGGGTCAGTTCGGCGGTCCGCTCCACCACGCGCTGTTCCAGCGTTTCATTCGCCTGTTTCAGCGCCTGATCGCTTGCCACCCTCTGGGTAATGTCGGTGAAGGTTGCGACAATGCCCTTGTCCGGCATCGTGTTGGAGCGCACCTCGATGATGCGTTCGCCGCCCGCCAGCACCAGAGGGAATGGCAGGTCCATGGTCAGAAAGCTGGTGATCAACTGTTCCGTATCACCGGCCGGCATGTCGCCTCGTTCCTGCAGCATGGAGACGATGTCGGTTAGTGGTACGCCCACCTGGCCGAACTGCTCGGGCAGGTCCAGAAGAGTGCGAAAGCGCCGGTTCCAGATCGTCAGCTGCTGGGAGCTATCGAAAACGGCGATACCCTGGTCCATCTGCGCCAGCGCCGTCTGCAACATGTCCTGATTATACTGCAGCGCTTCGCTTGCCTGGTCGAGCAGCCACGCCGTGTCTGCGCTGGTGTCTTCCGCCTTCTGCAGAATGATCGAGAGCACCAGGCGGGCGGAGGAAGAGCCGATGGCGCTGCCGAGTAACTGTTCGGAGAAGTGGATCAGCGCCATGTCCGCCGGCTGGTCGTCATTCAGCTTTCTGCCGGCCGTTTTTTCATAGGTGGCCAATGAACGGAGCATGCGCTCTTCGCCGAGATAGCGGGCGATCGCGCTTTTCAGATCGCCGACGCTGACACGGGTTTTCCAGCCGCGGGTGGCGAATTGCGATTTTGAATGACGCTTGACGAAGATGCCGGACTGAATGCGTTCTACCGGTCTTGGATTGCGCGAAAGCGAGCCGAGTACAAACGCCATGCTGTTGACGAGAAGACTGAGAATGACTGCATTCACGAATGGATCGGCTTCAGGCCCGTTGAACACGGTGCTGCCGGAAAACAGGAAACCGAGAATATTCGCCGCAACCTCGGAATTGTCAGGCCCGCCGAAGCTCGGCAGGAAAAGCAGATAGGCCCAGACGAAGAAGCCGGAACTCAACCCCGCGATTGCGCCGCGCGCATTGGCCCGCCGCCAGAAGAGGCCGCCGAAAAGGGCAGGGGCCATCTGGGCAATTGCAGCGAAGGCCAGCAGGCCGATGGAGGCGAGACCCGTGGCGCTGTCGGCGGCGCGATAATAACCATAACCCAGCAGCATAACGGCAAAGATCGCCGTTCTGCGGATGTTGAGCAGGGTCTTGGCGAAGTTGTCCCGGTGCGGTGAGCGATTCAACAGCTTCTGTCGCAGGAAGATCGGCATGACAATGTCATTGGAAATCATGATCGACAGCGCGACCGACGCGACGATCACCATCGCGGTCGCGGCCGAAAAACCGCCGATGAAGGTGATCAGGGACACGACCGGCATCTGATGGTTGAGCGGTAATTGCAGCACGTAGAGATCGGCGTCGCCATTGGCGCCGAGCGTCAGAATGCCGGCAAGAGCGATCGGCAGTACGAAGATGTTGATGGCGATGAGATAGAGCGGTAGCAGGAACCCCGCCATGCGCAACTCTTCTGGCGTCCGGTTTTCCACGACTGTGACATGGAACTGACGCGGCAGCAGGATGATGGCGAAGCCGGAAAGCAGGGTCATGACGATCCAGCGGCTGACGGGCGTGTGATAGGAGATGGCCTGCATCGCCTGTTCATTGGCGGAGGCGAGCTGCCATAGATGCACGGGACCATCGAAGAGCACGAAGAGCACATAGAAGCCGACGGTGCACATGGCGACGAGCTTGACCAGCGATTCCATCGAGATCGCCAGTATGAGCCCGTCCTGATGTTCGGTTGCATCCGTGTGGCGGGTGCCGAACATGACGGCGAAGCCCGCCATGACAATGGTGACAACAAGCGGCAGATCGAGGAAATAGAGGTTGCCGCTGCCGATGCCGTAATCACCGGGGTCGACCATCGTCGCCACCGAGCTGGAAACCGCTTTCAGCTGCAGCGCGATATAGGGAATGGCGCCGACGAGCGCGATGATGGCGACAATCATCGCCACGGTGGAATTCTTGCCATAACGGGCGGCAATGAAGTCTGCAACCGAGGTCAGTTTTTCCGTTTTGGCAAGCTCAACGATGCGTCGGATGATTGGCATGCCAAGGGTGAAGGCAAGGATAGGCCCGGTATAGATGCCAAGAAATTCCAGTCCCTTGTCGGCTGCAAGCCCAACACCACCGAAATAGGTCCAGGAGGTGCAATAGATCGCAAGGCTGAGCGCATAGACGAACGGACGCCCCTTTTTCGGCGCGTTTCTCTTACGGCTCTTCCTGTCCCCGTAGCTCGCAACAGCAAAGAGCAGCAGGATATAGGCGAAAGCCGAACCGAATATGATCCACCCAGGAAGCACGCATCCTCCCATGCAAGAGTTTCCTGATATCAAGCATAGGCGAAATCCGCGCCATTGAGAATGAGCGCGGTCTGATCATAAAGTTCAAGATCAGCGCGCAAAAAACCCGATAAATGCAATCTTGACGAATTCCAAAAGTGTAAGGGAATCTGTATGGTTGAAGGTGTAGGGACAGTCACATAGCTTCAGCTCGCAAAGCACGAGAGGGACAATCTGAATGCTTAACGAATTTAAAACCTTCATTGCCCGCGGCAATGTCATGGACCTTGCCGTGGGTGTTATTATCGGTGCCGCTTTCAGCAAGATCGTCGACTCGGTCGTCAACGATCTTATCATGCCTATCGTCGGCGCAATCTTCGGCGGGTTCGACTTCTCGAACTACTTCCTGCCACTGAGCTCTAACGTCAATGCCACCTCGCTCGCCGCAGCCCGCGAGCAGGGCGCAGTTTTCGCTTACGGTAACTTTCTGACCGTTCTCATCAACTTCCTCATCCTCGCCTGGATCATTTTCTTGATGGTGAAGGGCGTCAATAAGCTTCGCGATTCCGTCGAACGCAAGAAGGTCGAGGAAAAGCCGGCAGCTGCCCCGCCGCCGGAGGACGTGAGGCTGCTTACCGAAATTCGCGATCTGCTGAAGACGCGCTGAGCCAGATATATCTGGTTTAACCGCCGGCCCATGCGGCCGGCGATCTCCTGCCGGGATGATCCATAAAGAAAATCCATGGCCGCCTCACGGATTATCATGCACATGGCGGGTGCGATGCGATAAGAAGGCACCAAACGGAGTGTCTTTAATGTCCATTTTGAACAGTCTGAGTGCACGCTCTCTGGCGGCTCCCGAGAGCGGTATTGTCGAAGTCGTGAATTATGCCCGGGGGCGGGACAACCTCCTGCCGCTGTGGGTTGGCGAAGGTGATCTGCCAAGCCCCGACTTCATCAATCAGGCCGCCATCGATGGTCTGAACAATGGCGAGACCTTCTATACCTGGCAGCGCGGTATTCCAGAACTGCGCCAGGCGCTGAGCCGTTATTACGAACGCCATTTCGCGGCATCGCTGCCGCCGGAGCATTTTTATGCGACCGGTTCAGGTATGCAGGCGATTGTGCTTGCCGTTCAGGCATTGACGTCACCGGGCGACGAGATGGTGTATCTTTCACCCACATGGCCGAATATCGTTGCCGCCATCGGTGTGGCAGGGGCGAAGGCGGTTCCGGTCGGCATCGATTTTCGTGATGGCCGCTGGGATCTCGATATCGACAGGCTGGAAAGCGCGATTACCCGCAAGACGAAGGCGCTTTTCATCAATACGCCTTCCAACCCGACTGGATGGACAGCGACGGCAGACAATCTCCGTGATGTTCTGGCGCTTGCCCGCAAACATGATCTTTGGATCGTCGCCGACGAGATTTATGCGCTTTATCATTATTCCGGCAGCCGTGCGCCGTCCTTCCTCGATGTGATGGAGCCGGACGACAAGATCGTCTTCGCCAATTCCTTCTCGAAGAACTGGTCGATGACCGGCTGGCGGGTCGGCTGGCTTGTCGCTCCGCCAGTCATCGGCCAGGTGATCGAAAACCTTATCCAATATTCCACGTCAGGCGTGGCGCAATTCATGCAGCGCGGCGCGGTCGCGGCCCTCGACAAGGGCGATGGTTTCATTCGCGAGAATTACGAGCGCGCTTTGACCTCACGCGATATTCTCTGTGACGCCTTGATTGCAACGAACCGTGTCGAAACTCTGAAACCGGATGGCGCTCTTTATGCCTTCCTCAAGATCGATGGAGTGACGGACAGCCGCGCAACCGCGATTGATATCGTCGATAAGACCGGCGTCGGCCTTGCGCCCGGAACTGCCTTCGGCCCAGGGGGAGAATTGTTCCTCCGCGCCTGCTTCCTGCGCAACCCCAGGCAGATAGAAGACGCGGCCGACAGGCTGGCCTCTTACATCCTTAGTCGGTAAGCCTCGCTCGCCGGCATCTCTGCCCTTTCGCGGCGCCTACATAGCATCGGCACGCCTCTGTCCGGCTCGCCTTTGGGCATCACGCCGAAGCGCGAAAATTACAACCCCACGGCGTAGCCATCGACGTGCGGGTTTTTTTGTGCTAATGCGCCCTCGTTCCGTCTATGAGAACATTTTCATACAATAAATAAAATGCCTTGCATCGCACTAACCAATCGTAAGCCACCTTTTCACAGAGGCGGAGGATTGGTTGGGTATTCGCTGTGCAAGTAATCAATGATGAAGAATTATTGGCTTTGATGAGCTCAAGAAAAGCAAACAGGGAAGTAGTGTCATGGCTGTTCTGGTCACGGGTGGGGCCGGTTATATAGGAAGCCACATGGTGTGGGCTTTGCTCGATGCCGGGGAAGAAGTCGTCGTTGTCGATCGGCTTTCGACCGGATCGCGCTGGGCCGTCGCGCCAGCGGCGCGTTTTTATCTCGGCGATGCGGCGGATCCCGCGTTGCTCGACCAGATTTTCGAAGAAAATCAGATCGAGACCATTTTCCATTTCGCCGGCTCCGTCAGCGTTCCCGAATCCATCAGCCGGCCGCTCGAATATTACGAAAACAACACCGGCACCACCCGCGCGCTTGTCGCTGCCGCGGTGCGGAATGATATCCGCAATTTCATCTTCTCCTCCACAGCCGCTGTGTATGGAAACCAGCCTTTCGAAGGCCCGGTGCCGGAAACGGCGGTCCTCAGCCCCGAAAATCCCTACGGTCTGTCGAAACTCGCTTCTGAAATCATGCTGCGCGATGTCGTGCGCGCACATGACTTCAACTACGTGGCGTTGCGTTACTTCAATGTGGCCGGAGCCGACCCCCAGGGTCGCGCCGGACCTTCGCCAACAGGCGTCGCTAATCTCATAAAGGTGGCATGCGAAGCTGCAACCGGGCGCCGGGATCACGTGGAGGTTTACGGGACGGATTATCCTACAGCCGATGGCACCGGCGTTCGCGACTATATCCATGTCAGCGACCTCATCGAAGCGCACATGCTGGCCATGGCCCATTTGCGCGCCGGCGGCGGCACAAGAACGCTCAACTGCGGTTATGGCGTCGGTTATTCGGTGCTTGACGTCCTGCATGCCGTGCAGCGGGAATCCGGACATGATTTTCCGGTCATCCACTGTCCGCGCCGGGCCGGCGACATCGCCACCATGGTGGCGGATTCGGGACGCATCCAGTCGGAATTTGGTTGGCGTCCGCGCTTCAACGATCTTTCGACCATCGTCCGCACCGCGTTGCAATGGGAGGCCAAGCGCCAGGCCCAGAAAAACGAGATGATTCCTCCAATACGGCGTAAACTGGCGGCGATAGGATGAACCGGCTGCGCATCACCTTGCCCTGTTTTTCTTGACGGAACGATAGTCAGTCGGGCGGTCTGACGCGCTGGCGGGGCGAAGCCATCGATCACGATCGAAGAAGCTGCGTGTCAGCTTCAGTCCGGCCGAAGTTTCGGTCGCGAGCAAAATCACATTCACGCTGTGCGGCGCGGTGGGTTCCGGCTTCACGGAGGCCGAAATGCCGAAGTGTCGCGCCTGATACGGTTGCATCTTCTGCGCCGGTTCAAGCACCGAGCCAATATCTCTCCAACGGGTCTGCTCGATAATCATGGCAAGTGCTGCCGCAAGCTTCGCGTTGACAGCGCGTCCGGCCGATGTCTGCGGCGCAACTGCCTTCAGCCTGACGGACCGGATTTCCCCGGAAACCTCACCGCGGATTTCCAGGAAAAGCGATGCCGCGTCAGCCGGGTCCGCCGTCGTTGCCTCGCCCAGATCGGCCATACATTCGAAGCTGCGGTTATTCACCGGACTAGGGTGCCAGCCTCGCGGGCTGGTGAAGCCTTCGGCCGTGAACCGGTCGCAAAGGTCTTTGCCGGAGATGATGAAATCGCGGGCGAAAGACGCTCTGGCGCCATTGCGCTCGAATTTCAGCAGGTGAGATGGCAGATAAATGGTTCTCGCGGCAGGCTTCTGCCGTTTGACGGGTTTTGCCCTGGCAGATGGTACGGCGGAAAGAGGAGCGGGCGCCAGATTGAGATAGGTGAGCAGGCTTCTCAGATGCTTTTTGTCATTGGCGAGCAGAACCGTGGCCGATATGGCGAAACAGACGACGAGCACCGCAACAAGCAGCGCGCGGAGACTGACTCTCTTTTGCGGGCCTGCGTCCATCATGGGACCTTGTTGGCTGTCTGTTATAGGCATCAGCCGGTTTGGAGCGAATTATCGGACCATTGGCGGTCCGGCGAATATCAATTGCGAGTAAAAGTTCTAAAATATCTGGTTCCGCCGGAATGTCCGGCGGATGTCCTCAGTCGGAGGAATTCTTGTCACCATCCCGTCCGCCGGCGCTGCTCTCATCATCCGCTACGGGAATGGCGTAGGAACCGTTCAGCCAGCGGGCCAGATCGAGCGAGCGGCAGCGATCCGAGCAGAACGGGTAGTCTTCCCGCGTCGATGGTCGGCCGCATTCCGGGCACGGTTGGGATTTGCGGAGCGGCGTAACGTTTCCAGCGCCTTCGGTGGAGGATTTTGCCACAGCCTATCCCTCCAGCCAGCCAGACGTCACCTCGAACCCTTCACCGGCAAGAAGCGACATGGTCTCATAGAGCGGCAGACCGACGACATTGGTGTAAGAGCCCGTCAATTTCTGCACGAACGCGCCGGCGATGCCCTGAATGCCATAAGCGCCCGCTTTGCCGCGCCATTGCCCGGAGGCGATATAGGCATCTATCTCACGGGTCGACAGGCGTTTGAAGCGTACCTTGGTCTCCGCCACTTTCTGCCGGATCTTGCCGCCCGGGGTTACGAGGCAGATGCCGGTATAGACCCAATGGCTGCGTCCGGAAAGAAGATGCAGGGCCGCTGAAGCCTCTTCCGTATATTCGGCCTTGCCCACGATACGTCGACCGACAGCAACGACCGTGTCGGACCCCAGGACATAGGCGTCCTTCCAGGCCTGCTCGTTTTTCAGCGCCGCCTGCGCCGCTTCCGCTTTCTGCAAGGAAAGACGGCGGCAGAGCGTTCGCGGATGCTCGAGCTTGACGGGCGTCTCGTCAATATCCATCGGCATCAGGCGAGCCGGCTCAATGCCGATCTGATGCAGCAGCTCCAGACGCCGCGGCGATCCAGAAGCCAGAACAAGCTTTTGTTTTGAATTCGTCATTGCGCTGCCGGGCGTAGGATGCGGAAACGGATTACTTGAAGCGATAGGTGATGCGGCCCTTGGTCAGGTCGTAAGGCGTCATTTCGACCAGAACCTTGTCGCCTGCGAGAACGCGGATGCGGTTCTTGCGCATGCGGCCCGCCGTATGGGCGATGATTTCATGGTCGTTCTCAAGCTTCACGCGGAATGTTGCGTTCGGCAGCAATTCGGTTACGATGCCCGGGAATTCAAGGACTTCTTCTTTTGTCATGTAAGGGTTTTCTTCCTGTTGATAGTGCCGGACCGTGTCCTGTCCGGGAAAATTGCGCGGAAACTACACAATCCCGGCACATTTGTGAACCTCTAAAGCATCGGCTTGAAAATCGCGATCGATTTTAACAGGCCGAGGCAGTTTTCAGTCTTTTGAAAGCGTATCCGCCACCGGCTGTTGCCGCTTCGGCAGGCGTTCGGCAATCAGTTTTGCAAGATGGTCCCGCACCTCACGATAGGCGTCGAGTATTTGCTCCCGAGTGCCAGTGACCACCGTCGGATCCATGGTGGGCCAATAGACCACATGGAGAGAGTTCGAGCGCGTCAGTTCCAGTGCGGCGTGATGAGCTTCTGGTGTTAATGTAATGATCAGATCGAAAAAATCATCCTCGATCTCTTCCAGAGTACGCGGTTTGTGCTTGCCGAGCGAAAAACCCTGCTCCTCCAGCACCGCATCCACGAAGGGGTCGCGCTCGCCCGCCCGCACACCTGCCGACTGGATGTAGATGCCGGGCGCGACCAATCGTTTGGCGATCACCTCGGCCATGGGGGAGCGGATGGAATTCATGCCGCACATGAACAGAACCGATTTCGGCGCTCGTCCCTCGTTTGGCGCTGCGGCAGGATCGCTCATCTCTAACCCCGCCAATAAAGCACACAGACAAGGGTGAAGAGCCGGCGCGCCGTATCGAAATCCACCTTTATCTTACCGGAAAGCCGGTCCATCAGTGTCTGCGAGCCGTCATTGTGAATACCGCGCCTGCCCATGTCGATCGCCTCGATCTGGCTCGGCGTAGACGAGCGGATCGCCTCGTAATAGCTTTCGCAGATCAGGAAATAATCCTTGATGATGCGGCGGAACGGCGTCAGCGACAGGATATGGGTGGAGACATCCCTGTCGTCCTCGGTCTTGATGGAGAAAACCAGTTTGGAATCGACGAGCGATATATAAAGCCGGTACGGCCCGCCGTCATGTCCGGCAGGCTCAAAGGTATTTTCTTCGATCAGGTCGAAAATAGCGACGGCGCGTTCATGCTCCACGTCGGGCGTGGACCGGCCGATGCTGTCGTCCAGTACCACGTCGCAGAGCCGGAAGTCGCCTGACGCCATCGTTTAACTTTCCGGGTTGAGGCGGATGGACACGGAGCGCGCATGCGCGTCCAGCCCCTCGGAACGGGCAAGGGTGATGGCTGCCGGCGCAAGCTGGCGCAGCTGCTCGGCACCAAGGCGCAGGATGGACGTGCGCTTGACGAAATCCAGCACCGAAAGGCCTGAGGAGAAACGGGCCGAGCGCGCTGTCGGCAGAACATGGTTGGAACCGCCCACATAATCGCCGATCACTTCGGGGGTATGACGCCCGACAAAAATCGCCCCGGCATTGCGGATGTGGGCCATTAGCGCATCCGGGTCATCGGTGGCAAGTTCCAGGTGTTCGGCGGCGATCCGATTGGCCAACGGAATGGCATCGGTGAGCTTTTCGACCAGAATGATCGCGCCGAAATCCGCCCAGCTCGCCGCTGCTGTTTCGGAACGCGAGAGACGCTTCAGCTGCCGCTCGACGGCTGCTCCCACCGCCTTGCCGAGCTCGGCATCATCGGTGATCAGGATGGATTGCGCACCACGATCATGCTCCGCCTGCGCCAGAAGATCGGCAGCAAGCCAGTCGGGGTCGTTATCCCTGTCGGCGATGACAAGCACTTCGGAAGGGCCGGCGATCATGTCGATGCCGACAGTGCCGAAGACCTGACGCTTGGCAGCCGCCACATAAGCATTGCCCGGGCCGACGATCTTGGCGACCGACGCGATGGTTTCAGTGCCATAAGCCAGTGCCGCCACGGCCTGCGCGCCACCGATGCGATAGATTTCCTCGACGCCCGCAATACGCGCGGCAGCCAGAACGGCCGGATTGACCGCGCCGCCATTCGCGGGCACGACCATGACGATGCGCTCCACACCGGCAACCTTGGCGGGCACGGCATTCATCAGCACTGAGCTTGGATAGCTGGCCGTGCCGCCTGGCACATAAAGGCCCACGGCCTCGATTGCGGTCCAGCGCGAGCCGAGGCCGACGCCGATATCGTCCTCGTAGATATCGTCCTTCGGCATCTGTCGCGCATGGTGTTTTTCGATACGCCGGGCTGCGAGTTCAAGCGCTTCGATCACGCTCGTGTCGACGGTGGCAATCGCCGCATCGATTTCATCAGTCGTTACCCGCATCGGCACCGCGGCAAAATCGATGCCGTCGAATTTCCGGGAATAATGGGCAAGGGCCGCATCGCCGCGATGTCGGACATCATTGATGATGTCGCGAACGGTCGCATTGACGTCTTCGGAAACTTCTCTCTTGGTTGTCAGGAAGGCAGCGAATTTCTGTTCGAAATCAGCCGATGCCTGCTCCAGCCAGATTGCCACGCCATTACCCTTTCATTGTCCCCACGGGGTGCACGACTTACCGCAGAACGATTGCGGCTCTGGTATGTGGCATAAATCGAAACGGGACGGAAAGGCAACCGTCCCGACAGTCCGGAAAGCTTATTCGCTGTCGGGATGATGCGGTTTGGTGGCGGTTTCCCACGCACCGCTCACATCAGTCAACTGCGCCTCGATGCATTCGACATCAAGCGCGATGGTGCCGCCGCCGGAAAGGGCCAGTTCCACAAGGCCATCCGGGCCTTCGCCATTCGGTGTGAAACGTATCGCCAGAAGCGAAAGAACCTGCTCCCTGTCGGCCAGGTTGATGGACTGCGAACGAACGGCGGAGACACGCTTCAGGAAAACAACTGTGCGGCAGCGTTCCGGCGGCAGGTGCTTTTTATCGGCGCTTTCCCAGACAAAACGGTTGGCGGAAAAGGTGAACTGGCCGTGTTTCGGCTCGAAGGCAACATCCTTCAGCTTGAAGACACTGTCCTGCATATGGGTCGAGATGACGGAGAGATCTTCAGTATCCAGCGCGAGCAATTTCAGGCCGCTCATCTTTTTCTTCCTTCTTGTGCGGTGCGGACCGCTATTTCCATGACTTACAATGGAAATAGGCAGTCCCGGCCCGCTGTGCAACGGGTAGAAAACGGATGAGCGGCGATGAATGGATCAATCGCTGACGCGCTCGACCAACGCGCCGCAGCGGGTGAGCTTTTCCTCGAGGCGTTCGAAGCCGCGGTCTAGATGATAGACGCGCGACACCATGGTCTCGCCCTCGGCCACGAGGCCGGCAATGACCAGCGACACGGAAGCGCGCAGATCGGTCGCCATCACAGGCGCACCCTTGAGGCGGGAAACGCCTTCGATGCGGGCCATCTGACCGGAAAGCGAAATCTTCGCACCGAGCCGGGCAAGCTCCTGCACATGCATGAAGCGGTTTTCGAAGATCGTTTCCGTAATGTGGGAAACGCCCTGGGAACGGGTCATCAGCGCCATGAACTGCGCCTGCAGGTCTGTCGGGAAGCCCGGGAACGGTTCAGTGACGACATCGACCGGCTGAATGCCATTGCCGTTGCGCACCACGCGCAGGCCGGTTTCCGTCTCGCTGATCGTGGCGCCTGCGAGCCGGAGCGTATCGAGTGCATTGTCGAGCAGCGATGCGCGCGTGCCTTCCAGCACCACATCACCGCCGGTCATCGCCACTGCCATGGCGTAGGTGCCGGTTTCAATACGGTCGGGCAAAACCCGGTGGCGCGCGCCGGAAAGCGAGGTGACGCCTTCGATGGTGATGGTGGAGGTGCCGGCGCCTTCGATCTTCGCGCCCATTGCGATCAGGCAGTGCGCCAGATCGACAACCTCGGGCTCGCGGGCGGCGTTGTGGATGACGGTTGTGCCGCGGGCAAGGCTTGCAGCCATCAGCATCACATGCGTCGCGCCAACCGAAACCTTGGGGAAGGTATAGACCGCGCCGATGAGGCCGCCCTTGGGGGCCGAGGCATTGATGTAGCCGCCATCGATCTCCATCGTCGCGCCGAGCGCCTGCAGGCCCTCGATGAACAGGTCAACGGGACGCGTGCCGATGGCGCAGCCGCCAGGCAGGGAGACGCGGGCGCGGCCCTCACGCGCCAGAAGCGGGCCGATGACCCAGAAGCTTGCACGCATCTTGGAGACCAGCTCGTACGGAGCGGTGGTATCGACAATGGTGCGGCAGGTGAAATGCACGGTACGGGAATAAGCTTCGCCCTGACTTTCGCGGCGGCCATTCACGGAAATATCCACGCCGTGATTGCCGAGGATACGGATCAGCTGCTCCACGTCAGCCAGATGCGGAACGTTTTCGAGCGTCAGCGTATCGCTGGTCAGCAGCGATGCGATCATCAGCGGCAAGGCGGCGTTTTTGGCGCCGGAGATGGGGATGATGCCGTTGAGCTTGTTGCCACCCGTAATTCTGATGCGATCCATGCGTCCCTACGGGCCTGTGCCCGCCTTTCTTTATCGTGCCTTGCGGAAAGGCGCGTCCTTAGACGAATTTCCGCGGCGTTTCAATTTTATGCTGTGAATTCTCTATGAGGATGATTCGTCCGTTTTTGCGGCAGGCAGGCCAATGGTGTCGTCTGCGTCGCCGGCACGGCGCGCGCGAACCTGTTGTTTGCGCTTCAAAAGATTTTCGCGAAGTTTCTTCGCGGCACGCGCCTTCCGTTCCGCTTCGCGCTGGCGCGCCTTTTCGCCGGGCCCCGCCTGCGGCTTGCCGCTGGCCGCCGTGTCGGATGCGCCCGTGGAAAAGTCCCCGCAGAACGCTGTCTTCACCTGTTTGTCGTGATGTTCGGTCATAGATTCAGCAATATCTGAAAAATGCTGTTTTCAACAGGGGGGGCGCTTTTTTGCGCCGCTTGATGAAGAATATCGTTTTGCGACTTGCGCTCGTCAAAAACCTGTGGCAATAGGCCGCCACGCTTGATGCTGAAGCGATCGCTTCGGCACCGGATGCTGCTATAGCTCAGGGGTAGAGCACTCCCTTGGTAAGGGAGAGGCCGAGAGTTCAAATCTCTCTAGCAGCACCATTTTACCTCGACAATTCAAGAAGTTGCGCGCTTACTCAAGCCCTACACCCTGCATGTTGCTCACCGCATTCCGGAGTGTTGCCGCTTCGTAAAAGCTTGGCAAACGGGAAAACCGCGCCCCTTGCGAAGCGCGGTTTCCACATCCGAATATTCTGTTGCTGCCAGAGCGGGACGAAACCGCCCGTAGCCAACGGGCGCCGCTTACTGACGGAATAGCGACAGGATATTTTCGGAACTGGTATTGGCGATGGAGAGCGACTGGATCGCCAGCTGCTGCTGCGTCTGGAGAGCCTTGAGCTTGGTGGATTCCTCGTTCATGTCCGCATCGACGAGGCGGCCGATGCCCTTGTCGATGGAGTCTGTCAGCTTGGAAACGAAGTCTTCCTGCAGATCGAGGCGCATCTTGATCGAGCCGAGATCGGCGCTTGCGCTGATGAGCGATTCCAGCTGGGTGTTGACGAACTGGATCATGTTATCGAGACCTTCGTTTTCGGTCAGCGGCTGTCCCTTTGAATTGGTCAGGCCGGCCAGGTCCTTCGTGATGTCGAGGTCGATCAGCGAGTAGTCGAGCTTCTGCGCCATCTGCGAATCCGCTGCGGCGGTTTCCAGATAAATATTGTTGCCGGACGTTCCGCCGGTGCCGATCGCGGTTACCGTGGTGCCGGCAGGTGTCGGCGCCGTGTTGTTGGCCTTCACGTAAAGCGCTTCGCCGGCGGCGTTTTCACCGATCTTGAAGTAGGTGCCGTTGTTTCGTGCAGTGGTGGCGGCAGCGACTGTAACGAGGCCGGTTGCCGGGTCTGCGGCGGAAACCGTGGTTGTCGTGCCCGAGGGGAAACCGAGAAGCTGCGCTTCGGTAAACACCTTTGCGGTATAGGGTGTGGTTGTGGGGACACCTGCGGGCGTCGTTGTCGTGATCTCGAAATCGCGAAGAGCGCCGGTATCGGAGTAATAGGCGGCGCTGTCGAGAATGCCGTTTTTCGTCGCGCCGGTGGTCGTATCGAAAAGCGCGGTCTTGTTGTCGACCTGGATGTTGATGGTCTTGACGGCGACATTGCCTGCACCGTCACGGATGAAGGAGCCGACGACCTGCTTGGTGATGGGCGTCAGATTGCCGGAGGCGTCGCTGATCTTGCCCTTCAGCCAGTTTTCACCGGAGAAGGAGGCGGATTCGCCAATGCTCTTCAACTGGTCCTGAAGCTGGCGGATTTCTTCCTGGATCTTGGCCTTGTCAACGCCTGCTTCGCGGGCGGCAACCAGCTTCTTGCTGATTTCCTTGACGACATCGACGGTGGTTTCCATGGCGGAATAGGCGGTATCAACCTTTGCGGCGCCGAGGCCGAGAGCGTCCTGTACGGCGGAGAGGGCGCCATTATCAGAACGCATGGTGGTCGCGATCGACCAGTAGGCGGCATTGTCGGATGCGGTCTTGACGCGCATGCCGGAGGAAACGCGCGACTGGGTTTCTTCCATGTTGCTGCCGATGGCGCGAAGAGTCTGGAGGGCGGCCATGGCCGCAACGTTGGTCAAAATGCTGGTCATAATGATTTGCCCCTTGATTGGCTGAAATGAAAAGGGACATTCCGGATTGCCGCCGGGAACGATCGAGCGGCTTGATGCCTGTTAACCTCTTTTTCGTCTTGGTTAACCAATCGTTTCGATGACCAGTTTTTAGGGCGCGAATGGTTAACAAAGCCTAAACCTGTATTAATAAAATTAGGAAATAATAATTTCTATTAACGATAACGAAAAACCGCGCCCTTTCGGGCGCGGTTCGCATTTGACGATCGGTGTCGGAATTAACGGAAGAGCGAGAGAATGCTCTGGGAGTCGTTGTTGGCGATCGACAGGGCCTGAACAGCGAGCTGCTGCTGGGTCTGAAGGGCCTTCAGCTTGGTGGATTCTTCGTTCATTTCCGCGTCGACGAGGCGGCCGATGCCCTTGTCGAGCGAGTCAGTCAGCTTGTTGACGAAGTGTTCCTGCAGTTCGATGCGCATCTTGACCGAGCCGAGGTCGGCGGCGGCGGATGTCATGCTCTGGAGCTGCTTGTCGACGAAGGAAACCATGGCGTCGAGCGCCTGCTCGGGCGTCAGGGTCACGGTGGCGGGGCCGACGAGATCCTTGGTGATGTCCAGCGAGGTCAGGGAGTAGGACAGTGACTTTGCGAGCTGACCGTTGGCATCCGTTCTCAGGTAGACGTTTTGGCCATCTTTCGTGGTGCCGATTGCGGAGGTGCCGAGCGCTTTCTGAGCGGTGTCGATGGCGGCGGTACCCGTCGAGGCAGTCGCTGCGGTGCCGTCGCCCATGACCTTGACATACTGATCGTCACCGATTTTCAGGTATGCGCCGTTCTCTGCGGCCGAAGCGTTGGCGACAACGACCAAGCCGGTAGTCGCATCCGCAATCGCAGTGACCGGGGTTGCAGCCGCGGCAGAGGTCAAGCCCTTAAGCTGTGCTTCGGTGAAAACGACGGCTGCCTTAACCGTGGTGGCCTTTGCGGCGCCGACGCCTGTCGTGATTTCGAAGTTCTTGTATGAACCCGTCGAGGAATAGACGGCGTAGGCATCGAGAATACCCTGCTTGTCTTTTGCCGCGCCGGACGAGGTGTCGAACAGAACCGTCTCGTTGCTCAATGCGACATTGATGGTCTTGACGGAAACGTTGCCGCTGTTATCGCGGATGAAGGAGCCGACGACCGCCTTGGTGATGTCGGAGAGGTTGCCCGTGCCATCGCTGATCTTGGCCTGCAGCCAGTTCTCACCGGAGAAGGAGGAGGAGCTGGAGATGGACTTCAGCTGGTCCTGCAGCTGGGAGAT
>NZ_JAINDY010000031.1:0-575 GCF_026191755.1 Agrobacterium sp. InxBP2
TAAAAAAAGGTAAGGAATTTTAGAGCTAAACACCATATACCAGGCCCTTCTTGGAGGCATCGGAGAAGCAACTGTGCAACTTTCATTTGAATCGGTCGTGTATTTATTTTTTTTTCGACGAAAATTGATTTTCGATTTTTCATTTGTTTTCAGAGTGGTGATTTGGTACCAAAAATCGAGTTCAGGCGAATATGGAAAAACATGGATATCTTGAAAAGGAGAAAAAGGATTGAAAAACGGTCTCGTGGGCTTCTGCTCCATTTGTTTAGGAGTGTGTTGATGCAGTTTCGCCTTTGTTTTCGTTGGATTTTTTTTGCTTTTTGAAAAAATGACGTTTTTCGACTTTTTCATTCGTCGAAAAAGCTGTTTTTTTCAAAATAAAAAAAGGTAAGGAATTTTAGAGCTAAACACCATATACCAGGCCCTTCTTTGAGCCGCCGGAAGAAGATCTGTGCAACTTTCATTTGAATCGGTTGTGTATTTATTTTTTTTTCGACGAAAATTGATATTCGATTTTTCATTTGTTTTAAGAGTGGTGATTTGGTACCAAAAATCGAGTTCAGGCGAATATGGAA